>CAJQKV010000022.1 GCA_905479015.1 uncultured Cyclobacteriaceae bacterium
AGAAGCTGTTTTTAGGGTAATCTGTAAAGCTGCTATTTTAGCTAGAAATATGCCCCTATTTCATCAATGTTTTACTCCTTATTGAACGTTATATTAATGTTGTAGTTATCCTTTATGTACTGGTTTGAAAAGCTGTAGAGATACTCAAAGTTGGACTCATTTGTGTAGATACAATCATGGATAGTAAAGAGCGGAATACTTGGTTTCTCATCTTTCAATTGATTACAGATTCCCTTAATAATTATATCAGATTCCATGGATTGTAATACTCTTGCTGCATTCTTGTAGGAGTCTCGACGATCAAGAATTCCATCTTTTGTCAATTCAGCATCAGGAGTGTTTTCTAATGATTTAATCGTCCACATCAATGTATGTAAAGGTTTAAAGTGATACTCTATGATCTCATCAATATAAGGTCTGTAATCATCCCTCGAATCTCTTTTTGCATTGATCCATTTTAAAACCTCAAGTTTAATCGTTTTTCTTACTGCCTTTGGGCTCTCTTCCCATGTAGTCTCTGGTAGATCCTTATGATCCAATAATTGCAACTTATGATAAATGAATGCGTAGAAGTTCCCACTAAGCACGAGCTCTTTAAGTAACTGCACTTGATCCAGGTTTTCATCTATCGCTTCTAGAACTTTTGATGGATCTACTAGGTATTGGCTCTCTTTATGCTCTTTAATATGATTCAATAGTATAAGCAGCAGTAAGGGCTGTGCGTTGGGAAGGTCTATGCCTTTCAGCTTTTCATTTTCGTAGGTAAGGAACTTTCTCAGATTTGAAGATAGATTAGTCAGGTTATGATGAAATCGTCCATACTTATCAATAGTGAAATAATAATCACCCATTAGAATCTTTTTCGCTGATATTATATGATACACCTTCTTAGGTTTTCCATTAAGCGTAGAGATATATTTATGAACTTTATTCTCATCAATGGTTAGCTTATCGCAATCAAAGTCGATACTTAAAGACTTATAAGGTTCTTCTAAATCATATGTAGGTGACTTATAATCTGGATCAGGAACGAATGTCAACTGACTGAAATGACTAAGATTAGAAAAGGTATATGACTTCGAATATTCTCCTGCTAGATAAGAATCATTGCATTTGATGATTCCAGCATCTGTTAATTTCTTAATTGCAGGAGAGTAGCGAGAATTTACTTTCTTTTTAAGTGTACTGCTCGATATCTCAACATTAAAGAGATCTCTCTCTTCCTTGTCAGTTTCACTACCGTCTTGCCTTTCAACTTGATAACAAAATTGATGGATTAACAGGGTACAGGTGGCTGACATGTGCTTGACAATATTCTTTTTGTCACTTTCATTTTTTAGAGATGCTAACTCAACACCTTTAGGGATTAGGTAATACTTATGATTATTAGACATACTTGATTAAATGGTTTTTTGGTTTATTCATAGAAAAAAATTATTGCTACTGAGGAAGGGTATCCTCTTTAAGGATTCTACCTTATGGATATGAAAAATCTATTAATTAGTTTTTACCCAGATTTAACAAATCAGATTTTCTAAATCGCTTTTGATCCCCTATTTTGATAAAGGGAATACTATTACTATTAATCAACTTATATAGGGTAGGTTTTGATATTTTCAAAAACTCTGCTGCTTCACTTGTTTTGAAAATCTCCTCTTGAAAGGTTAACTCTTTTTTTACCTCTGATATTAATTCGTACTTGAATGCTTTAAAAGCTTCATCATCTATGTTAAAATTGAACATATTTACTAAAAATTTAAATTAAAAAAATTACAATTTATCCAGTATGAATGACTAGAAATAGGGTTCATTTATACTGTATTTAGCAAAATTTGTTCATATTAAACGAAATCTCTCTCCTGAGAAAAAATCACTCCGAATAGGTATAAAAAATGGTAAAAATTGATAGCTTTATTGATCTGGGAGTTCTGAAATGAGGAATTGAATCAGTTTACGACAGCTCTAGCGACAGTAGACATTAAAAAAGCCACCTAAAATACTGAATATCAGTAACATAAGTGGCTTCATTGTAGTCCGTAGGGGAATCGAACCCCTGTTACCAGGATGAAAACCTGGCGTCCTAACCCCTAGACGAACGGACCATTTTCTCCAAATCAGCAAGGTCTCAAAGTTTCTTTTGACCTTCCTCCGATTTTTTGAGTGGCAAAGATAGAGTTCTCATCATAATTTGCAAATAAGCACGCATTTTTTTAATTGAATTTTTTAAAATTCAATCATGATGCCTAGCCATACACTACAGGTTCTCCTCAATCGCCTATTGGCAAACGTATTTTACTTTTGACATCCTCACCAACTGAGATAAGCTATCAAGTAAGCCTTAAAGTATTCCACAATTCATTCCAGACCCTTTAAAGATTTAAATAACGCATTAGTTGAGGATTAATTCCGTTTAAAATCAATAAGGCCATGGAGAAGTTGTCTTCAAAAATACAAAATACTTGCAGGGTAGTTTGTAAGGACGTCAACTAATGATAACTTTGCGCACTGAAAACGCTTAATGGGTTAAAGTTATTAAAATGTCTAAAACAAAAATCGCAATAAATGGATTTGGTCGAATTGGCCGACTCGTCTTCCGTGTAGCAGCACAGAATGAAAATATAGAAGTAGTAGGAATCAATGACCTCATTGATGTGGATTATATGGCTTATATGCTTAAATATGACTCTACACATGGTAACTTCAAGGGAGAGGTATCCGTTGAAGAAGGTAAGTTGATCGTCAATGGCAAAGCCATTCGAGTGACTGCTGAACGCAATCCTGCCGACTTAAAGTGGGGAGAAATAGGAGTAGATTACGTGATCGAATCTACAGGTCTCTTTTTGAGTAAAGAATCTGCAAAAGGCCATATAGAGGCCGGTGCCAAAAAAGTAGTCATGTCTGCGCCTTCCAAAGACGATACGCCGATGTTTGTCATGGGGGTCAACCATACCGATTACCACCCAGATATGCAGTTTGTATCTAACGCATCTTGTACCACCAACTGTTTGGCACCTATCGCCAAAGTACTGAATGATAATTTTGGTATCAAGGAAGGCTTGATGACGACGGTACATGCAGCCACAGCTACCCAAAAAACGGTAGATGGCCCTTCTATGAAAGACTGGCGCGGTGGACGTGGTGCTTATCAAAACATCATTCCTTCTTCCACAGGAGCTGCCAAGGCGGTGGGTAAAGTCATCCCTGCTTTAAATGGTAAATTAACAGGCATGTCTTTCAGAGTTCCAACAGCTGATGTATCTGCGGTTGACTTAACGGTAAATCTTGAGAAAGCCACCAGTTATGAAGAAATATGTGCGGTCATGAAAGCTGCTTCAGAGGGACCTATGAAAGGGATTTTGGGTTATACCGAAGATGCCGTAGTGTCCAATGACTTTTTAGGAGATTCAAGAACTTCCATTTTTGATGCTGGTGCAGGCATTCAGTTGTCCCCTACCTTTGTGAAGGTGGTTTCATGGTACGACAACGAATGGGGTTACTCATCGAAAGTGATTGAATTGGTCGAATACATGGCTTCAAAATCATAAAACAACTTATAAAAAAAGCCGCAACCCTCTAGGTTGCGGCTTTTTTATGTCTATTTTTTTTATGCTTGAGCCAGGTAAGCTCGTATTGATTCAATGGGCGTCCTCATCGAGACCTTCCGTCTTGATTTCAATAATATGATCTTCAATATCTGAAAGCATCAAATGCTCAATGTTATCGATATCCTCAGGTACTTTACATACCTCCAAATATTCAATATCGTTGATGGCCGCTTCCTCCCCAATCAAAGCCTCCAACATCAAAAAAGTGGCGCCCATATAATGCTCTTCGATCTCCTCCTTAAAATCGTCAAAGCACACTTGGATCCCGACCGAATCTGGATACGCATCATGCAGCAAAGGGATCACAATGACCTCTTGAGGATCAAATGATTGATCCTCATAATTAATGACTACCGGACCCAATTGTGCAGGTTTGAAAGCAATAACCTCCCAATCCTCCATGGAAGGTGCGGCGGCTACAAGTTCCCTTACCTGCGGAAAAAAATCAGGATCCCCCGCAGCACTGATAATCAATGCCCCACGATGATCGCCTTCATCTCCTCCTATTTCAAAGAAAATCTGATCACAAAACTTGTTCAACTCAAACTGCATTTCATCGACCGCTTCATCTCTCAACTCAGACTTAATTTCTCCAAGGGTCAAATAACGAGACTGGTGCTTCAAAAACCAATTCCAAAAATGTTCAGGTGTATGCATCAGGCAATATTGGTGTAAACGGCTTGAACATCATCATCTTCTTCGATTTTATCGAGCATTTTTTCAATGTCGACCATCTGATCCTCTGAAAAAGATACCGGTGTGGTGGGAATTCGTTGTAATGAAGATTTTTTTACTGCGATCTCAAGATCCTCCAATGCACTTGATAGGCTACCAAAAGCAGTATAATCTCCCGTCACATAGACCTGACCATCGTGTTCCTCAATTTCTTCAAGTCCAGCATCAATAAGCTCAAGTTCTAACATTTCTAAATCAATTTCTGCCGTTTTTTCAAACTCAAATACGGCTTTGCGCGCAAACATAAACTCCAATGACCCCGACGGGGTAAAGGCCCCCCCTGCCTTACTGAAATAGGACTTAATATTGGCAACGGTTCTATTGTTGTTATCCGTAGCGCATTCGACGAACACCAAAACACCATGTGGCCCTTTCCCTTCAAAGGTCACCTCGTCAATGGCCTCTGCATCTTTACCAATGGCACGTTTGATGGCATTGTCAATATTATCTTTAGGCATGTTTTCAGCCTTGGCATTTTGAATCGCAGCTCGCAGTTTACTGTTCATTTCAGGCTCGCCGCCACCTTCCCTTGCTGCCATCTGGATGGCTTTAGCCAGTTTAGGAAAGACCTTGGACATCTTATCCCAACGCTTTTCCTTAGCGGCTCTTCTGTACTCAAATGCTCTTCCCATTTTTTTACTTATTTAATACAAAATAAAATAAAGTCTCCTTCAAATTCAATGTTCCTTCAATTTGAATCTGAAATTTAAGGCAATTCCAATCAACACCAAGGCAATACCTATGTAGGTCAGTAGATTGAAATACTCATTAAAAAGCACAAACCCAAAGATCAAGGCATATACTACCCCTAAATAATCAAAAATAGCTACCTTAGAAACTTTGGCCTGTTGATAGGATTTGGTCATGAAATATTGAGCCATCTGTGTGGTAATGCCTACCATTAATAAATAAAACCAATCCCAACCTTCCGGTTGTACCCATAACCACAAGGAACCTATCAAGGATACGGGAAGTACGACCAGAGGGAAGTAAAACATGATCACCAAAGGATGCTCTGTTGCACTTAATTTTCTCACCAGATTATAGGCCATGCCACTAAAAAAGGAAGCCAAAATACCCAGAAATAAATGGGTCCCAGAGATCCGCGTATCAAAACCTTGGATGATCAAGATGCCCACGAAGCTCAACACAAAAAAGGCAATCTGAGCTGGATGAATTTTCTCTTTCACCAAATAAACCCCAATAAGGGTCGTGAAAATAGGAGTTAAGTTCGTCAAGGTAGAGGCCGCCGCCAACGGAATTTCATGGAGTAAATAATAATTGAGAATCAAGGCGGTGGCGCCTACCGCACCACGCGCAGCTAATAGGGATCTTTTATTGCCAAAAATGGGGATTTTTTTGGGGAGTAAATAAGCTAAACTCAAGGTCAAGGATATTACGGCACGAAAAAAAACAATCTCAATGGCCGGAATATCGGGAATATACTTCACAAAAACTTTCATTAAGCTAAAGGCCAGTGTTGCGAGCAACATATAACGGACACCCAAGGGAATTTTCATTTATATTTTTTTTGCAGTTTACAACATAAAAAAATCAAAATACGCTTTTCCTCACGTTAACTTTACTGCATGAAAAAAAGTATCCTTACCTTTTTACTCCTTTTTATGGGCCTGCAACTTTATGCACAACGTCAAGGCCTCTTGTTAGATCAAATCGATCAGCAACCCATTAAAGGAGCCTATATTTTGGGTAGGGATACGGTTCAAACCAATGATCAAGGTATTTTTTTTTATCATCCGGGTTATGAAATTTTGATACAAAGTATGGGCTATCAAGATCTCCGAATGATGGCTTTGGATACTCCCTTAGTCATATTCTTGGCTCCCGGTCCCGTCCTGCTCGACGCCATTACAGTCAATGATTTTGGGATCCCCCAAAGGAATCAAATCTATCCAGGTGCCATCACCCAACTATCCTCAAAAGAAATAAGTACCAGCGATCCAACGTTGATGACCGCGCTCTTCAATCAAGTACCTGGCGTTTTTATGCAATCGGGAGCCTTGAACACCAACAAAATCACGATGCGTGGCGTAGGCTCTCGTGCCGCTTTTTCCACAAAAAAGATCAGAGCTTATTACCAAGACATTCCCCTCACCAACGGCAGTGGCGAAACCACCATTGAAGACATTGATCTCAATACCATTGGGACGATTGAAATTCTCAAAGGACCCAATGCCAGTATTTATGGAAGTGGGCTTGGCGGAACCTTGATCCTCCACCCAAAAAAAACACCCTTGGCATCACAGTCCCTTTCAACAGCAGCCACCGTCGGTAGTTTTGGGCTTTTGAGAAACAGTCTGACCTATGCCCTCGATCAAAACCAAAGAAGTATCCACCTGTCATTCAATCGTCAGCAAAGTGATGGCTATCGTGATAACAATACCTTCAAAAGAAATACACTCTTGGCCACCTCGAGCCTCAACACAATCAAAAATACCTTCAACTTTCTGATGTATTATGTGAATCAATATGCCGGTATACCGAGTTCATTGAGTAAAACAGATTATCAAAATGAACCCACCAAAGCCGCCTTCACTTGGGGCCAATCTCAAGGGTTTGAAGATTATGATAAATTTCTTTTAGGGGGTTCATGGACGCATACCTATCACCCCGGATTGACCCAACACGTGAGTCTGTTTGGTTCCTTTAACCAAAGCTTTGAAGCCAGACCCTTCAATATCTTGGAAGATCAAATATATGGGGTCGGCCTTCGTGCTCGGCTCATCAAAAAAATCACCAAAACCCAACATCATGTCATGGCTGGACTAGAGACCTATCAAGATGCCTATCATTGGAAAACGACTGAAAATCTGTATGCCGATTTTCCTAATACGGGAAGTGTTCAGGGAGCATACTTATCAGACAATGAAGAAATCAGACGATACTACAACGTGTTTTTGGAGGTTAATTTAAAGCCGTTAGCTTCCCTGAATATAGACCTCGGATTGAACCTCAATCAAACCTTTTATGACTATACCGATGCCTATGACTTGGACAGTATAGATCAAAGTGGAAATTACCAATTTCAGGCCCGCTATTCCCCCAGAATAGGCATTTCACATACGTTTCGGCCTGGACTCACTCATTTTGCCCTTATGAGTCACGGTTTTTCACCGCCAAGCTTGGAGGAAACATTAACCCCTGAGGGAACCATCAATCCCGATATAAAACCAGAAACTGGATGGAACTTCGAATGGGGCATGAAAGGGCATTCATGGGGTAAAAAACTGACCTATTCCTTCTCTATTTATCAAATGAATATTCGTGATCTCCTCGTATCTAGAAGAACGGCCGAAGATCAATACACGGGTATCAATGCCGGCAGCACACGGCATAGAGGCATTGAACTCAGTATCAAAAGTCGCTTAATTCAAACACTTAATTTCACCCTCAATCAAAGTTTAAATTATAACCATGCAGCCTATAGGTTTGAAGAATTTGAAGAAGAAATTAATGGTGAACTGCTACGCTATGACGGCAATGCACTTACGGGGATTCCAGCCAATCAATTGAGCCTTTCTTTTCAAGGAAATTTTAAGGAACGCCTTTATGCACATTTGAGTTACCAACACATTGATCGTATGCCCCTGACCGATAACAACAGCCGCTATTCGACTGCCTATCAAATTACAGTTTTCAGATCGGTTGGCAGCCCACGATCTTCACAAAACTCGATCTAGACCTAAGCTATCGCATCAACAACCTATTTGACGAAGTCTATGCCTCCATGCATCAGATCAATGCCCGTGCCTTTGGTAGTGGTAGCCCGCGGTACTATTATCCTGGTCTGCCCAGAAATCACATGATCACCTTGAAAATGAAATTTGGCCTTTAGGCCATTCGGCCATCCCGCATCACGAGTTTTCGATCCGCCATGTCGGCAAGTTCTTCGTTGTGCGTGACAATCACAAAAGTATGGCCCAAGTCATCCCTGAGCTCAAAGAACAACTTATGCAAGGCTCGCGCATTGGTAGAATCTAAGTTACCTGAAGGTTCATCTGCAAAAATGATCGCCGGTTGATTGATCAGGGCACGCGCCACGGCTACGCGGTGTTGCTCCCCGCCAGACAATTCTGAAGGTTTGTGCGAGGCTCTTTCTATGATCCCCAAACGATCTAAGAGCTCCATTCCCGATTTTAAAACTGCCGCCTCGTTACGATTACCTATAAAGCCAGGGATACAAACATTTTCGAGGGCCGTAAACTCAGGCAGTAGGTTGTGAAATTGAAAAATAAGACCAATATGATCGTTACGAAATTTAGCCAATTTATTGGAAGAAAGTGAAAATAGGGCTTGCCCCTTCAAGCTGACAGATCCTTGATCGGGCTGATCCAAGCTCGCTAAAATATGAAGCAATGTACTTTTGCCTGCTCCAGAAGCGCCGACAATAGATATCACCTCTTTCTCGGCTACTTCCAAGTCGATTCCTTTCAGCACTTCGAGTGCCCCATAGGTCTTACAGATGTCTTTGGCATAGAGCATGGCTACAAATATAGGTGTCATTTGTTTTAATGAACTTGATTAAACCCGAACTATGAATTAGATTCGCAAAATAATCAAGAAAACAATTGTGCTTTCCTCTGTTTAGAATTTAAAAAATTGATCCATGAATATCCACGAATATCAAGCAAAGGAAATTTTAGCGCGCTACGGCGTGACCATCCAGCGCGGAAAAGTCGCAAGCACAGTCGATGAAGCGGTGGCAGCGGCACATGCCATTCAAAAAGAAACAGGCTCTGAATGGTTTGTGATCAAAGCACAAATCCATGCCGGAGGCAGAGGGAAAGGCACCATCAATGAGACCGGATCTCATGGCGTAGTTTTAGCCAAAAGCATAGACCAAGTGGGAGCCAAAAGTGAGGCAATTCTAGGGGGCACACTGGTCACTCACCAAACAGGACCCGAAGGCAAGAAAGTCAACAAAATACTGATTGCAGAGGATGTCTATTATCCTGGCGCTTCTGAACCCAAAGAATATTATCTATCGATCCTTCTGGATCGCGCAAAGGGCCAAAATGTGATCATGGCCTCCACCGAAGGGGGAATGGATATCGAAACCGTTGCTGAACATACCCCAGAGAAAATTATTAAAGAATGGATAGATCCTGCCGTTGGCCTGCGGCGTTTTCAAGCTCAAAAAGTCGCTTTTGCTTTGGGTCTCACAGGTATGGCTCTAAAAGAAATGGTGAAGTTCATTCAGGCCCTTTATATCGCCTTTGAACAGACTGATTCAGCGATGTTTGAAATCAATCCTGTGCTCAAAACCTCGGACGATAAAATATTGGCGGTAGATGCCAAAGTAGATATTGATGATAATGCTCTTTTTCGGCAAAAAGAGATCTTACAACTTAGGGACTTATCAGAAGAAGATCCATTGGAAGTAGCCGCAGCAACGCATGGCCTCAATTATGTGAAGTTAGATGGAAATGTAGGTGTTATGGTCAACGGTGCTGGACTTGCCATGGCGACGATGGATATGATTAAACTTTCCGGAGGTGAACCTGCCAATTTTCTTGATGTGGGAGGTGGGGCCAATGCCGAAACGGTAGAAGCCGGGTTTAGAATTATCTTGAAAGATCCCAATGTCAAAGCCATCCTAGTCAATATTTTTGGTGGTATCGTTCGATGTGACCGTGTCGCCAATGGTGTGGTTGAAGCCTACAAAAAGATTGGTGCTATTGAGGTACCTATCATTGTCAGACTTCAAGGAACCAATGCTGAAGAAGGGGCGCAAATCATTGAATCCTCTGGATTGAAAGTAACCTCTGCCATCTTACTCAAAGACGCCGCTCAAAGAGTTAAAGAAGTATTGTAAGCCGTTGTGGGTATGAAAGATCTAACTTGCCTATATAGGTTGATTTTATCTACCTGAAGATGCCTTGATTTAGAGCACATGATTTGTTGTGTTTTTTATTGATTTAGTAGGCTAATTGAAATTTTTCATAAAATTAGTTGGTTAAATGAGGGTTTTTTAATAAGTTTAAAGTGCGTCTATTTTGAAAAAAATAACCGCTCATTTTTTCTTCATATTATTTTGGTAAATGAATTGGGCTATCACTTTGATAGCCCTTTCTTTTGAATTTCAGCTCAATCAAATTTCACTTACTTAACTTGTTCCCCCATGAAAATTAAACTTGTTATCACCCTAATCATTTCTTGTCTTGTGTCAATGGCGTTCAGTCAATCTGCAAAACTCACGAAAAAGGCCCATCTCGACGCAGAAAAAATAATGCCTAAAGTCATTGAGTGGCGCCATGATATTCATGAGCATCCAGAGTTATCAAACTTAGAATTCAAAACAGCTGCTAAAGTAGCCCAGCATTTAAAAGATTTAGGTCTCGAGGTCGAAGAAGGAGTAGCCAAAACGGGCGTCGTAGGTATTTTAGTAGGAGACCAGCCAGGCCCAGTGATTGCCTTGAGGGCAGATATGGATGGGCTTCCTGTGACTGAAAGGGTAGAGCTCCCATGGGCCTCAAAGGCGACCTCCATATATAATGATAAAGCAACGGGTGTCATGCATGCCTGTGGTCACGATACGCATGTAGCCATATTAATGGGTGTCGCTGAAGTCCTCAGCGGTCTGAAAAAAGACCTCAAAGGAACCGTTAAATTTATTTTTCAACCCGCTGAAGAAGGTGCCCCTCCAGGAGAAGAAGGTGGCGCTAAACTCATGATCAAAGAAGGGGTCATGATGAATCCAAAAGTAGAAGTTGCCTTTGGTCTGCATATTTCTGCCGATACTCCCGAGGGAATACTTACCTACAAACCTGGTGGTATTTTAGCTGCAGCGGATCGTTTTGTTATTCAGGTTAATGGAAAACAATCTCATGGGTCACAACCTTGGGCTTCGATAGATCCCATTGTAACCTCTGCACAAATCATCAGCGGCATTCAAACCATCATCAGTCGACAAACTGAACTCACCAAAGAAGGTGCGGTCATTACCGTAGGAATGATTAATTCAGGGATACGCAATAACATCATACCTGAAAGTGCTGAAATGATCGGGACCATACGTACCTTGGATACACAAATGCAAGATAAAATTCATGCTGATCTGATCAGAACGGCTACAAAAATTGGAGAAAGCATGGGTGCCCAAGTGACTGTAGATATTGAACGAGAAGTTCCCGTAACTTTCAATGATCCTGCCCTGACTACCAAAGCAGCCAACTGGCTCAACAGCAGCCTTGGGCCTGAGCATGTTCAGCTACAGCGCGCCATTACCGGAGCTGAAGATTTCTCGTTCTTTGCAGAAAAGGTACCTTCTTTTTTCTTTTTCATCGGAGGATGTCCAAAAGGATCAGATCCAAGTTTGGCGGCTCCACATCATACACCAGACTTTTATGTCACCGATTCATCCATGATCACAGGGGTTAAGGCACTGTTGGGATTGACGCTAGGCTATATGAACGATCCTTTGAAATAATTTTCCTCTTTTGCTTTTCTTGATGCCATTTAATCCCTATTAGGCATCTTATAATACCGGTAGTTCGGACCTGCCGGTAGACTTAGTGGTACTCATTTCCAAAATAGCCTCCAGAGGATTTAGACCCTTTTCATCCGATGATCAGTAGTATTCGCATCTAGTTAACCATAAGTACCGGTCCGCCTTTCACCTATTTGCTCTGATTACCTATTTTGCTAGATAAATCGAGCATCAACTTATCGGCCCCGACCAAAATTAATCTCATAGATCTCCAAAAGCAGTCCTAAATTCATACTTATTCTATATTATCATTACCGAAAGGCTACCTATACAACCTTTCATCCTAAATTAGAAAGCTCTATTTTAAAAATTTCTTAAATTCAGTTTCCTCAAAAAAAACATTATGAAAAAAACATCCAATTACCTCGCACTGCTCACGTTTCTTTTCACCTTGATCCTGAGCCCTTCATTGTGGGCGCAAAGAAAGCAATCAAAAACAAAAACCATCCATCAAGAAATTCCAGTAAGCAAACTCGGTGGATTGGAATGGAGAATGGTCGGCCCTTTTCGCGGAGGGCGTTCGGCTACCGTAACGGGTGTCATTGGTCATCGCAATCTATATTATATGGGTACGGCGGGAGGCGGAGTTTGGAAAACTACAGATGGAGGTCAAACTTGGGAAAACATTTCGGATGGATTCTATGGCGGATCTATCGGTGCGATTGCGGTCAGTGAATCCGATCCAAATGTCATATATGTTGGTGAAGGAGAGGAAACGGTCAGAGGAAACGTCTCCTCAGGCAGAGGACTATGGAAAAGTACCGATGCGGGCAAGACCTGGCAATCCATCGGGCTCAAACAAAGCGAGCACATCGGACGCATTCGTATTCATCCAACTAACCCGAATAGGGTCTATGTCGCTGCCATGGGAAATCTTTGGAAACCCAATGCCCAGCGTGGTGTTTTCAGATCTAAAAATGGTGGGGAGACCTGGGAGAAAATATTGTTTGAATCAGATAAGGCCGGTGCCGTAGATTTAATTTTAGATCCCAATAATCCAAGAATTCTTTATGCCAATACATGGGAAATAAAGCGCAATGGCTACCGCATGGACAGCGGAGGGCCAGGTAGTAAACTTTGGCAAAGCACAGACGGTGGAGATCATTGGAAGGAATTAACTCACAAACCAGGCTTGCCTGAAGGCGTTTGGGGTATTTCGGGTGTAGCTGTTTCCCCATTAAACTCTAACAGAATATGGGTCATCATAGAAAATGCCAAAGGTGGCGTCTATCGATCGGATGACGGAGGAGAAAACTGGACCTACATCAGCTCAAAAAATGCATTAAGACAACGCGCATGGTATTATTCACGCATCTACGCAGATACACAAAATGAAGATCGCCTATATGTCATGAATACAAGTTATCATCGTTCTAATGATGGAGGTAAAACTTGGGAGGGTTTCAATTCGCCCCACGGTGATCACCATGATCTTTGGATTGACCCCCAGGACAATCAACGCATGATCATTGCCGATGATGGAGGTGCCCAAGTGTCGGTGGATGGCGGCCTCAATTGGACTACTTACCACAATCAACCCACAGCCCAATTTTACCGCGTTACGACCGATAATAGTTTCCCTTTCAAAATACTCGGCGCCCAACAAGATAATTCGGCCATCAGGATCTCCCACAGAAGCAGTGGGAACGCCATCACCGAACGAGATTGGGAACCTACAGCAGGCGGCGAAAGTGCGCATTTGGCCCCGGATCCAAAAAATCCAGATATTGTATACGGAGGCACCTATAAAGGCTATATGAACCGCAAAGATCACATTACGGGTCAATCGCGATCCACTAATGTTTGGCCCTACAATCCCGCCGGATCAGGCGTGGAAGTAATGAAATACCGCTTCAATTGGAACTATCCAGTCATGTTCAGTCCCAATGATCCCAACAAACTCTATGCCGGATCCAATTACTTACATGAAAGTGTAAATGAGGGGCAGACCTGGCGCGTAATCAGTCCTGACCTTACTCGAAATGAACCGCATACCTTAAAATCATCTGGGGGTCCTATTACCCAAGACAACACCGGTGTAGAATTTTATGGTAACCTTTTTGCTATCACGGAAAGCAAACAAGAAGCAGGCGTAATTTATACAGGAAGTGATGACGGTTTGGTCCACATCACCCGCGATGGGGGTAAAAATTGGACTGATATCACCCCTCCAATGTCTCCAAAAAACAATATGATTAACTGTATTGATGTAGACCCACATCATCCCGGCGGCGTATATGTTGCAGCAACTGCTTATAAATTTGGTGATTACACCCCCTATCTCTACAAATCCAGAGATTATGGGCAAACATGGACCGTTATTACTTTAGGTATTGAGAAAAATGATTACACGCGAGCCATCAGAGCGGATTTAGTACGTCCAGGCCTATTGTATGCAGGCACAGAATGGGGCCTCTATATTTCATATGATGATGGTGCCCATTGGGAAAACTTTAGGTTGAACCTTCCTATTGTAGCCATTCGAGATTTACACGTTCGTGAGGAATATTTAATCGCAGCTACACATGGACGCTCCTTTTGGATGATTGATGATTTGGGCCCTGTCAGACAAATGAATGATGAGGTTTTGAATAAAACACATCACCTCTACGCCCCCAAGCCTGCCTATCGAATGGCGCAAAGTGGCAGACGTGTCAATACCAAAATAGAAGGTGACAATCACCCCAATGGGGCTTTACTCAATTTCTTTATCGAAGATGAAAAAGCAGACGTACGCATTGAAATTTTAGAAGCAGACGGATCCTTGATCCAATCTTATTCCAATCAATCAAAAGAAAAGTCTTCAAAACTTGAGGTAAAAGCTGGTGGAAATAAATTCGTATGGAACCTGCGCTATCCTGGCTTTTTAGCTTTTCCAGGTATGGTACTCTATTCTTCTCCTAATCTAGGACCCAAAGCGATGCCCGGCACCTATTTGACTCGGCTGATCGTAGATGGCGATACCCTCCAACAAAATTTGACAGTTTTAGGAGACCCTCGTATGTCCAACACCCCATCAGATTATCAAACTCAATTTGATTTTTTAATTCAAGTGAGGGATAAGGTGAGTCAGGCCCATCAGGCCATGCTCGATATTGAAAAAATCAGACAAGAAATTAATTTTGTAAAATCCAAGATTAAGGATCCCATCTTACTCGATAAAATGACAGATTTTATGGATCAGTTGACCGTCATTGAAGGTACCATTCACCAAACAAAAAACAAAAGCAATCAAGATCCATTAAATTATGGCATCAAGGTCAACAATAGGTTGGCTTTCTTATTGGCGGATCAGCAGCGGGGTGATTACCCACCAACAGATCAAGCCCACCAGGTCTACAATGAACTAGCTGCAGATCTTGATCGAATTTTAACAGAAATGAAAAATTTATGTGCCCAATCCATCCCTGATCTGAATCAAGCTTTAAACGGATTAGAAGCCATTTCTACGCCTCAATAAATACAAGATATGAAAGATAAATCCATCGTTGCATTTTATCATGCGCCGATGGATTTAATAAGCTAGTATTTTTTGGAGGGATTCAGGACTGCGGCCGATGACCGCCAAGCCTTTCTTTTGAATGATGGGGCGCTCCATCAAAACGGGATGATCCACCATAGCCTGAAGCCAGTCTATGTTATCGGGATGCGAGGCCTTATAATGTTCTTTGAATATCTTTTCTCCTCTTCTGATTAAATCATAGGGCTTGATGCCCAATGCGGTTACCAGTACTTGTATTTGAGTGCTGCTAAGGGGTGTTTTTAGATATTCAATGACTTCCACTTCTAAACCCACCTCCAACAATAGCTTCAAAGCCGTACGACTTTTTCCACATCTGGTATTATGGTATATTTTGACCATTAAGGATTTTTATTTAAGGGGTATAAATTACAACACTTCAACAATCAAATTATGATTGGTATAGATGCAAATATCTGCCGCGATGGTCAAACTTTCCCGAACCATTTCCTCTGCGGTTAGGTGATCCGCATGCTTTTTAAGTGCTAAAGCCGCTGACTTTGCATATTGACTGCCACTACCAATGGAAGCTACATCTTCATCTGGATCTAAAACATCTCCGGTACCGGAGATAACCAGCATTTCGTTTTTGTCCGCGACAATCATCATGGCCTCTAACTGCCGTAAATATTTATCCCTACGCCAATCCTTGGCCAATTCGACCGCAGCCCGCTTCAAATTACCAGAAAATGCACTCAGCTTTTCATCAAATCGATCCAATAAGGTGAAGGCATCGGCCGTAGAACCTGCAAATCCTGTAATGATGGTACCTTCAGCCAGCTTTCTTATTTTTTTCACATGGCTCTTGGCAACCGTAGCACCCATGGTCGCTTGTCCATCTGCTCCCAGGGCCATTTGACCCTTATGATAAACGGCCAATACCGTCGTAGATTTTATTTTTATTTGAGCCATAATATCATTTTGTAAAAAAATTCCGTCCGATGCCCATCGAATTTATATCAATATGCGCACGGGATCTTCGAGCAATCCTTTCAGACTTTTTAGAAAAGCGGCTCCCACAGCCCCATCTACAGCCCGGTGATCGCAAGATAAGGTTACCTTCATGGTATGTCCTGGATTCATGACACCATTTTTAACTATCACGGCCTCTTTGATACCTCCTATGGCGAGAATACATGCATTGGGAGGATTGATAATTGCTGTGAATTCTTCCACACCAAACATGCCTAAATTGGAAATACTAAACGTATTACCGGTAAACTCTTCTGGTGCTAATTTCTTAGCAACTGCCCGTTGCGCTAAGTCCTTCACCTCTGATGAAATGTGGGCCAAGGATTTATTATCTGCAAACTTTACTACGGGTACTACCAAACCATCCGGTATGGCAACGGCTACACCAATATGAATGTGCTGATGCTTCTGCATTTTATCCTCTAACCAGCTCACATTAATGTCAGGATGCTGCCTAATGGCACTGGCAACTGCTTTGAGTACAATGTCATTGAAAGAAATCTTAACCGGAGACACTTCGTTCATACTGACCCGAGCAGCCATCGCTTTGTCCATATTGATTTCCATCGTTAAATAGAAATGAGGGGCACTGAATTTGCTTGCTGAAAGGCGTGAAGCAATGACTTTTCTCATCTGTGTCAAGGCTATGTCTTCAGAAGCTTCGGCGCCAATGACCACTGGCTTCACATAATTTTCAGGGGTCCCTGCTACTGGGGCCGTCTTCGCCATCGCTGGCTCGAAAGTTTCTACATCTTTTTTGACAATCCTCCCACCATCTCCAGATCCGGGTATGGTACTCAAATCAATCCCTCTGTCCTGAGCCATTTTTTTGGCCAATGGAGATGCTAATACCCGGCCATCGGAAGTAGGTACAGGGGCGACCGAAACACTTGGCGCTTCAACGGGAGCTGGGACTGCCGCTGCGGCAGCAACTACTGTTTCAGCTTTCGGTGCTACCTTGTTTTCTGATTGCAATAAAGCCTCATAATCGGCATTTTCTTCACCTATGATGGCAATAATACCATCCACCTCCACAGCACTACCCGCTGATACTGCTGTGTACAATAAGGTACCGTCATCATAAGATTCTAATTCCATGGTTGCTTTATCTGTTTCAACCTCAGCCAAAATATCTCCTGAACTGACCTGATCGCCTACCTTCATCAACCATTGAGCGATGACACCTTCTGTCATGGTATCGCTCATTTTAGGCATCCTCAAAACCGATGCTTTGATGCTGGAAGCAGCCACGGCAGCCACTTTAGCGGGCTCAGTATCCCCTGTTGGGGCAGTTGCCGGCTCAGAAACCGGTTGCGAAGGCTCAGAAATGAGGGACTGAATGTCTTCGCCTTTGGCTCCTATAATGGCTATGATCGCATCCACAGCCACGGTGGCCTTCTCGGGAACGCCGATGTGCAAAAGTATTCCATCTTCATATGACTCCAATTCCATGGTCGCTTTGTCCGTCTCAACTTCGGCGAGGACATCCCCAGAGACAATCACATCTCCTTCTTTTTTCAACCATGCGGAAATGACACCCTCAGTCATTGTGTCACTCATTTTGGGCATTTTTATTACTTCTGCCATTTCTATTAAATCAATTCTATAATTTTAAAGTTCAAAGTTAACCCAAGTCAGATTTTAATCAAGCAAGCAAAGAGATTATTTGAATGTCAGTTAAAGAATACTAAGGAAATTTGACCCCCATACAAAATGAAGTTAATGGAAAAGAAAGCTTATATACCTCCTAAATTACTTTTTAATGGCCAACTCCAAACCATATATCCTGCACTTTTTAGAAAAATTAAGCTTTTAACTCCCTATGTTCATGAAAGAATCATTACCCAAGATCAAGATTTTTTAGACTTGTTTTGGATGAAACAAAAAAGTAAAAAATTGGTCATTATTTCACATGGATTGGAAGGAAATGCAGATCGCGCCTATGTCAAGGGCATGGCCAATGCCCATTTTTCTGAAAGTTTTGACGTACTCGCCTGGAACTACAGAGGGTGCTCGGATCAAATCAATAACCTGCCCAAAATGTATCATAGTGGTGCCACAGAAGACCTCTTAGCAGTCGTCAATCATGCCGAAAAAGACTATCATGAAATTTACCTGATCGGGTTCAGTCTTGGGGCCAACCTGACCCTCAAATTTTTGGGTGAACAAGGCGCTTATAAAAATGTGAAAAAAGCTTGTGCAATTGCTGCCCCACTGGATTTGAAATCTGGATCACTTCATTTGAACACACCCAAAAACTACCTTTATCAACGGAGATTCATGAGGTCTCTAAAAAAGAAAGCACGAGCTAAGCATGCCCAGTACCCAGAGCTCTTCGATCTCAAAAAACTAGAAAACATCCATACTATTTATGATTTTGATAACTTAATTACCGCGCCCATACATGGGTTTGAACATGCTGAAGATTACTATGAGAAATGCAGTGCCAAAAATTTTCTAGAAAATATTCAAATTCCTACCCAAATACTTAATGCAATGAATGATCCCTTTTTAACACCAAAAATATTAAATAAATCCATTGCAGGGCATTCAGATCACGTTTCCTATCAAATCACCTCTCAGGGTGGGCATTGTGGCTATCCTAATTTTACTGCAAAAACCTATTGGTCAGAGGCATTTGCCGTAAATTATTTTAAAAGTTAGGCTAAATTACGTTTCCAAAATATGATAGACCGTTACACCCTTTCGACCCCTAAAGAGGTATTAGAAAAACATTTCAATGCCTCTTTCCTCATTGAGTTTATATCTAGGTACAATGCCGCACCGACCCAAGACCTACCCGTCATTACGCAAGACAATACGGCTCATTTTCAATATTTTAAATGGGGATTGATATCGAATTGGGCAAATAACAAAAAAATGAGCCCTAAATTGTTTAATCTCGATACAGAAACCTTGTCAAAAAAAGCGTCTCATCAAAAAAGTCTGAAATCGCATAGATGTCTGATCCCTGTAGATGGATTTTATGTTTGGAAACCTTTCGCCAAAAAGAAAGCTATCCCTTATTTCATTTCTCGTACCGACAAAAAGCCCCTTGCCATTGCTGGGATTTGGGAAGAAAAAGATGATTTCAATGAAAAGGCAAATCATACCTTTATCATGATCACGCAACATTCCGATGAGAGGATGACCCCTTATCAAGAAAACATGCCTTTGTGCTTAGGTGAAAAAGAGATCGCCTCGTGGATGAATGCAGGCACCACGGCTCCCGAAATTGAAGAAATCATCAAAGCAACGCATTCATGGCCACTTACCGCACATCCGGTCAGTCCACTGATCGCTAACTTAGCAAAGGACTCACCGAGCTTAATTGAACACAGTCAACCTTCAGATCAACACGGTAATTACACCTTATTCCAATAATAAAATCATATCGCCTAGATCAAAATATTCAGCCTTTTTTAAAGAACATAAAAACCATTTACGTACGGAGTTAGAGTTAATCAACGCAATGAAGAAAGATGACTCCATGAGATTGCTGGAGTTTGTTGATCGCAAATCATTAGCGATTAATGAAAGGTTAAAAAAAATCTAATTTTTTCATTTCATCCCTTTCATCAATAATGCGCTAATTATGTTGTGATGTGGGCAACTTGATAACAACGCTATTAAAAAAGAAGATTCAAAAACATGGTAAAGGTGAAAGGAACACCGTAGGTATCTATAATTTGATCCCCGGGAACATTGACCGATTGATTCAGTCTTATGTTGGTATAGTTGGTGATATTGAGTAATGAAAATCCTGTTTGAAAATTCAATTTGTTGATGTCAAAAGAATATTGGGCTGCGGCATCGGCACGAAAATACTTAGATGATATTGGCATCCTTCGATCTTGTGGCCTATTAGGAAAGCCAGATCCGTAAACATTGCTGATGGTAAACTGCCAAGGATAAAAGTCTAATATGGCCGCAGTTTTCAATTCGTGTTTTTGACTTTGTGGAGCTCGAAGTTCTTCTTCTTGCCCTTTTGGTTTATTGAACTTTTGAGTTACTTCAGCTAATGAATACGAAAGAATAAATCTATGCCTTAGCATTGATTTTTTCAAAAAAACATCTAATCCCTTACTCTTTGCAGATCCCACATTCAAAATTGAATTGAAATTTCGATTGAAATAAAATCTACTCAAACCATTGATGGTCTTGTAATAACCCTCTACATGCAATTCAAAATTATCAGGACGAAATGCCCAACCCAAAGTATGATGATTAGCATTCAAAACAGGGGTTTCTATGCCATCAGCGATTTGCCAAATATCTGATCGATTGACATAATCATCAATAATTGGACTTTTGTTAACAAATTGATTGTATATCCCCCAGCCTAAATAGGCACTCCAAAGTTTATTAATTTCCCATCTCCCATTGATTCTCGGCTGTAGATAAGTTTGGCTCCTCATATTATCAAAAAAACTGGTCTTGATACCCCAATCTATGTACAGACGTGAGTTCCACTGCATTTGGTCATGTACAAAAAGATTAAATCTGGTAAGTGACTGAGATTCATTATTCAAAATATTAAATCCTTTGCTCGAAGAAATATAGGTTTGGTTGTTAATGATGGATAAACCTACTTGTAACTGATGAATCCCTTTTGCTGAAAACGCATGTTTCAAACTCAACTTAGCTTCTTCAATAGGGTTGGTCCACGTATCTTTAATTTCTGGAACTAGGGAATTATCATCCTCATAATAACTTACGTTGAGAACGGCCCGATATATACTTTGTGTTAGCAGGAAAGATGAATGTCCTCCTTCTGACCATTTTTTAAGGTATTTGATGGCATAACCCGCTTGGTTGGAATTTATATTATTATCTTCAAACGTATTATCTCTGCCCGATCTGCCTTCTTTACTCTTAAAAGTTGAGTAATAATCATCCTTGCTCTGCAGATAACTCAAAGAAAGTTCATCACCTCCTTTAAACGTAGTATTAAATTTGGTATTGAAGTCCGAATAGTCATAATTAGAGTTGATGAAATCATTTTTATCATCATGTTCGGCTGACCAATTTGTAAAATTGAAGTAGGTTTCACGCATACCTACTTGTAAGGATGCTTTATTGGAGAATAATGGAATATTTAGTCGCCCACTCGTAAGTTGATTGGTAAGGCTCAGTTCTCCAGTCAACTTGGTTTTGTCGCCTTGCGTCCCATCAATTACAACAACACCACCCACTCTGTCACCATGTAATACACCGTAGCCGCCCTTGTAAACATTTACATTCTTGACCATGTATGGGTTAATTCTGCCGATATCATCACTGATACCCCAACTGTTGAACATGGTGATTTCATCGTATGTAACCCTATTTTGACCGCTATAAGAACCCCAAATAACAAAATCAGTATTCGATTCACCTGCAGCCAATATCCCTGGATATAGCCTCAGATTATTGAAAATTAAATTATTACTCATCCCTGGTGCCAAGGCATTATTGACATTATTAAACTGAATTTGACCTATATTTTTTCCTAAATGTGCTTCGCTCTTTTTGTTACTCTCGGCTAAAAACACAGCATCGAGAAGTAGCAAATGAGGGGCTAATATCAGTTGAATTTCATTTTGGGCAGTCATTACCGTATCCAACTGCTGATAACCCAAGCCCCAAGCAGAAATACTTTCAGAAAAATGAGCTGCTTGTACCGAAAACTTTCCATTTTCATCTGTTTGAAACTCTTGATCCCCTATCTTAATCAAGCCATAAGGAATTATTTCTTTTGAGGAACTTTCCATTAACTGACCTTGAAATAAATAAGTTGAGATAGATTGTTTCGATGATAACATAGTCGGATTCGAAAAGAGATATACTTTATTGATCAAACTCACCTCTAGATTGCAATGGGCTGCCAACCTATGCATGAGAGTTTCAACAGATCGAAAATTTCCAGTTAATGTAATCTGGCAATTTCTTGAAAAATCAGCATCTATAGATACTTGTACCCCATATTGATCATTCAAATCTAGTAATATGTCATTGAGGGGTTGGTTTTGATAATTCAGAGTCCAACCTTGTCCCATAAGGGCGCCCTTACACAACAAGGAAAAAAAAATCAAAAACACATATTTATTGGACAAAATAATCAAGATATGCGTCAATAAATGATCTTTTTTATTCGGTACTTTCTAGCTGTTTCTTTTTCAAAAGAAAATCCCAAACTATTACATATGATTTTTAATGTAGTATCTGCAGATTTGGCCCGATCAAAGAAACCGGTATAGTAAATATCGCTGTCTATCATTTCCATTTGAATATCAATATCATAATGACGCGCCACATCTGCCATCACCTTTGATATAGGCGTAGTATTATAATTAAATTTGCCAAGTCTCCATGCCATCACATCGGATTTGGACACTTTATGCTCAATCAATATTTTGTTTGATCCCACTTTTTTTAGATAATCTCCTGGGTTTAAAATTGAGGTGTTTTCAAAATGTTTTACTTGAACTTTTCCTGTTGCACAAAAAACTTCATATCCACTTTTTCGAGCAAATATATTAAAAGTTGTTCCCAGCACTTCAGTGGCATAACTTCCTGAGTGAACAGAAAATTTAGAACCTTTTTTCACTTCAAAAAATGCTTCCCCTTGCAGCATAACTTCTCGTTCCATCCACCACCAAATGGGATAATATTTCAACTGTGAATCTGCATTCAAGTGAACTAATGATCCGTCAGGTAAATTGTAGCTGATCAATTGGCCCAATTTCACATTAATATTTTTCTCATAAAAGCGAGCTAATAGGCCCAAACCAAACATAAAAACGATCATGGCCGCTGCACGCAAGAACATTGGATAAATGTAAATTTTTTTTGGTTCATCAGAAGAAACATCATCCTTTAAATCTAAGGAAGCCCAAATCTCTTCTTTTGTTTTTCCATAATCTATGCTCGATTTAGAAAATAACATTTTCTCCTCATCACTGAACTCATTATTATGCAAACTGCTTTTCATACTATTAAGAGTTTTCTTAGATCTTTCAATGCAAAACGCATGCGTTTCTCAACTGCTTTCTCTGAAATCATCAGCCGAGTGGCAATATCACCGTAGGTCATGGCCTCCATTCGACTCATAAGGAAGACAGCCCTACGCTTTTCTGACATCATCTTTAACGCATTTTCATATTTTGTCATAAGTTCATTGAAGTCTAATTGATTTTCGGTTTCATTAGATTCTAAAGGTTGTTTTAAATTGAGCTGATATTTGTATTCCACTTGTTTTTTTCGATACTCCGAGATCCAAAGTTCTTTGACCATTTTATAAAGTAATGCCCTTGTCTTGTCACCTTCATAGGAAATTTTCTTTTTCCATACTCTTAAAAAAGCCTCTTGGACGATGTCTGTAGCCAACTCAGAATCTCCACAACGATAAGTGATGTAATTTCGCAATTCATCAAACCAACGATCAAAGCATTCTTTAAATTTATCTTTCTCCAAGCAAGCTATAATTAAGCGACATGGCTCATCCATGTCGCATTTAATCTAAATATCCTAATTCCTTATCATTGGGAGGACCTCATACGATCCATCCCTATCGTTCTCTTAACAATCCTTTTTTATCTCTTTAAAGTCTTCTTTGGTATCAATTTCAACCTTAATCCCATCGGGATATTCTAAGCTGATAGGAAACACAAATGTGCCTCTTTCTTTCACCTCAGCATTGGCTTCATGCCAAGATTTTACCGCTGCTCGGTCTTCTTCACTTTCCAAGATGATTAAGGTGCTATCAGGCATCATCAAGGTAAATGGATAAACTATCTCAAAGCAATCTCCTCTCTTTCCATCTCGATCTTTACCATTTTTACATCCTTCAGCAATAGATTTAAGTTCCCCCTCATCGCTGATCGTCATTTCAATTCCATCCAAAAGTATATTTATAGGAAATACAAATACACCCTTCTCTTTAACCTCAGGGTGCGCGTCATGCCAGGCTTTAACTACTGCTCTATCATCATCGCTCTCTAAGGTAACTAGCGTACTGTCAGGCATTGTCAAGGTAAAAGGATAAACTACCTCAAAGCAATCTCCTCTCTTTCCATCACGACCTTTGCTATTTTCACATCCCTCTGCAATAGCTCTAAACTCATCCTCATCGTTGATCGTCATTTCACTTTCTTCAACCAAAATATTCAACGGAAAAACGAATAGAGGTCGCTCCTCTTCTTCAGGATTTACCTCATACCAAGCTTTAACTAAATCCCATCCTTCTACATCAGAAATTTCAATCTCCGAAACATCTGGCATTACTAGCGTAAAAGGATAAACAAAATCAAAGCAATCTTCTAAGGCTCCTCTATTGCCCATTCCCTTTTTTCCACCTCTTCCCCTTTTCTTAGCTTTAAAGTCTTCGTCTGCAATCAACATTCTACCATCAATATCAAAATAAGCAACAGATTTATTGGCAACCTGTCTTCCCTTATGCTTTCTCAAGTCAACCTGGTAACCCAACTCTGGAGCTAATTCACTTTTGGAAATATAGTTGCCGCTATAAGTGGTACTAATAGCAATTTTAGAAACCTCCGGCAAGGAGTTCATTGATATAATTACTTTATTTTCTACATTTTGAATAGCTGCGATCAACTCCAAATCACTTGTAAAGTCTTTTGTTATCATGGTTTCTTGACAACTCATACAAAACATAATCATTGCGATTATAGTAATTTTTGATTTCAAATTTTGGAAGGTGCTTTTTATATTTTTTTTCATCTGAGAATAATTAAAATTAAACATTATACTAGGATACCGCTTTGGAGAAGCTAGACCCTACCTTGATGAAATAAAAAATTAAATTCATTACATAAGGCAAAATTATATTATATTTTTTTTCAATTCAAAGGATACCTATTTATTGAGTTATATGTTAGGATAAAGTCTGTTTGTATGAAAGATTAAGAATAAAATATACAATTTAGTTGATTGACATTGTATTTGGTTTTTTTGGTTTAATGAGTAACTCTCAAATCATGAAATGACATTTAATTTGGTTGATTAGCTATTTACAACATATAAATAGTACGCTAAAGATGCTTTCAATGTCCAGTTTTTGAACAATTTAACACCTTTAACTATCTTTGTAAATGAAACGCATTAATATACTTCTATGTTCAGATCTAAAATAGCTGGTATTGGCCATTTCTTGCCAGAAAATATCGTAACCAATAAATCCCTTGAATCTGTTATGGAGACGACAGACGATTGGATTCAAGAACGTACAGGCATTCAAGAAAGACGTTGGGTGGTTCCTGGAGATGGAAATACTACCTCCTCAATGGGAACAAAAGCTGCCCGAAAAGCGATTAAAAATGCCGAATTAACACCTGATGATATAGATTTTATTGTATTTGCCACCCTGAGCCCAGATTATTATTTCCCGGGTCCTGGTGTGATGGTTCAAAAGGAATTAGGTATTAAAGAAATCGGCGCCCTAGACGTTCGGAATCAATGCTCAGGATTCATATACGGACTTTCAGTAGCTGACCAATTTATAAAAACGGGTATGTACAAGAACATCTTAGTGATTGGTTCTGAACTTCATTCTGGTGGACTTGAAAAAAGTACTCGAGGTCGTGGAGTAAGTGTCATTTTTGGTGACGGCGCCGGAGCTGTAGTTTTGCAGAGATCAGAAAACATGGAAGCAGGTATTTTATCGACCCATTTGCATGCCGAAGGTTTACATGCCGAAGAACTGGCCTTAATTGGGCCAAGTACGGGTCGATGGCTTCCCGAAATCATTGAAACCAACGATCCCGAAGATACCAGTTATTACCCCCACATGAATGGTAATTTTGTATTTAAACATGCTGTTATACGATTTTCAGAAGTAATCATGGAAGCCTTGATGGCCAATGAACTCAAACCTGAAGATATTGGCATCTTGATTCCGCATCAAGCTAATCTCAGGATCAGTCAATTTATTCAGAAAAAAATGGGCTTAAACGATGACCAAGTTTTCAATAATATCATGCATTACGGTAACACAACGGCCGCATCGATACCCATCGCTTTGAGTGAGGCATGGCAAGAAGGGCTCATCACAGAGGATAAAATAGTGTGTCTTGCTGCGTTTGGCAGTGGATTTACTTGGGCCTCGGCTTTGATTCGCTGGTAACTGTCTGATTAAAGACTCTTTTAAATAATTATTATTTTTTTAGCACAGAAAATGATGATAATACATTTAGATATTCTTTAAAATTGGATGTACATTTATAAATATGCGAGGATTATTCTCCACCACAATATTTTGTTTACTTTCTTTTCAGTCCTACGCCCAAAGCAGTGATCTCAAAACGATCATTTTGCAGTTGGACAGCATGGTCGATGGACCCGTACAAGGACATTTCAAAAATAATGTGCTGGCCTTTTCTGGAGAAGTAGTCTCTGGAAAGATGTCAGGACAGTGGCTTTTTTGGAATGGGCAAGGTGTGCTCAAGTCTAACAGCTTGTATGAAAATGGAAAAAAGGAGGGCGTAGAATACTTATATGACGAAGAAGGCCGTATATTGAGTGAAAGTAATTTTTCTTTTGGCTTGCTAGAGGGTCTTTATATTGAATATTACGAACTTCTTCGTCCTGCACTGATTGGATATTATGCAATGGGTAAAAAAGATAGTATTTGGACCGAATATTTTCCTTCTGGTGGAGTCAGTTATACCCAAAATTTCAAATCAAATTTGCAACATGGCCCACAAACCCATTATTATCCAAATCAAGAAATCAGCAGATTAGAATACTACACCTATGGTATTAAATCTGATCAATGGACGTATTACCACACCAATGGAGCCATAAGTAAAGTTCTTAAGTATGAAAAGGGACTGCTCGACGGCGACTATCAAGAGTATTACCCTGACGGAACCAAAAGTGCAAAGGGAACTTATGAATTGGGACTTAAAACGGGGATTTGGCTCAATTTTTATGGGAATAATCAACTTTATTCTATTGGTACTTATTTCCGCAATGAGAAATCAGGCATATGGAAATACTTTACTGAAAAAGGAGCCATTAACTATGAGGGATTCTTTGAGCATGATTTAAAAACAGGTCAATGGATTTATTATTACATAAATGGCAGTCTGGAAAGTATTGGTAGTTATCTAAATGATAATAAAGATGGATTATGGGGATTTTTTTATCCCAATGACCAGCTCAAGCAGGAACAGACCTGGCGACAAGGAAAACTCTTAGAAGTTTCTGATTATTATTCGATCAAAGGCGAATTATTATTCAAAGGAAATCTAAACAATGGCAATGGTAACTATTTTGAGTATTATCCAGAAGGAGAAATAAAACTAAAAGCTAATCTTCAAAATGGGCGTTTCAGTGACCGATATAAAGGCTATCATATCAATAGTACGCTGGCCTTTGAAGGGAAAATGGAACGTGGTTTGAGACAAGGCTTGTGGTCATTTTATCATTATAATGGAAGAATCTCCACTACGGGGTCCTATCTCAATTCTGAGAAAATAGGCCTTTGGAAAGAATACTCCAAATACGGTCGATTATTGAACAGCGTGAAATATTAGGTTTAAATTTTTCTATTCTAAACCCTGAAAATTAACGCAAAAACAGCAGCTCTCTGTATTTAACCAAGGGCCAATCCTCATCATCAACCAATAACTCCAACTTATCTACTGAATATCTGATTTGATCAAAGTATTTAGCTTTTACTTGATCACAATAGGCGATGGCTCGCGTTCTAGAATCCTCCATTTTGTTGACCTTTTTTCTTTCCTCTACCATTTCACTGGTGAGTTTTTTAATCCTATTTATATGCTGAGAAAGATCTTGAATAGTCTCAATGATGTCCTCCGCATTGATCTCTAACCCCTTGAGACCATTGGCATTTTGAATCAATTTGTTTTGATAAATAATGGCGGTAGGGATGATATGATTCAATGCCAAATCACCAATGACACGTGCCTCTATCTGAACTTTCATGATGTAATTTTCAAGCATGATCTCATGTCTCGCCTGTATTTCAATCTCGTTAAGTACCCCATGTCGCTTAAATAAACTTTTTGACTTTTCTGTTATTAAAAAATCTAATGCTCTTGGCGTATCTCGTACATTGAAGAGGCCTCTCTTTTTTGCTTCCTTTTCCCAGTCCAAACTGTAACCATCCCCTTCAAATCTGATTTTTTTAGATAACTTGATATAATCTCTCAAAATTTCAATGGCTGCCAATCTTTTTTCATCGCCCGCATCAATTTTCTTGACCAATTTCCCATGAAAATCTAATAACTGATCGGCAACAATTACATTGAGTACCGTCATAGAATTAGAGACATTGGCATCGCCTCCCACTGCCCTAAACTCGAATTTATTTCCTGTAAAAGCAAAAGGAGAAGTCCTATTTCGATCCGTATTATCTAAAATGATCTCTGGGATTTGGTCAATGCCCAGTTTCATATACAAATTATCTCCTTTTTCTATTTTAATGTTTCCGTTGCGTTCCAGCTCATCAAGTACGCCAGACAATGTAGACCCCAAAAAGACAGAAATAATAGCCGGAGGCGCTTCATTGGCACCCAATCGATAATCATTGCCAGCAGAGGCAATTGTCGCACGCAATAAATCTGCATGATCATGTACTGCTTTGATCGTAGCGATTAAAAAAACTAAAAACATCAAATTTTCACGCGCGCTACTGGTCGGTTGGAACAAGTTCACTCCGGTATCGGTCATCAAAGACCAATTATTGTGCTTTCCGCTTCCATTTAATCCTGCAAATGGCTTCTCGTGGAACAATACCTTCAATCCGTGATGATCTGCTACCCGATCCATCAAGTCTTTAAGCAGTTGATTTTGATCTGTAGCCACATTGACCGGACCGAACATAGGCGCAGCCTCAAATTGAGAGGGCGCCACCTCATTGTGCCTGGTTCGGAGGGGAATACCCACCTGATGTGCATGAATTTCCACATCTTTCATGAAATCATAAATTCGTGGAGGTATCGCTCCAAAATAATGATCATCCAATTGCTGACCTCTTGCCGGATTGTGTCCAAAGACGGTTCTTCCTGCCAATAAAAGATCGGGCCGGGCATCATAAAGAGCCTTATCTACCACAAAATATTCTTGTTCCCAACCTAAAGACGCTTGAACATTGTTCACATTTCGATCAAATATCTTACAGACTTGAGTGGCCGCATGATCGACGGCCTCCAAAGCCTTTAATAGAGGCGCCTTATAATCCAATGCTTCGCCTGTATAAGACACAAATATGGTCGGAATACAAAGCGTCGATCCATAGATAAAAATGGGTGATGAGGGATCCCAAGCTGTATAACCTCTGGCCTCAAAGGTGCTCCTAATGCCCCCACTTGGAAAGGAAGAAGCATCGGGTTCTTGTTGTACCAATTCAGAACCTTTCAAGTTTTCGATGCCCTTTTGAGGATCATAAAAAGCATCATGCTTTTCTGCAGTAGCACCCGTTAATGGCTGAAACCAATGGGTGAAATGCGTGATTCCTTTATTCATCGACCAAATCCTGACCGCTGCTGCGACCGCCTCTGCCGTCTCTTCATCTATTTTCTTCCGATTCTCAATAGCAAATCTTACTTTATTGAAAATACTGGGAGACAGTGTCCCCTTCATCTGATCCATTCCGAAAATCAGCGATTCGAAATAGTCTGAAATTTTATTTGAAGGGGGTTTTACTTTTATTTTTTTGCGGTTTTGTACTTTTTCTAGCGCCTTGAAACGTAATTGAGCCATGGGGTTTTCAGTTGTTTAAGTAAATATATTTATATTTTAATATCGGTTGAAAATATATTTTGTTTTTTAGTAATCTAAATTCTTATAAGTTTGAGCGAATCACTTAATAGGTTAGAGATTAAAAAAAATTACGCCCCTCAAGGTAAGTTTGATTCGGATACGGCCATGGCTATTTTCGAATCTGCTGTTCCGTAAAACAAGTACCATCTCTTTTGAAAATAACTTAACCCTTCAATGAAACAGACTTGATTCACTTGCCCTTCTAATTCATAAGGCTCCGAAGGTTTCAAAAAAGGCGTTTGAGATCTTTTTATCAATTGGCTGGGATCTTCTAAATCAAAGAGGGCTTGACCGGCACTGTAGGTGCCACCAGGAAGATCCGCAGCCCCCCCTTCATCTAAATTCATACCATTATAAAGTAAAAGAATACCTTTTTGGGTAATCATTGCTTGGGGTCCTGGCTCAACTAGCCTGCTATCAAACCTACCTGGTCTTGGGCTTAATACTTTTTTCCAATCACCATTTTGATCTTTAAGAATAGTCCATGAAATCAAATTCTGGGAGGTTGCCATAAACAAATCCGTATCGCCAAAGTACATTACATAACTCCCATTGATCTGCGTGGCTACCATACTATTGCCCTTGAGTGAACACACTATGCTCCCTGATTTTGTCCACTTATTGGCATCTATTTCATTCTCAAAAACGGAGCCATGCTTACGCCAATGAAAAAGATCTTGCGAGGAAGCCATCAAGAGTCTTGCCACCTGACCATCATAAGCCGTATATGTCATCCAATAAACACCTAAATCATCTATAACAATTCTTGGATCTTCAACTCCACCCTCCCATTCTACACTTTTCAAAGCGTCTTCTTGGGGATAAAAAACAGGCTGATCCTCCCTTATAAAATGAATACCATCACTACTTCGGGCCAGTCCAATCCGAGAAGTTCCGTTGTACTTACCGATGAAATCTTCTCCACGATACAAGAGTATGAGTTGATCATTAAATACGATAGAACTTGGATTAAAGACATCTTTACCCTGCCATTGAACATTTTTTTGTCGAATGGGGTCTAAAAAAAAAGTACTGGTATCTGCTTCCAAAATAGGATTGAATGCATTCATTTTTACGAACCCGTCCAACATCCAACTTTCATCTGTTAGAGAAGCCTTCTTTTTTGTCGGATGGCAATTCAAAAGGAAAATTAGGGCGAAGAATAAAAAATATGGATTCAACATGGTCAGAAGTTAAGGAATTAATCTTAAAAAATGTCATGAATTCAAAACGCTGATGCGCCTATACTGAGCCGATGAACCTCTCCCTAATTTACTGTAGACCAATAAATCGGTGGTTCCTTTAAACTACCTGAAAGTTTTATGCAATCTGCGCAATAGGGCTCGTACTGGTAATCAGCTATTGAAGGATCATAAAGGCAGCCATCTTTTTGTGTATAATTTATTTGATTAGGATAAATGACACTGTAGGACGTGTCGACCCTGATCGCACCAAAAAAACCTATCGCTTGTACGGTCGCATCAATAGTGTTGATATTTCCTTGCACTCTTCCGGAGGGAGGGTCAAACAAAGTGCCGGTCGATTCTGTCAATGTTTTAACCTGTGACAAGTAGTTAAAGTAGGACTCTGAAATCGCATGCTGATACATGATGAAAATATGTTTTGATAAAAAAGATTGATCGAAAAGTCTGACGATGGCATCATCTAAGGTGACCTGCCTACTACTGAACTCATTAAAAAATAATAATTCAAATTGCTTCGAACCTGTCTTCTTTGTGATGTAGCAGGGAGGTGGAATGGTTCCAAAAGGATCTGGAAAATCGGTTTCTCGGACTTGATAGGTTTCTTCAAATCTCCATTGAAAAAAATGAAACCCTTCTGAATTGGGGACCGATACGTCTAAATCAAAATTAATACTAGACTCCATCACATCAACACCATTTATCGAGGTGGTAATGATTTGATCTTCCGTCCAGCTCATCAGACTTGAGGCCTCGACCAAAGGCATTCGATCTGGGCTACTCGTAAATAATTGGTTGTCGTAAGTAACCTCGATCTGATAAGCAACGCCCAGTCTACCTCTTACCACATCTCCGGCACAACTGTATTTACCCTCATACATATGAGCACAGGATTCTTCTTGGCCCGCTTCATCCTTGATGACCACTTCTGCATTTTCAATTCCCAAAGGGGGTCTCCAATCTCCTTGGGTTAATGCGACGTAAATAAAATAAGGACCCTCAGATTGATCAATAAACCCATTGATGACCAATTGGTCCGTAACATCGGGATCAAGTGATATAAAATACCGCTCTTCACAACTTAATAGAAAAGTCATTACAGAATAAAATAAAATTTTAACCCTCATCGACACCATCAATAATCCAGTTCTTTTTGTTTAAAATTAATTGCATAAGTGATGGAAGGAAACATATTTCCTAAAATGCTTAATTGATAGCTTTGAGTAAAAATAGCATTCGCTGAAGGTCTTTGGTAGAAGATAGAATAGGCATTTGCTCTACCAAAAAAATTATAAAATGAAAAGGTTAACCGATCTTCAAATTTGGGCAACAAACTTTTCAGGCCTATGCCAACATCTACCCTAAAATAATCAGGAATATGATACTCGTTCCTCTTCGAATAAATGGGAATCCCAATCCCTTGAAAACTGTAATTAGTTTCGACGGCCGTAAAGGGTCGGCCACTTTTATAAACACCGTTAATGGAAAAGAACCCGTTCCTCCCCATCTGTTTTTGTAAGGTGATGGAAAAATTATGTCTTTGATCATAGTTGGCTGGAAACCAATCTCCATTATTAATCTGATCTTCTTCAAAAGGTGACGTCACTTGATTTTCAGTTTTTGACAACGTATAAGACATCCAACCATTCCAACCAAAACTGTTTTTTTCAATTAATACTTCCAAACCATAGGCGCGGCCTCTACTTTCAACCAATTCTGTTTCTAAGTGATTATTTAATACGAGTTCTGCAAAGTCTTTGTATTCATAGATCCTAGAAATATCTCGATAATAAATATCAAATGAATGCTGCCAATTCTTTTCCTTTCCCTGATAGATCGCACCCAAAGAATAATTGTAACTCTGTTGAGGTTTGATATATCGTGTACTGACCTGCCAGATATCTACGGGAGTGGGTGAGGCCGCATTGGAGATAAGATGCATATATTGGGACAAATTATTAAAGCTTGCCTTAAGCGACCATTGGTTGTTTAAACTGAAATTTAGGCCTAATCTCGGTTCTAAATTCATATACGATTGGCTTATGCCATCTCTACTTATGGAATCCACCATGGTTTCCACATCTATGGAATATCCTTCCAGATAACTATATTCAAGAGCCTGATTAAATTGGGCATAATGATTGACTCTCAAGCCTAAAGAAACGCTCAAATCATGCCCTAAGGTCCAGTCGTCATTCATATACATACTTGAAATAAAGACCTGACTTTTTTTAACACTTTCAAAAGAAAAAACAGAAGTCAATCCTGGGATTTGTTCCTCTGGAATTTGTTCATACCTCTTGACCTCTATGCCAGCTTGAAGTTCGTGATTTTCAAATCCATAAAAGATAAAACTATCATGAAAAGAGGTATAACGGATCCCGCCTTGAATTTCAAAATCTTTGATTAAATCTATTTGAGAGGTCTGATAATTTACTTGACTCAACTCAAATTCATGGAGTAAGTCGTCATTGATAGAATTTTGTAATTTCAAATTGAGTAAAAAAGTGTTCCACCTAAAGTCAAAGTCATTGCTATATCTGAATTTATCGTAGCTGTTGTAGAGGGAAAACACTATTTTATTTCTTTGATTGAAACGATAACCCATACTTAGGTTTACATCATTGAATAATCCCTGACTTTGGCGCACCTCTTGATTGGGGATCTTATGCATCATCCAATCTGGATAAGCTATGCGGGCCGCACCAATGATGGATAGCTTATTTTCAATAATGGGCCCTTCAAAAAATGCTTTACTAGAAATTAATCCGGCCGATACGCCTCCTCCCCAAAGCTGGTAGTCTCCTTCTTTCAAATTGACATCTAAAACAGAGGATATTCTACCCCCATAGTTTGCGGGTATATATCCTTTAAAAAGGGTGAAATCTTCTATAACATCTGTATTAAAAATAGAAAAAAATCCTAGCAAATGAGACGAATTAAATACTTCTCCTCCATTAAAAGTGATCAAGTTTTGGTCTGTTTTTCCGCCCCTAACATTAAAGCCTGATGCCCCCTCACCTATGGTAGATACTCCGGGCAATAGATGAATGGCATTGATCAGATCCACTTCACCCATGAATGAGGGTAATTCCTGCAGCACTGCTATAGACATTCTTTCTACTCCAGGTGCTTCCTTCATTCGATAATCATCAGATCTACCGGTCTTGATGTAGACATTCATCTCAATGATTAAAGGCTTCATTTTGAACAAAAGCTGAACATCCTTCCAGATCTTTATTTGTTTTTTCAAAGGTTCCTTTCCTACTGAAGTCAATGACAAAGTGTGGCTGCCATAAGGCAACTTCAATTCAAAATATCCAAAATCATCTGTAGCCGTTCCAAAGCCATACTCAAGTGAAATGATGTTCACTCCAGAGAGTGCCATCGCTTCCTCATCCACCACCTGACCTGAAACCAAATGATACTGAGCTAATAAACTCAACGGACTAATTATAACCCAAAAATAAATTAATTTTTTAATCATTGATCGACTAAAGTAGTGCGAATAAAAGAAATTATTGGAACTTATTAGTGGGAATATGAATGAGAATCTTTAATATAGAAAAAAATTGATCGTGATGATTTAAATCTGTTAAAAACTATCCCTGCTTCACGACCATTTATCATAAATATTTGAGCCTTAAAAGCTGACCCATTTGCATTTATTTTATCAACCGGACTTACATTTAGGCATCCATTCCTTGAACGAAGAGGAAACCAGACATTGCCTGCAGGTCCTTAGGCATCAAATCGGTGACCAGGTGCATATCACCAATGGAAAAGGAATGATTGCAAAGGTTCAAATAACCAGTACACATCGTAAAGAATGCCATTTTGAAATTCTTTCAAATGAAAGAATAGTCCAAAAATCCTTCCATCAGCATCTTGCCATCGCACCCACCAAGCAGACCGAGAGAATGGAATGGTTTGTTGAAAAAGCTTGCGAATTGGGTGTAGACGAGATCAGCTTCATCAAAACAAAAAATACAGAACGATCTAAATTAAAATTGGATCGATTAGAAAAAAAAACAATCAGCGCCTTAAAACAGTCTAAAGGAGGATTCAAGACGACAATAAACCCATTGATCAATTTCGATACGTTCATGCAAAATACACAAGAAGATCCTCGCTATATTGCCGCGGTTCAACCTGGACTACCCCATTTGATCACTTGTTTGATGCCGCAGTCTCGTCAGATTATCCTCATCGGTCCAGAAGGAGATTTTACATCACATGAATTGGAAAAAGCATTGGAAAAAGGTTACCAACCCATGAGTCTAGGTGAAAAAATTTTAAGAACGGAAACGGCAGGTATCATGTCTGCCATCGCCGTAAATCTCATCCATCATTATTAGAGGCATAGACCTTCCACATCAGCAAAAAGAAGTCATTCTGTTTCATACCAAGTATACTGTCTACCCAAATCTAAAACCGCTCCTTTGAATAGCAGCGAATGCGCAGAAACTTCTTCTATCAGCCAAAAATTACCATCGGCAAATAACAAGCTATCAGAAAAAAGCAAAGACTTTACCGAGGCTCTCATCATACCCAATGAGAGGGTATCAGAAAAATCAATAGTAATGCCCATGACGTTGACCGAATCATCAAGCGATTCGAACAATAAATAACCCATGACACCTTCCTCATCGGTTTGCCACATTTTCTCTGTCCCCCCATGCAATAAACGTTCTACTTGATAATCATACAAGGCCATTGGGAATCCATCTTCTTCGCAGCTCAAGACGATGCCCAAACCGAACATCCACATCAGTTTATGAAAATATTTCATCTTATTTAAAAAATAATTCCTTTTAAGCATCTCATTTATTGAAAAAATCTAAATTTTTACACCCTAATGTATCTAGGTTCTTCTCATTTGTAAGGGCTGATTAAAAACAGTATCGCACCCTATATTCTTGTACCCCTCTGTAAATTGAATCAAATTTAGAAAATTGAATCTATTTTATAGCAGGTAACAAGAAAGAAGATCGATTGAATTAAAATCTTATGGCAAAGAACATAAAAAGAGAAATCATTGAATGGGCTGCCTTCTTTCTGATTGGAGGAGGACTTTACTTCACGGGATACCATACAGAAGTCATTGGGACTCTTCAGCGTATTGTCCTGAGTACCGGAATCTTCCAACCTGCAGAAAATGAAGCGAACGTATTGGCTGATTATGACCTAGTACTTGAGGATTTACAGGGAAATACCCTTGACCTAGCAGATTTGAAAGGCAAACCGATCTTTTTAAACTTTTGGGCTACTTGGTGTCCGCCTTGTATTGCAGAAATGCCCGACATCAATAAGCTCTATCAATCGGTAAACAAAGAAGTTCATTTTGCCATCATATCCGTAGATGAAGATCGCGAAAAAGCCAAGGCCTTTGCAAAGCGAAAAGATTTTGACTTTCCCATTTACTTCCCCAAAAGCCGCCTACCGAAAGTTTATGAGTCCACTACCATCCCTACTACTTATGTCATCGATACCAAGGGTCACATTGTCATCAGTCAAAGAGGCATGGCCAAATACTCAAGTGATGCCTTCATCACCTACCTCCGGGGGCTTTAAAAGCATTAAAGCATATATCTGACCTGCCAGGTAACGCAGGTTGGATGCAGTTTGCTCCATGGCTAGCTCCGGGGAGAGTAATTTTTTATTGATAGGAAAAATAGCATAAAAAAAGGATATTTTAGAATCATAATCATCTCCCAACTGACCGCAAAGACCAATACAGGCCACCTTTTGATCATGTGCCAATTTTGCAATGACACCTGGACCCTTGCCATAACTTGTTTGACTATCGATTTTCCCCTCACAAGTCAAGACAAAATCTACATCCAGTAACTTTTCAGGTATCTTGATCAATTCCATCAAAAATGACGCGCCGGGATGTAGGGTGACTTGTGTGTGACAAGCAGCCATAGCAGCCGGCACGCCACCGCTGGCTCCTCCTCCCACCAGCTCAAAAATATTTTGATTTGAGGCAGCCGTTAACAAATTACCCCAATGTTGAATGATATTTTCAAATACCTGTATTTGATGCGGTTGAACCCCTTTTTGAGGGCCATAGATGCGGACCGCACCTTCATTTCCACAAAGTGCGTTTTCAACATCTACCAATACTTCGATGTTTACTTGATGTAGGTTTCTCCTGAGTCTATCAAAGTTGAGTGCAGCTACCAAACTAAGATCTGCTAATTGACGCACAGCTACCGCATGACCTGATTTATCTAGGAAATCAGTACCCAATGCTTTGAGGATGCCAAAGCCCCCATCTAGGGTTGCAGAACCTCCAACCGTTAAATAAATCGTTTGAGCACCCTTAGCTAGGGCTTCATTGATGAGCTCCCCTGTACCAAAAGTATGGGCCTTGAAAGGATCTAGTTCGTTCGACTTCAAAAGTCTGATTCCACTTGCTTCTGCTAATTCTATGATCGCCGTCCGGGTTTCAAGATTGAAACCCCATTGGGCATGAATCTTTCTGCCTAAAGGATCAAGCACTGCGGAGCTCATGAGATCTGCTCCGAATGACTCAATCAATAATTTGAGCGAACCATCCCCTCCATCGGCCATCGGAATCATTTCTACTTCGGCGTTCGGATCATAAGCGAGGATACCTTCTTTCATGGCTTGGCCAGCGGCTTCGGCACTTAACGCATTTTTAAAGGGATTAGGTACAATGAGTACTTTCATAAAGTCTAGCGAATTTACAAACCTATTGCTATATTAAGCTGAATGAACAGCCACACAAAAAGTAACATTCAAAATAATTAAAAAAATAATACTATTTAATAAGCGGTTGAGAATGAATTATATCATTTCTAATCCCTAAAAGATACTCTCCTGATGAAAATACCTGAATCCTCGGTGATTTCATTCCACTCTATTCCATTAAACTCAATGTGCACAATATCCGCAGGATCTAAATGTACTGCTTTAGTCGGACAAAGAAAATGCAATAACTGAGTGACTCCCGGATTATGAGCTACTATTAATACTTTTTTTAGGTTATTTGAAATCTGGCAAAGCTTCTCAACCATCACCCTTCTTGATGCTTGGTAATAACCTGTGTCAAAATAAATCCCATCTTTAATATTTAAGGCGGTACAAATATGTTGTGTGGTACTTTTAGTACGATGGGAACTACTGGCAAAAATACCCTCTAGAGATAAATTGTTTTGTAAGAGCCAAGCCCCCATACGCTGACTTTGACGTAAACCCAGCGCTGAAAGTTTACGGTTAAAGTCATCCTTTGATGAAGTGGTTAAGGCTGCTGCGTGACGTGCCAAGAATAAAGATCTTACCATGAATCAAATTTGAATCTTTCTGCAATATATTACAAAGAAAAAAATGAGAACTCAAAAGATGTGTTTGAATATTCAAAAAAATATTCATCTTTGAGGCTTAATTTGGAATAGAATGGGAAAAAACCTTGTAATAGTAGAGTCACCGGCTAAAGCAAAAACAATCGAAGGGTATTTAGGGAAAGATTTTGAAGTAAAATCTTCCTATGGCCATATTAGAGACCTCCCAAAAGATAACCTTTCCATAGATGTTGAAAATAATTTCGAACCCACTTATGAGGTAACTGCAGATAAGAAAGATATTATTAAGGATTTATTGAAGTCCGTGAAAAAATCGGATATGGTCTACTTAGCTTCGGATGATGACCGCGAAGGAGAGGCCATATCTTGGCACTTAAGTAAAGCCCTTAACCTCAATGATCAAAACACGAGGCGAATTGTTTTTAGAGAAATCACAAAAAATGCCATCAAAAATGCCATTGATAACCCAAGGGTAATCGATCAGAATTTAGTGGATGCCCAGCAAGCCCGAAGGGTACTTGACCGATTGGTAGGATATGAGTTATCACCCGTTCTATGGAAAAAAATTAAATATGGACTTTCAGCTGGACGGGTACAATCAGTCTCTGTTCGATTGGTCGTTGAGCGTGAACGTGAAATCGATGATTTCTTGAGTACGTCTGCCTTCAAAATCACGGCATTATTTGATCTCAATGAGAGCAAAGTTTTAAAAGCCGAATTGCCCAAAAAATTTAAAACGGAAGAAGAAGCTCAAAATTTTCTTGAGAAATGTAAATCTGCTGATTTCTCCATCATAGATCTGATCACTAAACCTGCAAAAAAATCACCCTCACCTCCTTTTACTACCTCTACACTGCAACAAGAGGCTGCACGGAAATTGGGATTTCCAGTTTCTATGACCATGCAAGTCGCCCAAAAATTATATGAATCCGGTAAAATCTCCTATATGAGAACCGATTCATTGAATCTTTCTAATGACGCTACGGAAGGTGCTAAAAATATGATTTTAGACTCTTATGGCAAAGAGTTTAGTGAAACTAGAAAATTCAAAACTAAGAATCAAAGTGCCCAAGAAGCACATGAAGCGATCAGACCTACGGATTTCACCCAACAGAATGCTGGTGCGGATTCCGCAGGAAATCGATTATATGAGCTCATTTGGAAACGTGCCATCGCGTCCCAAATGTCCGATGCACGACTTGAGAAAACCACCGCTACGATTGGCATCTCAACGACGGACGAAAAACTTTTTGCCTCGGGTGAAGTCATTAAATTTGAAGGCTTTTTGAAGGTTTATCTGGAGTCCAAAGATGAAGATGAGGATGACGATCAAAAGGACATGCTACCCCCCCTAAACGTGGGTCAGCAGTTGGACCTCCAAAGACTGGTAGGTAGAGAAGTTTTTGCGCGAGCCCAACCTAGATACTCGGAAGCCAGTTTAGTGAAGAAATTGGAAGAAATGGGCATTGGAAGACCTTCAACTTATGCACCTACCATTTCAACCATCATCAAAAGAAATTACATAGAGAAGGAAAATAGAGACGGTCGTGAAAGGTCTTATCGAGAATTGATCTTAACCAACCAAAAAATTCAAAGTGAAACCAAAATTGAGATCACTGGCGCCGAAAAAAACAAGCTGTTCCCTACCAATACCGCATTGATTGTAAATGATTTTTTGGTAGAGCATTTCCCAACGGTTATTGATGTTAAGTTTACAGCCAAAGTCGAACAAGAATTTGATGACATCGCCAATGGGAAAACCAATTGGACTAAAATGATCAAGTCCTTTTACGCACCCTTCCATGCACGGGTAGAAGAATCTGATCAGCTCAAAAGATCTGATGTAAATAACAGAAACCGACTGATTGGTGAGGATCCTGTCACGGGTAAGCCCATCAGTGCCCGACTGGGAAAATTCGGTGCGTACGTCCAATTGGGTGATCTTGATGAAGAAGAAAAACCCCAATTTGCCAGCCTACGCAAAGGACAATTTCTAGACAAAATAACCCTTGAAGATGCCCTCGAACTCTTCAAATTGCCTCGAATCATAGGTGCATTCGAAGAAGCTGAAATTCAAGTCAACGTGGGTAGGTACGGACCTTATGTCAAGCATTCCGGCAAATTTATTTCCTTGAAGCCCGAACAAGATCCACTCACTATAGAGCAAGAGGCTGCCATTGTCTTGATCTTAGAAAAACGGGAAGAAGATGCCAACAAATACATCAAAACATTTGATGAAGATGAAAACGTATTTGTCATTAATGGGAAATTTGGACCCTACATCAAATTTGGCAAAAAAAATGTGAAAATACCCAAAGAAAAGGCACCTGAATCACTCACTTTTCAAGAATGCAAGGAACTGGCTGATGCGGCACCTGCCAAAAAAGGTAGGGGTCGAAAGCCTGCAGCCAAAAAGAAAAAATAGGTAAAATTCCCTCTATTTGTCTTTTTGTCATCAAAAATGATTATTTTGATGATAAAAAGATTCTTATGAAAGTTTTACGAAATGTAAACTTCTTACTTATATTGCTTTTCAGTCTGAGTTGTACCACACCTGAACAACAGCAACCTACCATTGAGCGCGTGGATGTTGACACTTTTGAAGCCAAATTAAATACCCTCGATAATGCGTTCCTGATAGACGTCAGAACGCCTGGTGAATATAAAAGTGGACACATCGATGGTGCCAAAAATATTGATTTCAATCAAACTGATAACATGAAAATGGCCTTCGAAAAACTTGATCATAACCAGCCTATGCTGATTTATTGTGCGGCAGGTGGAAGAAGCAATAAAACTCGTGTCTTGATGGCAGAAATGGGCTTTACGCAAGTCTATGAATTGTCCAGTGGCATGGGCGGTTGGGAGGCTGCAGGCAAGCCCATCTCACTCAAATAAGTGGACATCATTAATTTTTTATTGACTTCGGCAGTTCAATAAAAGTGCCTTTCAAGCTTCTCACTAAATACCTGATTGAGGTAAGTGATGAGTTGATCCCGACGAGAAAATCTTTGTCTTTTTTTAATCGGATCAACGTTATTTTTAACTCTTGGATAACAAGGCCTAAATAGGACCCATTTGTACGCTCAAGCTTGATTTGATTCCTAGGCTGGGGAGATATAGGCCTTCTAACGGTGATCCTTAAGCCCTCTATTGGAACTAAATCAAATACTGATTCTCTTTATTATCAAACGTAATTATTCAACATGACAGGCATCACGAGCATTAAAATATCCTCATTTTCGTTTTTGTTTGAAGGTTCAATCAGCCCTGCTCTATTGGGCGCACTCAGTTTAAATGTAAGCTGATCAGAAGATATATTGCCCAACATTTCAATTAAAAATTTGGCATTAAACCCTATTTCGATGTCATCACCATCATGTTCGCAAACCAAACGCTCGTTGGCCTCATTGGAAAAATCTAAATCTTCTGAAGAAATCATCAATTCACTTCCTGTGATTTTCAGCCTTACTTGATGGGTCGTTTTATTGGCATAAATAGCGATTCGTTTCAACGAACTCAATAATTCTGCTTTTCCTATGGTGATGTTGTTCTCATTGTCAGCGGGAATCACATTTTCATAGTCTGGATAGCGCTCATCAATGAGTCGACAAATCATTTTAATCCTATTGAAGTCAAAAAATGCATTGGACGTATTGAATTCCATCGCTACATTGGTAACTTCTGAAGGAAGTGTCGCCTTTAATAAAGTCAAGGCTTTGCGTGGAATAATCATACTGTGTGACATATCACTGACGATATCTACCCGGCGGTATCTGATCAAACGATGTGAATCCGTAGCCACAAAGGTTGCATTGGTTTCATCTAGTTTAAGAAAAACACCCGTCATAGAAGGCCTGAGCTCATCATTGCTCGTCGCATAAATAGTATTGCTGATGGCCGTACCCAACACATCGGAAGAAATATTAACAGAATAGCCATCTGACACCGTAGGTACCCGAGGGAAGTCTGTGGCGTTTTCACCCGACAATTTGTAACGTCCATTATCCGAGCTGATCTCAATACTATAGCTACTTTCTTCTATCGTAAAATTTACGGGTTGCTCAGGTAGATTTCGAAGCGTCTCCAATAAGATTTTTGCAGGTATCGCAATACTCCCATCTTCTTTTGCCTCAACCTCCAACTCGGTCATCATAGATGTTTGAAGATCTGACGCGGTGATGGTCAAGGTACCTCCTGCGATTTCAAAAAGAAAATTTTCCAAAATTGGAACTACTGGATTGGTAGTAATCACACCATTAATGGCATTGAGCTGCTTGAGCAAATAGGAAGAATTAACTATGAATTTCATTTATATTGCTTGTTGTAGTACTAGAATTTTAACTCAAATTTATACACATTTATTGACATCAAAATCATTTTACCCATTTAGAACGCAAAGTCAGGCCTAGATTTAAAATAAGGGAGGATTCTTTTTGATTCAAAAACCATCAATTCATCATCCTGATCCATAATAAGTCGGATGTTTTGGCCGGGCAATTCTGGGAAAATTCGGATTTCTATGGGTAATTTATATTTAATGTCCGAAAGTGAAATAATCACTTCTGGTGTTGTTTGAGACAGGCTATCATAGTCCGGTGAAAATCCAGCACTGATGCGTTCATTTGCCTGCATGTATTCAAATTGATTCAAATAAGCCACAACGGCACTCGAATCTATTTGAGTTAAGCCATCCACCTCGTAAAACGTCTCTTTAAAACGAATCAACAAATTTTTATCTGATTTTTCAGGATAAATAACTTCCATTTTTTGAATGGTCCGCCAATTGCCATTAAAGACCAATCGATCCCTCCATTGATCACGCTTAAGTTCATAAATACTGGCTAGAAAATCCTGATAACCTGGAATATCTACTTGATAAACTTCTTGATTTTCAATGAAGTAAGTTTTGGTTTTATTTGCATTTCCCACCACCGAATAAGACCGCTCGTACCCATCAACCGTTAGTGTTACTGAAGTACCCATTTCCTCATTTCTCTTCAATAGTTGATCTTTTTCATTTCCCGTCAACGCCCGCGAGACTTTAACTCTTTTGGAAACCGTAAAAAGCATTTTTCGTAAATTGGGATCGGACGGAAATTTATTATTTATTTTCCACCCCTCTTGACGAGAAAAATAATGATCCAATATTTTAGAGTGAAATTGAAATTTTTCTATCTGTGTCGTATCTCTGATCATGAACAAATCGGGATCAAAGCTGAGACTGACCAAAGCAGGTTTTAAATTAAACAACCACAGGTTTAAAATAATCAGAAGCAGGGATATACCCAGCAATACGATGTTTCTGATCTTCATATCTTCGAAAATCTTTTACGCCTCAAAATATGAATAGCCATCCCCAGTACAAATAAAACCACCAAGGGTCCCAATGTATTCAGCCAACGCCAATAAGTACCTTCTTGAATAAGGGCCGTTTTGTTAAGGGGGCGGATCTTGACTTGTTTATTTCTGGATAGCATCAGTCCATAGTCATCTAACATGTAATCCAACGCATTGTACAAAAAAGCTTCGTTGGCGTAGGCCTTTTCTGTATAGGCATCCTTGCCCATGGGCAGGGGGTTTTTATTTTCTAGTGAATAATCATTTCTAACAAAATCTCCATCTGAAATAATCATGATTTTAGCTGGATCTCCTTTTTCCTTCCTAAGATTTTGATCTGTCCCACGCGGGGCAAACCTATTGGCATATAAGGAAGTGAATGACCCCTCCAATAAATAACCCAATACTTTGGAGCCTGAAGTGAAAAACTCAGGTCGTAACTTATCTTGGAGGTCATTGTAACTTACTTGAACCGGCGGCGAAAATACTTTTGTGTTTTCACTGGTCATGAACAAGGGTGTTTTTCGGATACCCTCCGCCTTTACAGTATCTAATGTGGCCGCTCCTCTAAACCAAGTCGCATCTAGATTTTTGACCGTTACGTGTTTTCCATAGTTGGTAATGATGGGCGAATAAGGCCAAGGTAACATTTCGATCCGTGGCTGCTCCCCCACCGATCCTGTATAAACCGGCGTATAACCACAGTTCACATCAGCAACGTAATTCCCATTGATCCGTACCCCATATCGGAAAAATAAATCTTGCAAATTGGTCTCAATAGGAAAGGCCAAGGTGCCCGAACCACTGGCTTGACTCATATCTACCGACAACGCATCTATGAATACCAATAAATTACCTCCATTCATGACATATTGATCCAGGTAATATTTCTCAACTTCACCAAACGCACGAACGGGCTTGGTAATAATAATCACATCGTATCCCGTCAATAAACTCTTCCTGCTAGGCAAGTCTATTCTAAACAAATCATATTTGGACAGAATCGCATTGGTCATCCCTGCTAGGTCCGTCGTATCGGGTTCCCCATGTCCTGTAATCAATCCTATTTTTCTTTGATTACTCGACTGGATTTGTTTGATCCCCGCGGACAATTCATACTCAACACCCTCGATAGATTGATTGAGCATATCTTCAATGGATAAGGTAGTATTCCCTTTAAGAAGTGGGATGCCCAATTCCCGACCTTGATAAGTAATCAATGCCCCTGGAAATATGAGTTTCTCTGTCTTTTGCCCATTTTTTGTATAAGATACATTTGATGGCTGAATACCCTTATTCATCAGAATTCGGTAATATTCATTTCTCGCTTTCGTTCCTACGGCCAAAGCTGGATCTGAAAAGCGAAACTGAATACGATCCCCTCCATAATAAGCAAACTGTTCTAAGGTCTCTCTTACGGCCACTTTTAACCTTCTGAAATTGGCCGGCAGTTCGCCTTCCAAAAAAACCTCAATGTCAATGGCCTCGGTCAATTGCTCTAAACCATTGATCGTGGAAGGGTGCAGGGTGTATCTTTTTTCTTCTGTCAAATCCCAGCGAAAATGGTATCTATGGGCCAGCTGATTGGCCAAAAATACGGCGCATACACCTACAAAAAATACAAGAAATTGATAAAGGCTTCTGCTGTTCATTATTTTCGTGCCTCGAGTGAATAATGGGTGGCTAAAAGCATGATTATAATAAATCCCACAAAGTAAGTGAGGTTCAAAAGATCGATAACACCCTTGCTCATGGCGTTATAATGAAACATGATACCAAAATATTCAATATAATACGCCCATGAAACCCAAAGGTCGATACGTGCTAAGGTTGTGAATCCCTCGTAACTGATAAAACAAAGCAGGGCGCCTACTACAAATGATACAATTTGATTTTCTGTAATTGAAGAACTAAAAATACCAATAGAGGCAAAAACAGATCCTAAAAAAAATAAGCCAAAATAAGCCCCTACAATACCTGAAGTATCCAAATTTCCAGGTGGGTTTCCCAATTGATAAATGGAATAATAATAAACCAAAGTAGGGAGTAGAGAGAAAAATACCAATAAACTTGCGGCCAAAAATTTACCCAACACAATCGCTCGTGAGGTCAAAGGCAAGGTATACAGCAACTCTATGGTACCGCTTCGTTTTTCTTCGGCGAATGATTTCATGGTAATGGCCGGAATTAAAAACATAAATAAATAAGGCCCTATGCTAAACAAAGGTTCCATACTGGCATAGCCATATTCCAACAAACTGGTTTCCGGCAATACCCATAAAACGATACTCACTCCGATCAAAAATACTCCAATGACCAAATAAGCGATGATCGAATATAAAAACTCATTAATTTCTTTCATCATCACGGCAATCATAACTCCGCTTCACCCTCCTCAGTGGTTAATTTTTGAAAAATTTCTTCCAAGGAACCCCCTACGTTTTTAATGGTTATTAAAGGTAAATTATGCTCCGTAATAACGGCCAACACCTCTTGTCTTAGCCGCTCACTTTTCGAAGTAATGATCAACTGATGATCCGACTTGACTTCCAATGAAATGATCCCCTTGAGCGATCTGAAAAGATCAGGATCAATGGGCGCATCAAATTGTACACTGAGGCCCAATTGATTTGAGGACTTGCGCTGTAGATGAGCCAAACTATCATCCGCTACCAGTTTCCCACGATGGATGATGACCAATTTATCACATAACGCTTCAACTTCTTGCATAATATGTGTGGACAAAATCACTGTTTTTTCATGTGCAATGGTCTTAATTACATTTCTGATCTCAACAATTTGATTGGGATCTAGTCCCGTAGTCGGTTCATCAAGAATCAATACACTGGGATCCGACATCAAGGCTTTGGCCAATCCTACCCGTTGCCGGTAGCCTTTTGAAAGCATTTTGAGTTTTTTGTGCTTTTCAATGGTTAAACCGCAGAGGTCTAAGAGCTCATGGATCCGTTGGTACCGACTTTTACGGTCCATTCCATAGGCTTTCCCTATAAAATCTAGGTATTCTCTCACGTACATCTCCAAATACAAGGGGTTGTGTTCCGGCAAATAACCCACTGTTTTTTTTACGCTCATGGGATTATGAGTCACTGAAATATCATTCACCAAGATGTCTCCAGACGTAGGCCTTATAAAACCCGTCGCAATCTTTAAAGTGGTGGATTTTCCCGCTCCATTGGGACCCAAAAAACCCGTGATTTTACCCGTGGGCGCGACAAAAGAAATTTGATCTACAGCCTGTTGGGTGTCGTATCTCTTCACAAGATTGATTACTTCTAGTGACATAAATATAAATTATAACGAGACAACAAGACCATCATTCAATTTGTTCAAATAGATTTGCAATCTAATCTTTAATGAATTGCAATATTGAGACTTTTTATTCTTAATATCAATATAAAATATATTAATCAATGATCAGTATTATTTGTGGTACCAATAGAGGCCAATCGGTAAGTAAAAAAATAGCCCTTTATTATCAGAATTTACTCAAAGAAGCGGGTGCAAATAGTTATATACTGGACTTAAAAGAGCTTCCAGAAGATTTTATGAACGTGGCTCTTTACGACAATGCTGGGAAAAGTGAGGCCTTCAATACCCTTAAAAAAAAGCTTAATGAAAGCCATAAAATGGTCTTCATTGTCCCAGAATACAACGGCTCATTTCCAGGGGTCCTGAAAACTTTCATCGACGCCCTAGATTACCCGCAATCACTGAAAAATAAAAAATGTGCCCTTTTGAGCTTGTCTTCAGGTTCTCAAGGTGGGGCATTGGCCCTCAGTCATCTCACTGACATCCTACATTATTGTGGGATGAACGTCTTGGCACAAAAACCAAAATTAGCTAAAATAGAAGCTAATTTTAAAGAGGGCCAATTCACTAATGAGCTTTATGTCACCCTGTTAAAAGAACAAATAGAAGCCTTTTTACCCTTTTAAAAAAGACTATCTCTCAGGACGGATCACATTCCAAAGCCATAATACACCATAAAGGCCAAACATACCTATGAAAATATAGTTGCTAGGAAAATAATGGTAATTGTAATTCAAGAATGCCCCGATCAAGATCACCGCGCTCATGAATTTAAATATCCGTGTACCTCGATCTCCTAAATTGGCAAATAAATCATTCATTTAATCTTCCTGTTTGTGTCATTGGCCTTATTCTATATCGGATATACCCTCCACCCAAGGACCTCCTAGTTTTTTAAATTGCGCGATCAAATCTGGAAGTGTTTGCTTTGATATGGGCGTCAATGCTTTGGATAGTCCTTTCAATTGATTTTGGGCTCTACTCAGGGCATCTCTGTGATTCTGTGTAGGTCCATAGGTTGTCGACAAAGCCATGTACCCAATCATTAAGCCATCCTTGGGCGTAGGGTTAGATTTTTCACCCACTTCGCTCTTGACCGTTTCTCCATTCATCTGCAATGAGATATCTAAAAGAGATTGATGGACCTCGTATAGGTTTTTGATCAGAGCAGCATCTCTTTTATCCGCTCTTTTCATTGCATTTTGTAAAGCCCCCACCAATTTAAGCGATTGTGATAAAACCAAATCTTGTTTTGTTAAATCTGCTACGAAAGACTCATAATCACTCCTAAACTGATCAATGAGCTCAAAAGGGGCGCCTTTTAAGGCGGGCGACATCAAAGGAACCACCTCAAAATTGACGGGTTCAGACAGGTCGGTAACTACTCCTTTGACCAACTTGGACAAGGTTACGTTGTAAGTGGCTGGCGTCACCATAAAACCACTTGTATAGCCTTTGGTTTTTGAGGCCGGTGCATTGAGCTTAATCGGTGATTTCGAAGCATAAGTCAAATTCCAACTGACCCTATTCATTCCTTTCTTATTCTTGGCAGGTAAGGTATTGACAATGGTCCCTGCAGCATCGCGCACGGTCAAAATAATCTGTGGTCCTTGGGCTCTATTTTCAAGCTCCAATGCCCGCCATCCCGGGAAGGGAATGTCTAAATTTGCGTCCAGTTTTTTTTCTTCTGCCGAAGTCCTCAATTCCTTGTCAGACTGAAACGCTTCTTTCAAATAATACGTAAAAGTAGCACCATATTCAGGATTCGGTGCCTTATAATCCGAGGCTCCTTGGCCATATATCCCTCTTTTCTGAACATACCACCAGGCGTTTTTTGGTTGAAATAAATGGGCCTCTTTTTCTAAATTATTTTTAGTTAATGTCCTTAGTGGACTGTAATCGTCTAGTACGAAAAACCCTCTACCAAATGAAGCCCCCACCAAGTCATTTTCACGTCTTTGAATGGCAATGTCTCTAAAGGCAATGGTGGGGAGTCCCCCTTTCAATGCGTTCCAATGCATCCCAGCATCTATAGTGAAGTAGATACCAAATTCGGTGGCGGCAAACAAGAGTTCCTTTTTTATGTGATCCTGAACGATTCTCCACACCAATAATTTCTCAGGTAGTCCCTGCGAAATCAATTTCCAGGAGCGACCCAAATCATGGCTGACGATCAGATAGGGTTTAAAATCACCATACTTATGATTATCAAGTGCTGCATAGACCGTTTGAGGGTCAAAAAGATCTGCCCTGATGTCGTTTACAAAAGCGGTCGCTGGAACACCTTTGATGGTACCCAATGCGATACGTGTCCAACGAGTTCCTCCGTCGGTAGTGACCTGAATGATACCGTCATCAGTGCCTGCATAAAGTACCCCTTCTTGCAAGGGGGATTCGGCCAATGAGGTAATCGTATTGTAGCTAGACATGGCTCCAATGTCCCAAGCATTGTCCCAACTTTGTTGTTTTCCCATAATGGGTAAAGACATCCTTTCTTCATTTCGTGTCAGATCTGAGGAGATAGGTTCCCATGCATCGCCTCGATTTTCAGACTTCCAAACACGGTAAGAAGCCACATAAATACGCTTTGGATCAAAACTACTGACTAAGATGGGTGCATCCCAATTGAATCGCTCATGTGGCTCACCTGCACGTGGTTGTGGTTGTACAAAAACGGTTTCTCCATTTTTATGATCGATCCTAAAAGATACACCTTGCTGGTATTCACCATAAGTAATGTCAGGATTTCCAGGCTCAATCGCAGATTGATGGCCATCAGCTCCTAACACATTTCTCCAATCTGCACTGCGAATACCCGTGGTAAACATGGTTCTTGAAGGGCCTCCATGAGATCCATTGTCTTGAGTACCTCCATAGATATTATAAAATGGCGCTGCATCGTCGACGGCCAACTTATAGTATTGAGTCAAAGGTAAATTGGGCATAAAGCGCCAGGTTTGGGCTTGATCGAAAGATTCATAAATCCCCCCATCGGTACCCGCAATAAGGTAATCAGGATCTGACATACGCCAAGCCAAGGCATGGGTATCTACATGCTTGTCTTTTTCGTTCATGAAACCATAGGTTTTGCCATGATCATTGGAAACAAAAGTTCGATAACTCACCAAATAGATACGCCCTTCCTTATGAGGATCAGCATATAATTCTTGATAATAATGAGGTCCCGTACCTCCACTTACCATACTAGATTGTTTACTCCAACTGCTTCCTTGATCGTGAGAAATATAAAGCCCTCCTTTTTTACGATCTGTTTCAATAGCTGCATAGATAGTATTGGTATTGAATGGAGAAATGGCCAGTCCAGACTTCCCTATATTAGATTCAGGTAAGCCAGCACTTAATTTTTCCCAAGTAGTTCCCCCATCAAAACTTCTATGAATACCCGAACCAGGTCCCCCATCTAATAAAGCAGCCACCGTTCGATGTCTTTGCCAAGTCGCCGCATAAAGTAAGTCAGGATTATTTGGATCCATCATGATATCGGTTACACCCGTCCATTCATTCCCTCCTAGTTTTTTGGACCAAGTCTTTCCACCATCCTTAGATTGATATAAACCTCGCTCTCCACCGCTACTCCAAAGTGGACCCTGTGCAGCAACCCAAATGATTTTAGAATTGGTGGGATGTACAATAATTTTAGAAATATGCTCAGAATGAATCAAACCCATGTTTTTCCAAGTTTTACCTGCATCTAAGCTCAGGTAAATACCATCTCCAAATCCAACATGTCTACCTCCAATGTTTTCACCTGTCCCTACCCAAATTCGATTATGATTATTGGGATCAATGGTTACACATCCAATCGAATAACTTTTTTGATCATCAAAAATAGGTGCCCAAGTAACTCCTGCATTGGTCGTCTTCCATACCCCGCCAGAGCCTACGGCTGCATACATGATGTTTTGATTTTTGGAATCAATGGCGATGTCCGCGATCCTACCTGAAGTGAAAGCAGGTCCTATATTTCTGAATTTCAACTCATCTAAAACAGCTGAGTCTAGGAGCTGGGCATGAGCCGTTGAGCCCACAAATAGCATGGCGATTAAAAAATGGATAAGTGTTTTCATAAAAGTTTAAATTAATAATGTAAGATAAAACTAACTACTCGAACAAACTTTCTCTGATACTATTTTATGAAAGGTAAAATTAGGAGATGGTCAAAATGATTTTACCCATATTTAGATTTTGCTCCATCCTTTGATGGGCTTGATCTGCCAGCTGCCAAGGTAAGACTTTATCGATGACGGGCTTTAATTCTTCGGCAGCCAAGGCGGCTTTAAAATCTTTATTAAATGAGTGGATCAACTCCCTTTTATAAGCCAAAGACCTCGCGCGTAAGGTCGATCCTTTGAGCACGATCCTTTTTTGTAAGATCTTGGCCAAGTTTATGTCCTGGGCCCGAGCGTTTGCCATATATCCAATCAATACAATGCGCGCCTCAAGCGCTGCACAATCAATGTTTTTTGCCACATAATCCCCTCCTACGCAATCCAGTATCACATCTGCCCCCTTTCCCTCGGTATCCTCCCATACCAATGTTGACCATGGTTGGGTCTTATAATTATAAGCTCTGTGAGCCCCTATTTTTTGGCAAAACTTGACTTTCTCATCAGTCCCTGCCGTAACCGATACTTGGGCTCCCCAAGCATAGGCCAATTGAATGGCAGCCGTTCCCACCCCGCTGGCTCCGGCGTGAATCAAAACTTGCTCCTTTGGACGAAGCGCTCCTAAAGTAAATAAGGTCTGATAAGCAGTTAGAAAAACTTCAGGTATTCCCGCTGCTTGAATATAATCTAAGTGCTTTGGGATCGGCATGAGTAATCTATAATCTACCACCACAAATTGGGCATAACCCCCACCAGCGAGCAATGCCATGACGCGGTCACCTTTTTGAAACCCTTGCACTTGACGGCCGATCGCTACGATTTCTCCAGCTACTTCTAAACCCAATATTGGAGAAATACCTGCGGGTGCTGGGTATTTTCCGAGGCGCTGCAAAATATCCGCTCTATTGACCCCTGCCGCATGAACGGCAATCTTAACCTCAAAATCTGTGTTTTGGGGGGCCTCCTGCTCACTGATTTTCATGGCCCTTAATCCGTCCTGATCGAATACTTCTATATACTTCATCGCTTCAAATGTTGTCTCAAGGACCAAGTTAAAATACTTTTAGACAAAGCTCGCTAAAATTCCTTTGGCAAAATAAGACCCGTCCATGAGCAGGGGCTTTATCTAATTATCGACTAGTTTTAGGCCATGGTTTGGAGTATAGTAGGTTCTTTTTTGCATTTTTTAGCTGCTTTTGGTGTTTGTGCCATGGTATTATATGAGTTGGTTTTTTTGACCCAAACCCCCTCGCTTACCACTGCAAAAAATATTCAAAGGGCCGATATGATTTATGGACTGAGTGCCCTCTTGGTTGTATTGATGGGATTTATTAGAGTTTATTATTTTGAAAAAGGTCCCGATTATTATTTTAATAATCCCTTTTTCTGGATCAAATTAACCGCTTTTACTGGGGTCGGGCTCCTGTCCATATACCCCTCCATCAAGTTCTTTCAATGGAACCCATTGCTTAAATCCGAGACGGCCCCCAGACTTACAATCCAAACCTATAATATCCTCAGAACGCTTCTGATATTAGAGGTTATTGGTTTAGTCGTCATGATGATTGCTGCTTCCATGATGGCCAAAGGAGTCACTTTTTAGTCCTAAAATAAGTAAGTAGCTTGCATTGGGCTCCTTCACGATAGGTTTGAGCATTATAAATACCGAGTCCCTCGCATCGGAAGTCTCATAAAAAGCCTTAAAATGAAATCTCATGCAATCACTTCCACTTAAGCACAAAAGACTCAAAATAAGGTGTTAATTTTGCAGCATATTTTAATAAAATGATATCAATCAGTAGGTACCACGACATCAGCGCCGGACATCGCGTAGTAGGACATGAGAACAAATGTAGTCATCTTCATGGCCATAACTTCAGAGTTCATTTTACAGTTACTGCCGAAAGGCTAGATGACATTGGTCGGGTCATTGATTTTAGTGTCATCAAAGCCCAGTTATGTGATTGGCTTGAAACGCATTGGGACCATCGCTTTCTCATGTATGAAGCAGATGAACTGCGGATTCCTCTACAGAAAATAGCTTCAGAAGACATCGTAAGCTGTCCTTTCAATCCAACGGCTGAAAACATGGCTCAGTACTTGTGTGAGGTGGTGGGACCCCAACAACTGAAGGGAACCGGCTGTCAATTGATCAAATGCACCATTGAAGAAACCCGAAAATGTTCGGCGACTTACGAGATTTCTTAAATGAGGAATCTGTTAATTTTATAAATTCTTGCCCTTTGCCTTGGGTTCTCCGAAAGGTAATCATTGTTTTTCCCTACAAAACCGCTCCACTAAGAAAAATAAGCTTTTACTGCAGTTTAATGAAATAACTTTTTAAATTTAATGATCTCATTTTAAGTTAAAATCATGACAGATCTTTCAAGAAGAAGTTGGCTCAAAGGAGCAGGGCTGATGAGTTCATTAGCAGTAATCGGCGGTATCGCGCCCCTTCATCAATTGAGCGCCAAAGAAATTAAAAAATTCAGGCCAAGACCTCTAACAGGGAATATAAAGCTCAGTTCTAATGAAAATCCTTATGGCCCCTCTGAAAAAGTACGGCAAGCCATGATTGCAAATTTTGATCAGGCCTGCCGGTATCCCTTCAGTTATAGCGGAGAACTTATAGAAAAAATTGCCGCTAAAGAGGGTGTTTCCAAAGATCACATTGTTTTGGCGGGTGGATCTACCGAAGGCTTGAAAGTGGTGGGTCTCACTTATGGCATGAACGGGGGTGAGATCATTGCAGCACAACCTACTTTTCTCGCCCTAATGACCTACGCAGCCCAATGGGGAGGATCCGTCAACTGGGTGCCCGTAGACAAAAGCATGATGCATGATTTAGATGAGATGGAAAAAAGAATCTCAAGTAAAACGAAACTGATCTTCCTCTGCAACCCAAACAATCCTACCTCTACCTTATTGCCGGCTGATCGCGTATTGGATTTTTGCAATACCGTATCCGATAAGGTCACTATCTTTAGTGATGAGGCTTATTGCGATTTTATTGAAGATAAAAACTACCCTTCGATGGTCTCCCTAGTCAAAAAAGGTAAAAATATCATTGTTTCAAAAACATTTTCAAAAGTTTACGGACTGGCTGGCCTCCGTATCGGCTATATGGTTGCCAAACCAGAAATTGCAGCCGGTCTTAGAAAAAACATCATGGCCTTTACCAATGTTCTGGCGATTGAAGCGGCAAAAAATGCCCTAGACGATCAAGAATTTTATGATTTTAGTTTGAACAAAACCGGGGAGGCTAAAAAAATAATTTTAGAGGGATTGGATGATCTCAACCTAGAGTATGCCCCTTCAAATACCAATTTTATTTTCTTCAAATCAGGAAGAAATATTGAAAAGCTGCAACAACAAATGCTTGCCAAAGGGATCATGGTGGGAAGACCGTTTCCTCCTTTTGATGACTGGTGTCGCATCAGTACGGGTACTCTGGAGGAAGTCATCCAGTTCAACGATGCCCTAAAAAAGGTTTTGTCTTAATCGTTTGCTTCAGGCTGCCATCCAGGGCCTCTGACAAATCTGCCCGGTTTGGCGCCGGTAGGTTCACCGTTTTCGATTACTTGAATCCCGTTGACCCAGACTTGACTTACACCCAACGCATACTGATGAGGATCTTCAAAGGTCGCTTGGTCACGTACTTCTGCTGGATCAAAGACGACAAGGTCCGCGAAATTTCCCACTTGGAGCGCTCCTCTTTTTTGGATTTTTAAATTGGCTGCAGGAAAGGAAGTCAACCTTCTGATGCCCTCTGCCAGGGTAATGACTTTTTCATCTCGAGCATATTTCCCTAAAACCCGAATAAAAGCGCCATAGGCACGAGGATGGGTGCTTTGCTTCAAAAATATTCCTTCATTGGTGAAAGAACCGGCATCTGAACAAAAACTGACCCAAGGTTTGGCCATCTTTTTAGCTATATTTTCTTCTGACATAGAAAAATATACTACCTGTATCCGACTGTCATCTTCTACGATCAAGTCTACCATAGCTTCGGCGGGCGTTTTATTTAAAATCTCAGCGACTTCATCCAATCGCTTACCTATGTACATACGTAAATCAGGGTTCTTAAAGCCAACAAATAAAATTTTATCTGGGTCGTATTCAAACTTAATGTCTTTTAAAATCTTCTTGCGTAGAGATTTATCAGCCAATCTTTCTATGGTTTTAGGTATGCCCCCTTCCCTCACCCACTCAGGCAATTGGACATGTAATCCAGTAGACGAGGCGGGGTAGGTATAAATATCTGCCGTGATCTTCAATCCTTCCGCTCGAGCCGACTCGATCAAGTCAAAGGCAGTATCTAATTTGGGCCAATAGGCCTTGCCAGAAGCTTTCAAATGATAGATCTCAGCAGCAATATCCGCTTCCTTGGCTATCGTGATGAGCTCTTCGATGGATTCCAACAAGTACTCCCCTTCATCCCGGATATGGGAAATATACATACCCCCATGTTTAGCGGCTGTTTTGGAAAGGGCAATCAATTCTGCCGTATTAGCATAGCGACTGGGTGCATAAAGTAAAGAAGAGGAGATACCCATGGCTCCCATGGCCATCTCTCGATCCAACAAATTAGTCATTTCTTCCATTTCTTCAGATGTCGCCGTGCGCTGATCATAGCCCATGACATACCTTCTCAACGTTGCATTTCCAACAAAAGAGGCAAGGTTCGTCGCCACTCCCCGAGATTCCATATACTCCATATAGCCTCCCAATGTTTGCCACTCAACGTCATATTTAATGTTCCCTTGGGCTGATTCCTCTTCTTCGATCATTTGATCACTCCAAGGCCCCATGCTGGAACCTTCACCCAAAACTTCAAGAGTTACTCCCTGCCTGAGGTCACTCTGAGACCTGCCGTCCTCGATCAAGGTCTCATTGGCCCAGCTTAACATGTTAATGAAACCCGGTGCCACAGACAGATCTTTTGCATCAAATTCAACGTTCCCTAAATCTCTAGATAAATCCCCCATCGCAGCAATCGTATCCCCAGAAACTGCCAAATCTCCCGCATAAGGGGTATTCCCAGATCCATCATAGATCATGGCATTTCTTATGATTAAATCAAATTGTCGAGATTTGGATTGACAACTCCAAATAATAACTGTCACAAAAATCAAATACAACACCTTCATATACTTCAGTTTAGCCTAAAGGCAATATAATGAATATTCACAATAACTACCTCCCATGAAGCATCGTAGAGATCTGACCTTATTGAAACCCTCAGCTCATCACACTCCTCAACCATTGATATAGACTTGTTACCTATATTGGGATCAAATGGTTAGATTAAGCTTTTCAAAAAATTATTCAATATGAACGCACAACGATTTAGCCTAGGTTTGATTTTCATCACTCTTGCCCTTATCACAGAACTCAAAGCGCAGAAAAAAATACTGGATCATACCGCTTATGACACTTGGCAGTTTATTAAAAAACAATCCATCAGTAATGATGGGAAATGGATTACTTATGCCCTAGAAAAAAACAGCATTTCTGATCCCCTCGTCAAATTATCAGACTTTGAAGGCGCAGAAGCACGCTCCTATCCCAGAGGTACAAACCCTAAATTCAGTTTTGATGGCACCCATCTCTTTTTCAATATACAACCCGCTATAGATGACGTCAATCAACTCAAACGTATCAAAACCAAAGAAGAAGATCTTCCCCTTGATACACTCGGTATTTATAATGTAAATACAGAGACGTTATCTAAAATCCCACATCTCATCTCCTATAAAATCCCTGAAAAATGGTCTGATTGGCTGGTTTATCAGCACAAAACTCCTCAAGATACTTCACTGAAAAAAGCAAAAAAAATCAGTAAGAAGACGGGTTATGAACTCATCATCGGAAACCTCATCGATACCGCCCGTTATAAATACCCTTTTGTGAAGGAATACACCTTATCTGAAAAAGGGGGAAAAATTGCATTTACCTCCTCTGGAGATGATGCTGAATTTCAATCCGGCGTATATGTCTTTGATACGCAAAAGCAGTCTATTCAGTCGATCTATGTATCAAAAGGGATTTTTAAATCCCTGAAATGGGATGAAGCCGGGCAGCACTTAAGCTTTGTTTCAGATCTTGATACGACCCAATCATTAAATAGATATTTTAACCTTCACTTATGGTCCATAGGCGATGATACGGCCGAGACTATTCTTACAGCTAGGGATGAGTATCTTGAAAAAACCTATTTGGTCAGCGAGCATAGTCCCCTTGAATTTTCTAAAAACGGATCGCTACTCTATTTTGGAAAATCATTGCCTGTCCTGCAGGCAGATACCTCCCTACTCGAACATGAAATTGTAAAAGTTGAGGTATGGACGTACAGAGATGAGAGGCTTTATACGCAACAGGAAATTGAGAAGGAAAAAGATCAAAAGGCCTCTTTTTTGAGTGCTTATGATTTGACTTCCAAAAAATTCATGACTTTGGGTACTGAAAATATCCCCCACGTTGATAAAAGTGATGAAGGCAATGGTGTTCATCTGATCGGCTATAATGAAAAACCTTATCTTAAATCTATTTCTTGGGAAGGATCTCCAAGTCCTGCCGATATCTATGCCCTCCGCACGACTACAGGAACTTCAGAAAAAATTGCTGAAAAAATTCATGCCCGACCTAAAATGTCACCCTTAGGCAATTATGCCTATTGGTATGATCCGATGGATTCCGCATGGTTTACTTATTCGTTTTTGAAGGATCAAATCAACAAAATCACTGATCATACGGCAGTTGATTTTTTTAATGAGGAGCATGATACGCCCAATATGCCACGTGCCTACGGCCTGATGAGCTGGAGTCAAGATGATAAAAAAATGTTGATCTATGATCGATATGATATCTGGGAAGTTGATCCTGAAGGCATACTCAAATCCATACGCATTACTCCTGAGGGTCGTAAAAATCAACAAAAATACAGATACATAAAATTAAAAAAGGAGGAACGATTCATTGAAAAAAATCAAACATTGCTCCTTCATGCCTTCAATGAAGTGGATAAAACAGAAGGAATATATTCCTTAAAATACAGCCCCGGTGCACGGTTGAACATGTTGACCTCAGGTCCCTCTCAATATCGCAGTATACAGCAAGCCCAAGAAGGAAAAGAACTGATCTTTACCCAAGCAAACTTCAGTACTTTTCCAGATATTAAAAGTACCCGTTCCTTCAAAAAAATAAATACCATCAGCCAGGCAAATCCTCAGCAGAATACCTATAATTGGGGAACCGCTGAACTCTACCACTGGACTTCTCTGGACGGTCAACCACTTGAAGGATTACTCATCAAACCTGAGAACTTTGACCCCTCCAAAAAATATCCCATGATCGTCAACTTCTACGAGCAAAGTTCAGATAACTTATATAGACACCATGCCCCTAATCCAGGTAGATCTACCATTAATTACAGCTTTTATGCATCAAGGGGTTATCTTATCTTCAATCCAAATATTCATTACCGGACAGGATATCCGGGTGAGAGTGCTTATAACAGTGTAATTCCAGGGGTAACCTCTCTCATTGATCAAGGATTTGTAGATCCCGATCACATCGGCATCCAAGGACATAGTTGGGGGGGCTATCAAATTGCTCATATCGTGACAAAAACAGATTTATTCAAATGCGCAGAAGCCGGTGCACCCGTACCCAACATGATCAGTGCCTATGGAGGCATCAGATGGTGGACAGGCTTAAGCAGGATGTTTCAGTATGAACGCACTCAAAGTCGTATTGGTGGGACTCTATGGGAATATCCGTTGAGATACATTGAAAATTCTCCCATATTTTTTGTTGATAAAATAAATACCCCTATTTTGATCATGCATAATGACGCCGATGGTCATGTCCCTTGGTATCAAGGGATTGAATTTTTTGTCTCCTTAAGAAGACTCAATAAACCCTCTTGGCTTTTGAATTATCAAGGGGAGCCCCATTGGCCGCTTAAACTCCAAAACAGAATAGACTTTAATATCAGAATGGCACAATATTTCGATTACTATCTCAAAGATGCTCCTATGCCCAAATGGATGCTCAAAGGAATCCCTGCCACTGAGCTGGGCATAAATAACAATTTAGAATTGATGGATCAATAGATACTATGAACACAGCTGAATTGCCTTTGAAATTACTCAAAGAATATTTTGGGTATGATACCTTCAGGGGACATCAACAGGACATCATCAAGCGTACCCTTGAGGGTCATGACAGCTTAGTGATTATGCCGACAGGAGCGGGCAAATCGATCTGCTATCAGCTCCCCGCACTGATGCTTAAAGGAACTGTGATCGTAATCTCACCTCTTATTGCACTAATGCAAGATCAAGTGGCTGCCCTGACAACTGCGGGTATCGCTGCTGCAGCCTTGCACAGCAATCAAAACGACACCGCCACCAAAGAAATTCTTAACGATTTTAAAGACGGAACCTTAAAACTCCTGTATGTCTCTCCAGAAAAAGCGGTAAGTAAGGATTTTCAAGAACAGATAGATCTTCAAAAGATCTCATTGATCGCCATTGATGAGGCCCATTGTGTTTCGGTCTGGGGCAATGATTTTAGGCCTGAATATACTGAGCTGGTTCATCTCATTAATAAAAGTAACGTACCCCACATTGCTTTAACGGCAACAGCGGACAAAGCGACAAGACAAGATATTGCTCAAAAACTAGGTCTTAAATCTGCAAAAACTTTTTTATCAAGTTTTGAGAGAACTAATATCAATATCAATGTGCAGCCAGGGCAAAACAGAATCGAAACCATCATCGATTATGTAGGCGCACACGCTGGAGACTCCGGTATCATCTATTGCCTCAGTAAAAAATCTACTGAAAAAATAGCCAAAAAATTACAAGAAAAGAGTATTAAAAGTGGCTTTTACCATGCAGGAATGTCAGGTGAAAGTCGTCAAAAAGTGCAACAAGCTTTTCAATCTGATGAATTAACGGTCATCTGCGCCACCATCGCTTTTGGTATGGGGATCGATAAATCAAATATCCGATATGTCATCCACTACAACCTCCCCAAAAACATCGAGAGCTATTATCAAGAAATTGGCCGTGCCGGTAGAGATGGAAATGCAGCAAGCACCTTGCTCTTTTTTAGCTTAGCTGATGCCAAAATACTCAGACAATTTATTGATCAAAGTACCGCTAGTGAAGACTTCAAAATGATTCAAAGAACCAAACTCAATAGAATGATTGAGTTTGGTCAGGCCAGCAGCTGCAGGACCAATTTTATATTGAGTTATTTTGGTGAACATCGGAGAACCCCGTGCGGACATTGTGACAATTGTCTCCATCCTCCCAAGTTTTTCGATGGCACCATCATCGCCCAGAAAGCCTTATCCGCGGCAAAAAGACTTAATGAGGGAGTAGCCATCAATGCCTTAGTGGATGTCTTGAGAGGATCCCAATCATCAGAAATACGCCGCAAAGGCTACGATCAGATCAAAACCTTTGGAAGTATTACAGACCTCAAAAGAGAAGATCTGATTCAATTTATAGGTCAACTCATCAATCAAGGTTATTTTGAAATAGACTTTACCCATTATAACAAGCTCACCATTACGCCACTTGGATCTGATGTACTTTATAAAGACGCCACGGTATCCTTAACAGCAACCATTGATCGCGAAGCAAAAACACCCGCCGTAAATAAAAAAGAGCATTATGAGACCGGCCTTTTTGAGGTATTAAAAGCACTTCGCCTCAGATTAGCAAAAGAGGCCAATCTTCCCGCCTACGCCATTTTCAATGACAATACCTTGAAAGAGATGAGTCGCGTAAAACCCCTCTTCGAAAAAGACCTGCTAGACATTTCAGGAGTCGGAAAACATAAAATAAGTCATTATGGTTCTCATTTCCTTGAAGCCATCAGGGCATTCAATCAAAAAAAAATAGTGCCACTTTCTGTCAAGGGAGAAACTTATATAAAAACCCTAGGGATGCTCCAGACCCATCGTTCGATAGCCGAGATAGCAACCGAGCGATCTTTAAGTGAAAACACCATTTATGATCACATCAATCATTTATATCTCAACCATGAGCCGATAAATATCAGCCAATTCGTCTCTTCAGAGGAAATCAATAAAATCACCAGTACCTGGTATAAATTAAAGAAAACTGAAGAAATTAAACTTCTTTTTCAGGCCCTAGATGAAAAAATAAATTATGGGAAAATAAAACTGGCCTTATCCTTCATCAAGAGAAGCTAAGATCCATTGTCCTTTTACTTAACCCTACTGTCACAAAATCCCTGATTTTACTTAATTCATGCTTCACTGATGATTTGTTTCTAACAAAAAATCATTTTTTGTTTAATTTTAAAAAAAATCAACAATCTAAAAAATCGAAATATCAATTATTTAAGTTCATTAACTATCTTTACTTGATAAAAGTAGCCGTCTTAAACTATGAAAAAGTTATTGTTTTTTTTACTGATCTGCGTTGTTTTTTTAAACAAGGGACAAACGCAAGAAAATATAGAGGCTCCCGTAGAGGATACCTTGACTGTTGTTCAGCATCTGGATCAACTCACGTTACTTTGGGATGTAGAGTCTATAGAATTAAAAACTTATCAAGGTTTGAGAAAGTTCTGCCGCTCTACAGCATATAGAAATTCCATCACAGAAATGCTCGAAAGTATGCACCATTATGATTCGGTACTTTATGATATGGCCATTGAAGCCTCAAAGCAGAAGCATGCACACATGAAACACCTTATTCATGAGCTTGAATCATTTGAATCCCATTATGGAGTGAAGCAATTCATGAATCATTTGAAAGAAGAATGTCAGGCACAATCAGATTTAGAAAGGCATAAAAAAGATTACAAAAAAGACAATGGTGACGAATCCTATGACAGCAAAGTATATGTCGTTGAGTTGGAACTTCAAAAATACGTCAAACATTTGACCCACCGGATTGATCGATTAGATAAGCATGTGCACCATTTAATCAAAGAATAAAGTGTCCTAGCTTTATTAAGGTCTACATAGGCTGCCGATCTTAATTTTTTTAAATTCATATCTAAATATCGATTGATCCAAGAATATTTCTGTTTTAGAGCGCTAAGATGTTTTAAAGATCATGAACTTCTATCAACACATGGCTTAAAGTCAATTCAGATAAGAATTCTTGGTGTATTCAGTCGCCAGTCAATTGCCCTATTCCCGATTTAATCTTACCTAGATCAACTACAGGTTCTTAACCCATCAGCAAGTCTAGCTAATGGCTAGAAAGCAATTCCTCTGATTGAGTATGGAGACGTTAATGATGTATGATGATAAACCTTCGGGGCTTCCAGAGATATCTATCATGAAACAACTGGATGAAGTATACACCTGCTGGTAGATGGGCCACATTGATCATGAGTTCTTCTTCATTTTTCCTCACCCAACCTGTCAAACGTTGAATGCCGTTCTGATCAAACAAAATCCACTCAGTCTCTGCGCGTAGGGGCATCTCAAATAACAATCTAAATACATGATCTGCCGGGTTAGGGAACAGACTAAACTGTGTCCCAAGGACTCCCTCATTTTCTATGCCGGTCACATTTTCTTTATCATCTAAGTCCATAAAGGCTACTTGATAAATATCCTTGGTCACCTCATTTTGAATCATTACAATTACTCTGAGTTGCGTAGGATCATAAAATCCTTCTGGCGTCCACTCTACAGATTCAGTAAATTCTTCATTGACTTCAAATGGTCTCTTTTTAATAATTCCTGAGGCATTTGGTAAGATTTTTCTAAGTACATTTCTGATGGTATCTGTCGTTGCATATACCCCAAAATCATTTTCAGGAACAATGGCCTTTTCAACTATAAAGAATCTAATCGAGAGTTCTGTTTCTGGATCTGGTAATTCAATCAAAGAGGTAAATTTAGCCGTTAATGACAACTTTGAATTGGGCTCTTCTGAGTCTTCAGATAACTCAATCTTAAAATCTGGCCTACTTAATTCCTTTTGATCCAACTGACTTTTATCCCATCCTAAAACATCCTCATTAGAAGGATTGGCAATGACTTCACCATTAAGCACACTGGTAGGTATTTCATTGATACTATAATAGGATCTTCTGGCATCAGGATCAATCTTATTCCTTGTATAAATTATATCTTCATTTATATCTATTCCATCTTGGTAGATATTGGTCACATAATTGATCCAAAGACTACCTTCATCCATTTGACGAATACGGTCATAAATGGCGTTATCCGCGCTCTTACTCTCGTCTTGCAACATAGATCCAAAAGTTTCAACCAAAACGATACGCTCTCTATCATAAATACTGAAATTATCAAAAGCAAACCCTTCAAGATCCTCTCCATTCTGGTTTACTTTCTGACCCGTCATAGAGCCCAATGCAAATCTAAATCTGATTTCTGACCAGCTTTCTTTGGGAATGATGTAATTGCCCTCATCGTCCTTAATATCAATTTTATGCGCCGCCAATTTCCATACTCCTTCGGTACTCGTATTCCAGCCATAAACCCCAGCATTGTATGCCGATTTTTGGGCCTCATCCCAGTTACCTGGATTACCTGGAACCCCTTCAAAAGTATACCAATTGACCCCTGAGCTTAAGGCAATATTATCTTCATCGTCACTGTCAGTAAGGAATTTATAAAAACCCAAGGCCGACCAACTCGCCCCATCATTTAGGGAATATTGTAATACCACACCATCGGTGACCAGTAAATCAGAGGTGTAATTAAAGCTGAGGGTAGGTTTTTCTAAGAGTGAAAGATCATAAGCGGGAGAATATACCCATGAGTGTTCTGCAGTTGAGCCCTCTAAGCCACCTCCCGCATAGCCTCCTGAAGGATTGGTAACCCATGAAAAACCTGAAACTTCAATGGGTAAATCAGAAAAGGCAGTATCCAAATTTATCGTTTTACCGATCGGCGTTTCTTTTTGCCAAGTAGAGAACCTTAGAGAAGCCTCATTCAAAGCAACTTTATCCCTTTCGATATCATAACCGATACCATCATAAAACCCATCTACACTTATAGAATCTGTATGCCATGAATCCGGCCCTTCATCAAAAGTATGGATCTTGCTATCCACGACCTGAATCTTTTCCAAAATATTAAATTCTCTGACCAAACTATCAGAGCAATTGGCAGATGAATTGAGATAAAGTTTTGCTCGATAGATTCCCCCTTCATCAAATACGACCTGAACTGAATCCAAGATAGCTGAATCAATACCTGCTCTTACTTCTTCGAAGAATTGAGTCCCATCCTCTTTTTCTATGGTGAAATTGAATTCTAAAAGTTCTTCCCAAGCAAAGTCATACAACTCCAATTTCCGTTCCCTAAACTCAAACAAAGTATTGTTTCCTTCAGTAATATTTTCCCATCTATATTCTGGCACAGGTATGATACCGATAGATTTTCCTTCCGTTTGTTGCCAAGCACAACCGGTCAGGTCTGAAGTCGCGTTAACCGTAATAAAAACGCCTTCAGAACCTAGATTGTAATCATCAGACGCCACTGAAACACTATTGGTATATTGATCAGGTACAATATCATTTCTGATGGACCATTGGAAGGTTGCTAAACTATCCTCCATATTACCAAGAGCAACATTGATTTCTAATAAATCGGCTACACAAGCCTTGTTGGTAATGACAAAACCATCACTGGTGGTTCCAAATCGAGGTTTGGGGTCAACCACGATTTCATGCTCCGCAAAATTGGTACAACCATAATCATCAGTATGTTCGAAAGTCACTATGTAAGTACTTGAAGGATCATAATCTTGGATGTCGTCGTCGGTTAAACTTAAACTTTTACGGGCATCTTTGGGCGTAAACTGGGCTGCAGCTTCTGAATCATCACTCAGACCTACAGATAATGTGTCTCTCCTATAATCCAGAATTTCAAAGTTTGAGTAGATCCCCCCTCCGCCGATACCGGCTCCGGTCTCTGATTTAATCCCAAGTAACTCAAAACTTCTTTCTTCAAACACGTCAAAATCTTCATTTAAACAGGTATTGAAGATGGTATCTATGATCTGATTATCAATCTTAAAGTCAATGGCTGGGTAGGGGTTAATTATGATATTTGTTACAGAATCTACGTTAATACAACCCTTGTTATCGGTAAACTCAAAATAGATATTTCGTGCAGTTGGCTTTCCTCCTACCCGCAAACGACGTTCAGCAGCTACCGTATCTATCAGATCATTATCAACGAGATGTAAAGAATCCAATAATAATTTCGCATAATTGGTTCCCATCTCTAATCCTGATCCCAACTGACTGAAATCATTGAAAATTGAATATCTACCTGTACCAGCTATCCCTGCTGAACTTGCACTAAAAACAATCTCATCTTCTTCCAAACAATAGGCTTGATCATCAATAATCCCCGTAAATGAAAGGTTTGGTAGACCGTTGATCCTTAATATAATCTCTGTGAAATTACTGCTACAGCCGTCAAAATTTTCGGCATCATTGATATCAGTGGTGATCGTTACTCTAAATCTAAAATCATTGGGTGATTCGGGCACCAGACTACTCAAATCTACATAGTTGACGACATTGAAAGCTTCACTGGTGTTGGTGTTCAAACGCGTATTGTCTTGATCATACCAAATCCACTCCAACGATCCACTGGATTGCTTCGCTGTATCTGGATTATCGATCACAAAATCTGGAATGATATCCCCTTCACAAATTTCATAAACGTAATAATTGTTTATCGCATTGTATAGCCCTGTGGTCACAGGATCAGTAGGTATTTCACTGACCTTCAGCTGCAAGGCTGTCACAAGAGATTCACATCCCGCAAAGCCTTCGTTATTGAGATTTATATCGGTCATTTGGGTCACCGTATAATCATAAAATCCAGCGGTTGCATTGTTGGTGTTTTGAGGCGTTAGGGTTTGACCTGCTGCCAATTGAACGCCCAAACTGTCATACCAGTTGTAAGTAATCTTGCTATCGAAAGAAGCCACAGAGAAGGTAGGTACCGTGCTGCCTTCACAAATGAATAAAGTTTGATCCAGTACCGCTGGAGCCACAGGAATGTCTCTGACATATATGGTCAATTCAAGGGGTGCTCCTTCACTCCCAAAAAATGGGTCTCCAGAAAATCCGCCATCGGGACTGACTTTCTTATTGCTTGCCTGAGTCACATAAAAAGTATAGGTACCGGGTTGCGCAGCACCGGACATATTGGCGGGTATTGTGAAATCATTGGCTACATCATCATTTCCCATCTCAATTGACAAAATTTGAGCACCACTGGCACTGACTGTAGTCAAGCGCTTAGTGGAATCTTGAGACAAAGCATCTGCTTCCGAGGCATACCAATAAAATAAGATGTCACCCGGATAACTCTCATCATAAGAGATCACATTAATAGCATCAATTATATCTCCCTCACAATAATACAAATTAACTTCTCCTGGATCTGAAGCATTGGCCGAAGATGCTTCGGCAGGCTCATCAGGGACATTGTATATATTGATTTTAAGTAATGTTCCATCGCTTTCAGAACCTACATACACATCACTCGGCTCGATATCCGTAGTTTGGGTAAGTAAGAAATAACGCGTCTCATTGGTAGTGATACCCCCAATCAACATTTCAGAAGCCGTAATGGTATCCCCATTTGCATCGGAAGTTGAAATAACACTCGTCGTACTTCTTGTCCCACTGGCATCTGAAAAATACCAAGTAAACTTTTGACCATTGGTCGTATGGGTGTAAAAAGTCTGGGCATAAAATTCTTCATTACCATTCAACAATGCTGATTGATAAGAAAGCTCCAAAGGCTCGCCAATATTGTCACTGTTCTTATCAAAAAAGCTTTGATTATTTTGATAATCCATCACGCCTAGCAATGGGAAATCATCTACTGGATATACGGTGATATCAAGGGTTGCACGATCCACAATTTCAGTTTCACATCCTTCAAAAGTTGTGTTAGAAGCATTGGTAACCCGATTGAGCAAGTGGGTTACCTGACTGAGATAAATCTGAGTATTATACGTGTTGTCTACTTGATAATATAAACCCGAGAAGGTAGCAATAAATCCTTCACCCGGCGTAGCGATCTCTGCATAAGAAGTCGTTGCCGTAGTATTGGTCTGATCGAACATTTCATCTGCATCCTTTTTGGGATTTGTAGCATTTCGGTACCAACGATATTGGACATTAGCCAGACCCGGACTACCGATGGTATCTGTGGGTAATATTCTGGCATTGTAAGCCATCTCCCCGCTACTCACATTGATATCAGTCAGCATTCCTGTGGGCGTACCGGGTACACCATAAACAAAAATATCAATTTGCGTTAGGGCACTTTGACAACCTTCAAAAATTTTCGTTTGCGCAGCGTTGTGGTCTTCTCTGCGCGCCACATAAAAAGTATAGGTGCCGGCTGCGGGTGTATTGTCGCTGCCCGCACCCACCGAGGCAAATAATTCTGCCGCAGTGGCAGTCACATTTCCTATGGCGCTGATGGCCCCTTGACCATTATTGTCTTGAACGGTACCCGGCGCAGACATACCGTCAATCAAGGTAGTATCACTGGCATACCATTCATAAAAAGAAACGTCATCAATGATGGGCATTGCCACAAAATCATCAATCACGGCCGCGGCATTGGTCGCTGCAAATTTGAGTACCCCCGTTTTACTGGAGACTGTCGCATCATTGAACTCCTCAATGGTGTAGGTATAGGTCGTGGCGACTGTTTGATCCGAGGTAACAATCGTCCCGAGGATTTCAAAGTCCGCACTCAAACTATTTTTATAATATCTCACCTCAAGCGTGGTAGCAGTAGCTGAGGCAGATCCTGCTTTAAAAGAAATTTGATTGACTCGGGTCAAAGCTTCCGATTGAATGGTTCCACCTGCATTTATCAAAATATTTGAGCCTGTGAAACTACCTCCCGAGCCCAATATCCATCGATTCGTTTTTAAGGTAGGATTAACAATAAAGTTATCCGAAATACCTCCAACCAACATATTCAAATCCTCTACCGTTTCCCCCTCACAATACTCATAAGCATAATAGCCTCCTGAAGCACCGCCAATGGTTTGCTCGTCCCCTTTTGAGGAAGCGGTTAAATCCAGTCGAGGGGCGTTGGGTATGTCGTGAATCACTATGGTCAAGGTCGCATAATCACTTTCACAGCCCGCGTAGGTACCACTGAGGATGTTAGTGGTTTGGGTCAAGTTAAAGATATAAGTCCCCGCGGGTGGGGTATTTGTACCAAACAAAATGAAAGAGGCTACATCTCGACCATTGGGTACGGTGATCTCCACGTCCTTAGCCGCTGAGGTACTCACATCGTCACTGTACCACCTAATCGTGGAGGGTAGGGCCGCATTCTCAGTCTCTACTTTGATGTTTTGAATGGTTTCACCAAAACAATATTCAACCAAGTAATTATCTGCAGAAATTTCATTGACCAACTTGTTGTCCACAGATTGGTTGGAAAGGTCTAGTTCAGGTTTGCCCTGACGCTTGAACAGAGTAAAGTCATGGGTCGTCGTATTGTCACATCCAAAATTGGTATTGGTCGGACCCGAAGTATTCAAAGGATCATTGGCATCTATGGAGGAGACGGTCAAGCGATACTTGATTTCATCTCGGTTGTTGGCCGCATCAGTGGAAGTCAATCCTATGGTCCCATCTGCAATGATCGCGGCAAAATTAATATTCGCTACAGCACTTCCGTCACTTGAAACTGTAATCGTTTTACTATTACCAAAATTAATCGCATCGGCAGGGCCAATGACCTCCAGTGTATAAGCCAAAGGATTGATGTCATTTTTAGTGGGTGCAGGCGCGCCCGCACTGAACAAGGTCATGTTAAAGTCAACAGATTGATTATTATTATCTGCATCCACATCACAATAATAAGATTCCAAAGGATTGTCACTGGTCGTGAACAAAGAAATGACTGGCAGCGGCGTAATGATGATTTCAGTACTACCGTCTACAAATTGAGCATTCGTCACATTATCTTCTAACGTTCGAACAATTGTAGCGGTATGCGTACCGTTGGCATTTACTACCAGTGAATTGGCAGCAGCCGCGGTATTAAAAGCATCATTCATATTGATACTATATATCTGATTATTTCTACTACCACTTACGTAAGTGACCCCTGGTCCGCTATAAGAGACCAAAGTGAATCCTGTAGGAATTCCTGCAGCTGGTTGGATAATATTAAAATTTCCATCATCAATACATTTGTTGATATATAAACTACTCGTTTTTGGGAAGTCCGTCTCCTCAAAAATCTGACTCTCATCCTTAACTACCTTAATGGTCTCTGTCACAGCAACCGAACATCCCGTAAAATCTTCTGTCAAGGTGTAAGTCAGTACCGTACCTGATCCAGAAGTCAATCCAACTGCATACGGAGTAAAGGATACCGAATCAACCACTGAATTAGCTACTCCGCCAATAATTCTCAAATATTGGACTCCTAAGCCCTCACCGCTGAAACTCCCTGTATAGGTACCATAAGCAGCTCCCCTATTTGAGTAAGGTTGAGCATTGTATGCCACCGATAATGAAGCATCTGAAGCAACTGGATTGGATTCCGTGATGGAACCAAAGTCCCCATAGATTGGCTGACCAATTATTTGCTCTTCAGAAAAGGTCAATCCATTTTTAGAAAAAATATCTGCAAATACCGGTCGATCGATGACTACTTTTACCGCCGCCTGATGGGTTGTAGAGCCCGGTAAATCCGTATTAACCGGTGCTTTACAACCATTCGCATCAGATACATCCAAATAATAATAAAAATCTTGGATAGTATAAGTTGATAAATTTCCTGTTGACGAAGTATTGGTTGGTGCGGTGGTACTTGGATTGGCATCTATTGAGGTATAGCTTACATCGTCTGTCCAGCTGAATGTATAACCACTGAAAGCTCCATTATTGGGATTTCCCAAGGTTATTTGATCTCCACTGCATACACTTGGATACGCACTAGAAGCGTCATTAGTAAAAGGATCATCATCAAAATCAAGACCTGCGATGGCTTCGGCATCTGGAGAATCATACACCACAGCCACTATTTGCACTGGCGCACTCTCACATCCCCGCGTATTGGTTTGGGTGACCCAGATATTCTGATTACCTGCTGATGTAGAATTTAAATGCGTCAAATCTATAAAACCAACGATGGCATCTCCGCTCACATCAAATGAAGTATTTTCTTTGACTTCGGTAGAGGGCGCAGCATTGGGGTCCGAACCACTGTACCATTTGACTGTATTGGCAGCAGCATCTCCAGCCGAAGGATCTGGATCTACGGTAATACTAAAGTCTGTAATATTATTATTAAGTGAAGAATAACTACCATCAAATAAATCGTTCTTACATATATCCAAATCAGTTAACAGTACTTGGCCATCCGTTGGAGATCCGCTAGTAATGGCAGTAAAAGGATCGACCCGTTCAACTTCTAAATCCAAAATATTAAATCCAAAAGTACTGACCCCATTTATTGTAGCAGTTCCTCCTGTTCTAGTCAATGTACCAAAGGCAGTCACATCTGAACCTGTATACTTAATTTTTAACCCTGTCACGATGGTTATTTTATCAATACCACTGGCATCTCCATCGTTGGTGTAAGTAATGGTGATGGTAGAAGATGCTACCACTGCTCCAGTGATTGTAATATCAGTTGATCCAGAAACCAGGCCAGCCGATATGATACTCGTTGCATCTGCCACTGTCTCAAACGCAAAGCCTGAACTTAAAGTAAAAATAAGAGTTCCTGCGTTTACAAAATCAGCAGCACTTGATTCACTGATCACTATCGGGTTTTGCAGGGCAATGTATTCATTATCTGCACAAGTCAGCATTCGTTCGGTATAATCAAAAGCAGTACCCCCATCAGCAATTTCATTTCCAGATAGGTCTATGATAGAACCTGCTCCCGCCTGACTATAAGTTGCCGATAATCCAGAAGCGCCAGCAGTTAAATTACTTTGATCTCCAGTGAAATTGAGATTGAGATGGGTCACGCTACTCGCTCCATAATCCGCATTGTCTAGCGTTACCGCTGAACCATCGTTTACTAATATCGAACCAAAGCCATCACCGCTACTGCCATCCGTGATATTTACGGGTTCACTGAAAGTCAATATTGCACGATCAATCAATTCATCCACTTGGGCATCTTGCCATCGAACATTAAGGATTACAGGCTTTACTGCGTCACTCCCAGATACTGTCTCGCCATTCAACATCTCATTACCTGAGGCATCCGTTATATCACCATCTCCTCCCACTGCGTAGGTAGGCCTGATCGTTAAAGAGGTATTATCTGCCGTTGTCCCATTAATGGTATAAACCAATGTGCTCGCAGTAGTTCCATAGGTGCCTGCAGTAATACTTGCTGTGCCTGTCGAGGCGGATAAAGTAATATCATTATCCGTACCCCCATCGGTGATCACTACCGACTCACTAAAAGTCAATGTCAAACGATCTACCGTGCCATCTGAATTAGCATCGCCTGTCACAGCTGATAATATCGCTGGCTTCGCTCCATCTGTTCCTGTTACCGTCTCGTTATTCGGCATCTCATTACCAGAGGGGTCCGTTATATTTCCTGCTCCACTCACTGCATAAGTAGGGGTGATCGTTAAGGAGGTATTATCTGCCGTAGCTCCACTGATCGTATAAACCAAAGAACTAGCCGTAGCTCCATAAGTGCCTGCAGTAATACTTGCTGTGCCTGTCGAGGCCGATAAAGTAATATCATTATCCGTCCCTCCATCTGTTATCACTACCGTCTCACTAAAGGTTAAGGTCAAGCGATCTATCCTACCATCTGAATCGTTGTCACTTGTCGAGGCT
>CAJQKV010000023.1 GCA_905479015.1 uncultured Cyclobacteriaceae bacterium
TACCGCTAAAAATGTCGATCAATAACTCGATGAGGCTTTTTACATCCCTGATCTCTGGAACATTATGGATATGAACCGTCTCGTCCGTTAATAATACTGCGGAGATTACTTGGAGCGCTTCATTTTTCGCCCCTTGTGGAGTGATCTCTCCTGACAAACGGGTGCCGCCTTCTACTAGAAAAGATGCCATTATTAGCGTCTACGTTTGATCTGATTAGGATTCGGCCTTCTATTCTGATTCTGATTTTTATTCTGATTCTGATTTTTATTCTGATGAAAGGGTCTAGGCCTGTTTCTATTGAAATTTTCTTTTCTCGAAGAATCAAATAATTTAAACTCTATGACTTCTTCAAGATCCATTTTTAAATGATCATCAGATAGCCTTTCGATCGTTTTCATAATGAGTTGATCACTTATCTCTTCCTTATTCCATGTCTGATAAAATGACTTCATAAGGCGGCCGATCGCAATCACGGCGCCTTTCACCTCTTGCTCATTGGTAAGCTTCATGGCGTTTTCGATGAGTATTTCTAAGCTACGCCCATAATGCTTGAATTTTATTTTATTGTATGTATAGATCACTCTGTCGGGCTTTTTAATCAATACTTCCGGAGCCGGTGGCTCGTAAGGTCCCTTCACTTCCAACTTAAATCCAGAGATAATGAATAAGTCATCCCATACCTTGTGATCATATTCAGGTACATCTTTCACATTAGGATTGATGCTTTTCATCAACTCTACCAATGTAGCAGCGTAACTATTGCGCTTTTCTTGATCTTCAATTGTGGCTAAATAAGCGACCATTCGCTGTACATTCCTGCCGTATTCTCGTAAAATTAAATGTTTACGTTCTGTATTATATTCCATTGCTTCCATATTACTTGCAAAAATAGGTATTTTAAAAGAATTATTGGTTCATTAAATTTTCTATCTCATCTATTTCGATAGGAATATCTTCCATTAAGTTGATATTCCCATTTTCTGCTATCAAAATATCGTCTTCCAACCGGACGCCAAATCCCTCTTCTGGCAAATAAATACCTGGTTCCACCGTGAAAACCATTCCCGCTGCCACTTTTTTGTTTGCAATACCAACATCATGAACATCTAAACCTAAATGATGTGAGGTCCCATGCATAAAGTATTTTTTATAGGCAGGCCATTTTGGATCTTGGCTTTTTACCTCTTTTGAAGTCAATAAGCCTAAAGTCAAAAGTTCTTCCGTCATCATCGTCCCTACTTTTAGATGATATTCAGAAATCAAACATCCTGGACTCAACAAATCCGTTGCTCCATTTTTAACCCGAAGTACGGCATTGTATATCTGTTTCTGCCTTGCTGAAAATTGACCATCAACCGGGATGGTTCGCGTCATATCTGCATTGTAATTTCCATAAGTTGCCCCTACATCCATGAGTAATAAGTCACCGGTATTTAATTTTTGATCATTCATCGTATAATGTAAAATACAGGCATTGGTACCCCCTGCGATGATGGGCTCATAAGCAAACCCCGTAGCTCGATTTCTTAAAAAATGGCGCAAATACTCTGCCTCCACTTCAAATTCCCAAACATCCGGCCTCACAATGGGCAAAATGGCCCGGAACCCCAATTCTGTGATACGACAAGCCTCTTTAATCAGATCGATTTCAACATCAGATTTAATCATTCTAAGGTCATACAATAAGGGCGCCAAACGGTTAAATTGATGCAATGGATAATCTTTCTTCACTTTTTTAGTAAAGCGCTCATTGGCCGTCTGAACTTTAGTTTCGGCTCTCAAATGCTCATTCTGATATAAATATAGTTGATCGCATTCGGTAAGGATTTCTTTTAACGAAGCTTCAAAGTTAGAAGTCCAATGAATCTCTTCGATACCCGACAAGGCAGTCCCTTCTTCTTTTGATAATTTGTGACCCTCCCATACCGCAATATGTGCATTGGTCTCTGTCAGAAAGAGTTGTGCTCTCAACTTCTCATTGGGGTGGTCAGGGGCGAGTACCAAGATTGAATCTTCTTGATCAATACCCGTCAAATAGAATAAATTACTGTTTTGCTTAAACGGTAGGGTACCGTCGGCATTCGTCGGCATTCGATCGTTGGACAAGAGAATCACCACTGAATGAGGGGGTAGACGCTCACTTAATCGCTGTCTATTTTCAACAAAAAGGTGGGTATCTATTTTGTGATATCTCATGATACTTGAAGCTAAGTTTAAAATTTATTTGACATTAATCAAAACACTAAGGAAGACGCGCTAAAAGTGATTTAACTGGGATTTTTTCGGCACAATCAAAATGTTTTTCAGGACAGTCCTTGGATCCATGGATCCCACAGGGCCGGCAAGTTAATTTTTGAGAATTCTCTATGACGGTGCGATCATCGGCCAATGGACCGAAACCAAACGCTGGAATGGTTGAACAAAATATCGCTGTGGTCGGAGCATTCATGGCGGATGCCAAATGCATGGGTGCCGAGTCATTCATATAATTCATCAAAGCACCTTCCATCAGGGCAGCCGATTGTAGTAAATTTAAGGTCCCGCATAGGTTTACTACGCCCGAATGGGTTTGTTGTTGGATCTCATTTCCTAGTTTTTTATCATCAGGACCACCAATGATATAAATGGTCAACTGGGATTCAATGGCCTCAACAAAAGCAATCCACTTATGTACCGGAAACTGCTTGGTTTTCCATACCGAAGCCGGTGCAACCGTAATATAGGATGTTGCTTTATACTTTTCAATAGAGGCAAACGTAGCCCTACTCACCTGTAATTTTGGCTTCAACTTAGCTAGGGTACCAAAGGGCTTCAATAATTCCAAATTTCTATCCACCTCATGAACTTGATCCGTCAATGAATGGGCAATGGCATGGTCAAAACTCCACGAAAAGGGATTTTTATCGAATCCTATTTTGACTTTAGCATGGGCCAATAGGGTCAGTAAACCCATAGAATAAAACCTTTGAACATTAATGATTACATCATAGTTTACTTTTCTAACTTCTCTGATCAGTTTAATTAAATTCTTAATTTTCTCCTTTTTGTCCCAGATCAAAATGTTTTGTATTCTTGCGTCTTCGGCAAGTAAGCTTTCATTTCCTTTCCTAACCAAAAAATCTATAGCTACTTTTGGGGAAAATAAGCGCATTTGCGCAATCAAAGGCATGGCAAGAACCACGTCCCCAATAAAAGCAGTTTGAATGATGAGTATGCGATTGGGTCTCATAATCAGCTAAATTAATCAATCCAATGATCCAAAAACAATTATTCCACGGAACTAAAAAAGAGAATAAAATATTTTAGTCAAAATACTTAGGCTTAATCAACAGATGCAGGAATATCATTACAGCGAATTACCCAATGGAGTGAGAACCATTCATAAAGAAATCAATTATACCAAAATTGCCCATGTAGGCATCATGCTGGATATTGGTAGTAGAGATGAAGACAGTACCCAGAAAGGCATTGCCCATTTCTGGGAACACATGGCCTTCAAAGGAACTCATAAAAGAAAATCATTCCATGTTATCAATAGATTGGAATCACTTGGAGGAGAACTCAATGCATACACCACAAAAGAAAAAATTTGCTTTTATGCCTCTATTTTAGATATTCACATAGAAAAAGCCGTTGAGCTCCTGATTGATATTGTATTCAATTCAGCTTTTCCAGAGAAACAGATTGAAAAAGAACGCCAAGTCATTCTTGAAGAAATGTCCATGTATCAAGACACGCCTGAAGATGCCATAATGGATGAATTTGATGAAATCATCTTCGATGAACACCCTTTGGGATGTAATATTTTAGGAACAGAGCAATCGGTCAAATCCATCTCAAAAGCTGATTTTATCCAATTTATTAAAGGCCATATTAATTTCGAGAAAATCGTATTTTCAAGTCTAGGTAATATTTCCTCAAAAAAAATAGATCGACTGATCAACAAGCATTTGGCTCCTCTGGAAGCGCAATTGAGTACCCAAAAAAGGCCTGTTTTCAATGGTTATCAAGCCCATCATCAGTCAAAAAATAGAGAAATCTCACAAGTACACCACCTTATGGGATTGCCTACTTACAGCCTACATGATCCCAAACGCATTCCTTTTTATTTATTAACGAATATTCTAGGTGGGCCCGCCATGAACTCAAGATTAAACTTGAGCCTTCGAGAAAAACACGGATTTGTTTACGGAGTGGAGGCCCAATTCTTATCCTATACGGATATTGGACTTTTCAGTATTGGTTTTGCGACGGACCCCTCCAATTTCAAACGGAGTAAAGCGCTGGTCCTACAAGAAATAAAGAAACTTCAAAATCAAACACTCAGTGAGGGGCAACTTCGTGCTGCCAAAGGGCAACTCAAAGGGCAGATGGCTATGTCTGAAGAAAATAACAATGCCATGATGTTGATGATGGCAAAAAGTCTTTTGGACCTAAATAAAATCCCCTCTCTGGATGAAGTTTTTAAAAAAATTGACCTCATTACTGCCCTCGAACTTAGAGAAATCGCCGAGGAGGCATTACAAGTTGACCAAATGAGTTCATTGACTTTTATGCCTCATTAATTAACCTAATTAGATTTAAATTATGGATTTCCTTCCGGCAAGAATCAAGCAATATGTAGAGGCCAATAGTTCAACTGAAGACCCCTTGTTAAAAGAAATTACCAGAGATACCCATCTTCACGTTTTAAATCCAAGGATGCTCAGTGGCCATTTTCAAGGAAGACTCCTCTCCTTTTTAAGCCATATGCTACGACCTCAACAAATTCTTGAAATTGGAACCTTCACGGGCTATGCAACCCTCTGCTTGGCCGAAGGATTGGCCTTAGATGGCACCATCACTACTATTGATATCAATGAAGAAATCGCTTCGAGAACGAAAGCTCATTTCTCAAAATCACGTTTCAACCATCAAATCATCACCAAAACCGGTGATGCACTTAAAATTATTCCCAAACTTGAAGCCTACTGGAATCTCGTATTCATTGATGCCGATAAAGAGAATTATTTGACCTACTATGAAATGGTACTCCCTAAATTAAAGCCCGGGGGTTTTATTATTGTCGATAATGTATTGTGGGACGGAAAAGTTATTGATGAAAATGAAACAGATAAAAAAACAAAGTCTTTGAAATTATTTAACAATTTTGTTCATCAAGATGCGAGGGTTGATAATCTCTTGCTTCCCATTCGAGATGGTTTAATGATCCTGAGAAAAAAATGAAAATTAATTTCTTCATAATATGCCTTCTACATGTATTCACCCTTCTGGCCAATGGTACACCTGTGGTTACCAAAGAAGTTGAGTTTGGTAACATGAAACTTGTTTTATCTAGAAATGTAATGGCTGAGATTCAAAAGCAAGTCAATTCACTTACCAGCAGTCCTAAGTATTATCAAATGAAGGTAGACCGCATGCTACTCTATTTTCCTGTTATAGAACGCGTTTTCAAGGAAGAAGGGGTTCCTGATGATTTTAAATACCTTGCTATTCAGGAAAGCGGATTGGTCTCCGATGCGGTCTCCTCGGCTGATGCCGTTGGGTTTTGGCAATTCAAAGATTTCACAGCGCGTGAAGTAGGCTTACGCGTAGATAACCAGATAGACGAAAGAAAAAATATCGTCGCTTCATCTCGTGGAGCTGCAACGTATCTGAAAAGACACAATTTCTTAGTAGACAATTGGATTTATGCCATGTCTGCCTATCAAGCAGGGATGGGAGGCGCTCGCAAATACATGGATAAATCAAACTATGGTGCAAGAAAATTAGAAATTAATTCTTCTACCCATTGGTATGTGAAGAAATTCATCGCTCATAAAATCGCCTTTCAAGATCGGGTCAATGAGAAGCATTCTCAAAACTTATCTCTGATTGAATTCGAAAAGGGGGCGAACAAAAATCTGAGTCGGATAGCCAAGGAATTTGAACTTGATGTGGATTTAATCAAAACATACAATAAATGGATCCGCACTGGAGAAATTCCTGAAGACAAAACCTATGTCGTATTGATTCCTACTCAGCAAAAAGTCAAAAACAAAACGTTGTCCGAAGTCGTAGCAGAAATTGAACCCAAACCTGCCGTAGAAAGGACCAAGATTGAAGAAAAAATATATCCTTCTGAAATGGTACCCAGCCTCTCAGATGTTAATTCCAAGCACTTAAAATTTAATAGCTTAACGGCTATTTTATCAGGTAATTCTAATAACCTTAATTCCTTTGCTGCCGAAGCAGGGATTTCAATCAAACTGCTTATCAAATACAATGACCTCAAGCCTCAGGACCCAATAAAAGCGAATACTATTTACTATCTCGAGTCCAAAAAATCGAAATCCAAAATTGGTTTTCATGTCGTAGAAAAATCAGAAACCCTTTGGTCCATTTCCCAGAACTATGCTCTACGACTCAATAAATTAATGACTATGAATCGTATAACTTCAAATGAAAAAATAGAAATTGATAGGGTTTTATGGCTCAATGCGAAAAGACCTAAAAACACGCCCATTCAATACCATAAGAAAGAACAAAAAAAAGAAATGAATGTTGCAACCATCGACATTGAAGAGCAACCAGAAAAGTCAGATAAAATCATTCAAACCTCTATAACAGTTAATAAAAAAATATCGACAGCCAAAAATATTCATACTGTCGTGGAAGGAGAATCGCTCTGGTCTATTGCTCAAAAATATAATGTGTCAGTAAAAGACCTAAGAACCTTTAATGAAATCAATGAAAATGATGCCTTGAACATCGGCCAAGAATTATATATATTTTCGACTCAAAAAGAACCGCCTAAATCAAGCAAATCGAATATTTATACAGTCCAAGCAGGAGACTCTTTTTATAGTATTGCGGTTAAACATAATATGACTGTCAAGGACTTAATGCGACTCAACAGACGCATCAATGATGTAGTAATGATCGGAGACAAGCTCAAAGTTTACCCCAACTAATACTCAAAATCCAGTCCCAGCTTATCTTTTAGTTTTTGAAGCAAGGGCTGCTCTTTTACCATAAAATCGTATTTGTCCTTGCTGGTATAAAGTTTGTCTTTTTTAGGGTCTTCTTTAACTTCTTTATGAACAATCAACTGGTCATTGGATAACGTTTCCCGTAAAAAATTAACCAACTCAACTTCAATTCGATCCAATATCGCAATCTCTAAAGAGCTATTCAACACGATAAGAGCATTCATGTCTTTTTTAGTTATTTGACGTGTCAAAATGAGCTGCTCCATTTCACTTACCACTTTCTTTTTACGTAATTCAATAAAACCCTTCCAAGCCTCTTGAAGTTCTCCTTCTGTAAATGCTTCATTTTTCAGTATTTTTTCCTTGTCCTCTTTGGGTGGGTGATCTTTCTTTTTCTTAAAAATCGAAGGGGTTTCTTTCTGTGTTGGGGATAGGCTGTCAGGCTTTGATTCTAAAGAAGGCGCAGCCGATTCCACTGTCTTCACTGGATCAATGTTTTCATCTTCCTTGACCTCTTGACGCACGCCGGGTGACTCAGTTTTATTTTTATTTAAAATCGAAGGAGTTTCTTTCTGTGTTGGGGATAGGCTGTCAGACTTTGATTCTAAAGAAGGCGCAGCCGATTCCACTGTCTTCACTGGATCAGTGTTTTCATCTTCCTTGACCTCTTGACGCTCTCCGGGTGACTTATTTTTATTTAAAATCGAAGGAGTTTCTTTTTGACTGAGAGATGACGTATCAGGGGCTTCTTTAGGTATCGATTGGTCTGTCTGCTTTTCTCTTTTTCCCTCGGCTATCTCTTTCAAATCAATTTTTTGATGAGGCATTGACCGATCATCTAAGTCAAGACTTTTTTTTTTACTACTTCCTCTGGTGCTGAAAGTTTGAAGGCTCGATCAAGTTGAGACAGCTTCATCAGGCAAAGTTCTATGTGAAGCCTTTGGTTTTTACTCTGTTTATAGCCCTGATCACATAGGTTAATCATATTTAATCCCGAAAGCAAAAATGAAGTAGATGACCGTTCAGCTTGATCTTTAAACTTATTCTTGACATTCTCCGAAACTTCTAACAAGACTAAGGTTGCTGGATTTTGACAAACCAATACATTCCTAAAATGTTGGGCCAAACCGATTAGAAAATTGTGCGCATCAAACCCTTTTTTTAGTATTTCATCAAACAGCACCAATGTTGCAGATAAATTTTGCTCGATAAAAAGATCCGACAGCTTAAAATAATAATCATGATCAAGAATATGTAGATGAGTGATCGTATTTTGATAAGTGATTTTTTTGTCTGAAGAAAAGGTGACAATCAAATCAAACATGGACAATGCATCTCGCAAAGCCCCATCTGACTTCTGTGCAATTAAATGCAAGGCATCATCATCATAACTAATCCCTTCTTTCTTCGCTATTTTTTTTAATTGGCCAACGATATCTTCGATTTCAATGCGGTTAAAATCATAAATCTGACATCTTGACAAGATCGTCGGAATGACTTTGTGCTTTTCTGTGGTAGCCAATATGAAGATGGCATATGAGGGCGGTTCTTCGAGTGTTTTTAAAAAGGCATTGAACGCCTGATTAGACAACATGTGTACCTCATCAATAATATAAACTTTATATTTACCTTCCTGAGGGGGGTAGCGCACCTGATCAATTAGATTGCGAATATCCTCCACTGAATTATTGGATGCCGCATCTAATTCATAAATATTTAAATTGGCCGTATTTGCATCCCCATTTTGAGCTTCAAACCCATTGATCATTCGGGATAAAATTCGGGCACATGTAGTTTTTCCAACCCCTCGAGGACCACAAAACAATAGCGCTTGTGCCAATTGATTTTGCTCAATTGCATTCTTTAAAGTAGTGGTAATATGACCTTGACCTACTACCTCTTCAAACCCTAAGGGCCTGTATTTCCTTGCCGATACAACAAAACTCTCCATCTATCGTGCTATATTATGAAAAATTGGTCGTATTCAAAGACGAATTAGATAATAATTTACGAATTTGTATTAGATATTTTAAAGGCCTTTTTTTGTAGCAACGAAATCTTAAAAAAAATGAGCTCAGTGGTATTCAGTGGTATTCAGCAAATAGGCATCGGAGTAATCGATGTGAAAAAATCATGGAAATGGTACCGTAAATATTTTGGTATGGATATTCGTGTTTTTGAAGATGCCGCTGTCGCACATTATATGCTGCCCTACACCGGGGGTGAACCTCGCGAGAGGTATGCTGCGTTGGCACTAAATCTTCAAGGCGGTGGTGGCTTTGAGATATGGCAGTATACCCAACGGACTCCTCAACCACCCAAGCAAGAAATACAATTAGGAGATCTGGGTATTTTTTGTGCCAAAATCCGTACTCGAAATATCCAAAAGACTTACCAATACTTTAAATCCGAAGGTTTGGATTTGATCGGTGAGTTAATGATTGATCCTAGAGGAATTTGGCATTTTTACCTCCGCGATCCAAACGGCAACATTTTTGATGTCATAGAGCAAGAGGCACCCTGGTTCAAAAATGAAAAAAAACATACAGGAGCGACTTATGGTGTGACCATTGGCTGTACAGATTTAACCAAGTCTATCTCTTTTTATCAAGATATTTTAGGCTACGACCAGGTACTTTATGAAGGCGAGGATGTATATGACGATCTACAAGGACTGCCCCTAAAAGAAGGGAAATACAAACGCGCCATTCTCACACATTCTCAAGCAAGAGCAGGCGCCTTTTCAGAATTGTTTGGACCCAGTGAAATAGAACTATTTGAATCCCAACACGCGGAAAAAACCAAAATTTTCCAAGACCGATTTTGGGGCGATTTAGGATTCATACACTTGTGTTTTGATGTCAACGGTATGGATGCTTTAAGAAAGCAGTGCGAAGCCAAAGGATATGCTTTTACGGTTGACAGCAGCGCCGCTCAAGAGGGGGCTTCTTTTGATATGGGTGAAGCAGCTGGATTCTTTTCTTACATTGAAGATCCCGATGGAGCCCTCATCGAATTTGTCGAAACCCACAAAGTACCCATTGTCAAAAAACTGGGATGGAACTTGAATTTAAAAGCGAGGACGGCTAGCAAGCCCTTACCTAAATGGATGCTTAAAGCCTTTGCTTTCAATCGTGTCAAAGATTAATCAAATCCATTGAGCACATTGAAAATAACTTTCATTCAAACCGGCGGGACTATTGATAAAGATTATCCGAAAACAAGAAACGGTTGGGCCTTTGAAATAGGTGATCCAGCCATCCTGCGCCTTTTGGAAAAACTGAATCCCTCGTTTGAATATGAAATCATCACGGCTTTCAGAAAAGACAGTTTAGAAATTGATCTAGCAGATAGAAATCAGTTGGCAGCATTGATCCAAAATCACGCATCCTCCATTTTTATCATCACCCATGGCACCGACACTTTAATTGAAACCGCCCAATTTCTAGAAAAAAAAGTAAACGAAAAACTGGTCATCCTTACCGGTGCCCTGCGGCCCGAAAGATTCACCAATAGCGATGCTGCTTTAAATATTGGGACGGCTATTGGAGCCGCAAACAGTCTTAAAAAAGGCCTGTATATCGCCATGAATGGAATCGTTCAGTCAGTTGATTTAGCCAGAAGAGATGAAAAAACAGATCGCTTTTATTAAAAAAAAACTTGACCTTAATTAAAAAGAATGATTCCAATTATTGCATCAGCATCCTAGGTTGCGGTTGGTTGGGTTTACCCTTGGCCAGACAATTGGTCCAACAGGGACATCAGATCAAAGGGTCGACCACTTCCCAAGAGAAAATAGAAGTTCTGAAGAGCATAGGGATCATCCCATACCTCATCAAACTGACTGAAGAGGAGCCTCAGTGGGTTGACTTTTTAAAAACAGACGTGCTGGTGATTGCGATTCCTTTAAAAGAAATAAAGCCTTTCGAATATTTGATCAAAAACCTTCCCTCCACAGTTAAAGTAATTTATACCAGTTCTACAGCCGTATACTTACCTAGCACGGAGCCTATCAATGAAAAAGGTGCCTTAGATACACAGCATCACCTTTTAGCCATTGAACAAGTCATTCGGAATTCTGAAAATCCAAGTACCATCATCAGACTTGCGGGTCTGTTTGACCAGCGCAGGCACCCAGGACGTTGGTTTGCGAATAAAGTCCTCAACAATCCAAACGGTCCCGTGAACCTCATTCACCTTGATGACTGCCTGGGTATTATTAACAAAATCATCACCCATCAAGTGTGGAACGAAATTTTTAATGCCTGCGCCAATGAACACCCCTCGCGAAAAGATTTTTATTCGCGCGCCTCAAGAGCGCTAGGTAGCCCACCACCTCAAATAAATGAACAGAAAACTTCTATTAAAATTATTGACAATCGATGGATTAAAAAGAAATTAGATTTTTCATTCCATGTTTCCTTAAATGATTTTGAAAAATATATTTGAAGTGATCTGAGTTTAACTCAATGATTTTTTTTCTTTCTTTTCAGCCCCAAGGTTTTGATAAAAAAAGCGTTAAGCCATCCCACAGAGAGCCAATTAGGCAAAGTATAATTGAAGAAGTGATGTTTTGTGATGATGTAATTGCTCTTTGGTGCCGCGCTTTCAAATATTTTTATGATCCGCTCAGACAAAACTTCAGGGGTCATCGCTTTCTTAATGGTCTTCAAAACAAACTTATTCAGAAATGCATTCATGGCCTTTTCATAGGGCGTATCGCTAAACTCCTCGGTGGCTTTCAATATCGTCTTGTCAAAAATAGGGGTCTTTATAGGACCGGGACCCACTACAATAAGCTTGATTCCATAAATATTTAATTCGGTTCTAAGACTTTGAGACAATCCCTCCAAAGCAAATTTAGATCCGCAATAAGCACCAATAAAAGGCATGGCAATTTTACCATTAATAGAACTGATCATTACTATTCGACCAGGCGTGCCTTGCCTCTGGTTGTTTGTTCCTAGAAGACCTGAAAACACCTGAGATACCTTTATAAGACCAATAACATTTACTTCGAATTGATATCTTAAATCATTCACAGAAAGGTGTAATAGCGGACCTGCAACGGCCAATCCAGCATTATTGAAAAGTCCTGTTAAGGTAGACCCGTTCAATCTCTTTTCTACTTCTAAAGCTGCCTTTTCAATAGCTGCATGATCTGTAATATCAAAATATAGCGGTATAAAAGTAGCTCCGAATTTATCAGAAAGTCGTTGACCATCTTCTGGCTTCCTGACACTTCCAAACACCAAATAGCCTTTGGAAAGCAAATCAACACAAAGCTGATATCCGATCCCAGTGGATACTCCCGTAATGACTACACTTTTATTCATAAGCTAAAAAAACAGATTTAATCTCATCGGTAATTCGTTTGGGCTTGAACGACTGCGCATCTACCAGACACCATTGCGTGTTGGCTTCGGCCATGAGGACTTCCCTATCATCATAGATCCAAACCATGCGCTCCCACAATGCACCTTTGGCATTATCAAAAACCTCTGTTTTTATAAATGCTTTTTGATGAATCTTTAATGGCTTTTTATAAGTGATATTATGATTTACCACCACCCACTTGTATTGATTTATAATTTCCTGAGTAGCGCGGATCTGCCAATGTTCTTTGGCAATATCTTGTACCCAACTGAGGTAGACTACATTGTTCACATGATCTAGTTCATCTATATCTGCTGGTTTAACAACAATCATTTTTTGATATGTAGATACTTTATCCATTAATAAACTACTAAATCTTTAACCTCCTTTTTGTACCAATAAAGCGTCTCAAAATTTCCAGGAAACCAAGCGCCTTTTCTTTTTTTCCATCCCATCCATTCACTTTTTACACCCCCTATGGGAAGCATTTTTACCCACATTTTCCAAGCTCTTGGAAAATAATTCTCATCCAATAGCCAAAGATAAGTATCTCCAGGCGTTGACCCTCCTTGCGTATAGGTAACCAATAACCCATATCCTTTCGGTACCTTGACGCTGCTTAGCAAGACACCTGGGTCATTTAATTTATAGGGTGCCACCAGCCAAAAAGAGTCATTATTAAAATACTGAATGGCCTGATTGACTGCTTTTTTATTTTGATCACCTAACAAAATGATACCCCCTTGATAAGCCATTCCCTCTAGGGTTTCGGTCGATACATTTACTTCAAGATCAGCCCAAATGACTTTTACCGAATCCTCTTTTTTGTTCCAATCAAAGTGATGGAATCCATATTGCCAAGAAATAAAACGCAAGCTATCATATGCTGGTTTATTCATGGCTTCTGACATTTTTTCAGCCAACCAAAGGGCTTCTTGACTTCCTTTTGATTCAGGTAATCTTTCATCTAAAACAACGATCAATAATCCAATAGATAGCAGCATCCCTACTAGGAAAATTAATGAAAATACAAGTCTCCTTTTCAATTAATATTTGAGGTTAAGGTAATTATTGTATTGCAAGCCATAAAGTTAGTTTGCGATCGTTAGGTGAATCAGTCAGAAGATAAGTCTCCTAAATCCCATATCCCTAATATTACTCGTTCTTATTTAATAATAAATAAAAAAATACTAGAAATTGGCCATACTTACCTTATTTGATGTTCAATAGATTTTCTCATAGGGATATTTTTTACTCGATTCCTCTCCCATAAAATGAATTAAAATCATTCAGCCTATCACTTGAAAAACTTTCTAATATAAGCTTTGATGACCCTTTGAAATCATTTTTCACAGGAATACGACTAAGTCTATTAACCGCTATTGCGATCTGACCGGATTCCAAAAAAAAATGGCTGTTTCGAGTGCCTTCAATCAGGTGTGAAATCACGGCCTACTTTTAGATTTTTTGAAGCGATTCCTTTTGAAAAAATTTAGTTTGAATCAATAATTTAGTTTGAATTAGTACTTATTTTATTACATTTATAATTTAAAAGATTCTTTCTTTCAATATGGCAAGCATTAAATATTTAATTGATTAACTACAAATGACAACAGACATCAATCTTAGCAAAACGGGTCGCAATAGCTTGGTCCTTTTACGCATCCTGATAGGATGGCATTTTTTATATGAAGGCGTTTTAAAACTATATAATCCAGCATGGACCTCCAAAGCCTACCTGTCAAGCGCTGAACTATTGACTCCCCTATTTCAATGGCTCTCGGGTGATGGTATGATTCATTTAGTGGATAATCTTAATATTTTCAGCCTAATGGTGGTGGGTCTTTCCTTACTTCTGGGTTATTTTGAGCGGGTCGGTTCGGTTTTTGGAATTTTCTTGCTCCTTATGTACTATCTGGCACATCCGGCATTACCAGGTGCCTCTCAAGCGGGTACAGAAGGCTCTTATTGGATCATTAACAAAAATCTCATTGAAGCCGCTGCACTTTTTGTCCTCTACCAAATGCCTACAGGTACTTATTTTGGGCTTCAATCATTGAAAAAAAATCTTTTAAATCCCCAAACCAAATAGTCATGTCAGAAGATAAAAAGAGTAATTGGTCGCGAAGGGACCTACTGAAAGGAATTGCTGGTGTACCTATCGTAGGAAGTGTTTGGTGGGCCGGTGCTAGTAAAGGTGTCAATAATACGCAAGCCAGAGATTCTATTTTAAAAACATTAAACATCAATGCCTCCCCGCCACCACCCTCAGGTCCCATGGCTGGAGATCCCATTAGAATTGGAATCATTGGTTTTGGCATCAGAGGTCCCCAGTTGTGCAGAGCACTAGGTTTTGGTCAGAAAAGTTGGCTAGCAAGTATGGCTGAAGCTGCCAAAAAGAATCCAAAGGATACCCGTTTGTCTTCGTTTTTAGAACAAGAGCACCTCAACGTTCACATCACGGCCGTCTGTGACCTTTTCGATGTGCGCGCACAAGATGCAATAGATTCTTTCAGTACCGATGAAGTAAAGGTTCAAAGGTTCCGTACGCATCAAGAATTGGTCGAAAGCAATGTGGTTGACGCCGTTGTGATTGCCACGCCAGATCATTGGCATGCACCCATTGCCATTGCAGCCCTAGAGGCAGGTAAGCATGTCTATGTAGAAAAACCAATGACACATAATATTAAAGAGACTTATGCTTTGAAAGAGGCTGTTGAAGCTTCAAATGTGGTCTTTCAAGTAGGACATCAACACAGACAAACACAGAGTTTTTTGACTGCCCAAGACGTAGTCAAAAAAAATATCCTTGGCCATGTTTCTCTGATTCAAGCCAATACCAATCGAAATGATGACAATGGGGCGTGGCAATACCCCATCCATGAAAAAGCCAATCCCAATACCGTCGATTGGAAACAGTTTATCGGAAACGCTCCCATGGTTCCTTTCAATGCTGAACATTTTTTCCGTTGGAGAAAATGGTGGGCTTATGGATCCGGCTTATCCGGAGACCTCATGTCCCATGATTACGACCGAGTAAATTGTATCTTAAAAATGGGAATTCCCAATTCTGTAGTCGCCTCAGGGGGCATCTATACCCATAAAGATGGTAGAAATGTTCCCGATGTTATGCAAGTAAATATGGAGTTTCCTGATTTTTCAACGGGTTCTAGTCAAGCGGCAGGAAAAGAAAAGGGGATGACCCTGGTCTACAGTGCTACCTTAGGTAATCAATATGGTAGAACGACTGCCTTTATGGGTCATGATGCCACGATGGAAGTCGGTAATAGTTTGACGATTTATGCCGATGGCAACTCTACCAAATTTAAAGAGAAACTGACATCAGAAGAAATGGACCCCAACGTCCCTATATATCAATACGACCCCGCCTCAGGAAGTGTGGACGGCGTTACTTCTGCTACGGCTAAATATTTCGCTGATAAAGGCCTGCTTTGGACCTATAGAGATGGTAAGCGTGTAGACTCAACCCATCTGCACGTACGAGAATGGCTGAGCTGTATTCGAAACGGAGGCACTCCAAGTTGTAACATTAAAGAAGGGTTTGAGGAAGCCATGACCTCGCACATGGGCGGTCTATCCTACAAACTAGGTCGCAGAATAGATTGGGATCAAGCCAAGCAAGAAATTGTGCCCGTAAAAGGATATGATTTAGATGAAGCCTTACTTAAAGATAAGGAGAAGATTGCTTAATTTGAGCCGCCGCACTAACGATGAGCAAAAACTATTTAAGCATCCGGTCAAAGAAATCGGCCGTCGCTTTATAGGCATTTACCCAGTTGCGATGTAATAAAAACCCATGAACTTCATCAGGGAAAACCAATTGCTCATAGTAGACCTCCTCCTTGCGTAGGGCCTGGATTTTATCAATTGATTCGCTGAACGGTACATTTCGGTCATCATCTCCATGAATGAGTAATACGGGAGAACGCCAAGTATCCATATAGGCAATCGGACTTGAATCGTAAGCCAGTTTGGCAAAATCAGAGTGCTCAAGAGGATCATAACTGGGCATAAAATTATTAATGATTACATTCCAATCCATGACACCATGAATATCAACTCCTGCAGCAAACATATCTGAGGCTCTAGCCAATCCCATAGCCGTAAGGTATCCGCCATAAGACCCCCCCCATAAGCCTATTTTAGTTGCGGCTACATTCGGATGGTTTTGTAAAAAAAGACCCGCGCCAAGCACATCATTAAATTCACTATTTCCTCCTGCCCCATAGTTCAGCGCTTCTCGAAATTTTAAGCCATAACCTGTACCACTTCGGTAATTGACCGATAACACAATATACCCCTGCGACGCAAGATATTGATTCATTGCATAGGCATAATGATAATAATCTCGATGATGAAAGCCCAATAGCATTTGGCGTCTTGATCCCCCATGGAAAAACAATAAGGCCCGGTTTCTTTGACCTGGTTTTAATCCTTTTGGCAAGAACAACTGCCCATGAATTTTCATTCCGTCTGCCGCTGAAAACACCACCGCCTCAGGTAATGTCAGATGTGAACTGGGATAATCTTCAGAAGAGAATATAGCACGCGCTTGCCCTTTCTCTAAACGCTTCACAGCCGCGGGTTCCAGGCCGGAAGAACCCAAAGCAAAACTATTTCCTAATCCATCGATCACAGGTGACCATTCAATCCCCTTTCCCTCAGTGATTTGCGTTATTTTTGAGGCTTTCCATTGTCCTATATGCTGCCGATTGATATCCCCTTGATTGCTGGAGAATAAAAGCGAGGATCGATCCGGCGATTGACTCACATACTGTATTTCAAAATTACCTGGCGTTAACAACTTGGCCTTTCCTCCTGTAGATGAGATGGCATATAGATGCAACCAGCCTTCTTTTTCCCATGGAAATATAAGTTCATTGTTGGACATCCAAAATAACTGTTCAGTACTAGATAATCCATAAAAGCCACTTCCTTGACCGTCCTCTGCTTGCCATAAGGTATGGCTTTTACCCCCTTCAATATCTATCAGCCTGATCGAAAATGGCTGAGCCTCTAATCGAGAAACAAACATTAAACGTGGATCATAGGGCGTACGCAACACGGCAACCTGATGGCTTTCGGGAGACCAAACCGGAGCATGGTCTACATCCACCGATGGGTCGGGATAGCTAACGGTCTTTTTTTTGAAATCATAAATACCCAGAAAGGCATGATCTCCTCTGTGACTTATAAAAGCTAGTTTTTTTTGGTCAGGAGAAAGTCGTAGGGATCCAATTTTGCCTCTAGTGGTAAAGAGTTTATGAGTCAATGTATCCGTTAGATCATAGGAATATACTTGGCCTTCCTTGATGAAATACATGACCTCTCCTCTAAGAAGAGGTGCGCTGCCCTCTGTTAACTTTTTAGACTTTTTTTCACTAGTTAAATAAATAGCTTGGCCAGAACCTTGAACGGCTAAAGAAGGATTTGGAAATGCTCCTCCCCTGTTGGGAGCACTTCCCCTCACAAAAATAAGATCAGATCCATAAAATAACAGCTGGCTGATCTCAATCCCGTCATCTGAAGTATACTGAGTTTCTTTAACCGCTCGGTATTCTGGAGCATGAGCCGTATAAACATTTCGAACCCCTTTTTCATTGACTACCCATGCAATCTTGCCCATCTGATCGGCCGCCTTAAGATGGGATGGGAATGAATAAGACAGAAAATCATCCAAGCCCTTTTGGGCAAAAATTAAAAAACCGGAACAAATAAATAATACATTTAGCAGCGCTTTCATCCTACCTTTCTTTGGTTCTATTTAAATTTAATCAAATCAAATAAGAATCTGCCCATCAAATTCCAAATATGACTTCATCACATTCCAAAAAAAGAAATCCATTACCTAAACATTAATTCATTTTGCTTCAAATCATCGTCCACTACACCCTACACATTTTAGCTCCCGGCATGATTGCATGGATTTTTTTTAGGGCACATTGGCCTAAAGTTTGGCTCATACTTTTACTTACCATGGCTGTTGATTTAGATCATTTACTCATGTTTCCTGATGTATTTGTGAGCGATCGCTGCAGCGTAGGACTTCATCTACTTCACAGCTATTGGGCGATCTCAATCTATCTTTTATCTCTTTTCTGGCGCAAAACTAGAATCATCGCAGTGGGCTTAATTTTTCACATGATCACAGACTGGCTAGATTGTTTCTGGATGATGTATTAAGTCAATGAGTTGAAAAAAAACGGAAAGTCCCTAGCTTAAAAATCATCTATAAAATGAAAAAATCATATTATAATGATGAATTATAGTAAATTTTAAAAAAATTCACCAAAATGAAACCTATAAATTACTTATATTGTTAATTAGTTGAACACTCCCAACCAGAGAAAAGCCTTGTCAAAACGTGACATTTAACCCTTTACCTTACGCATGTAAGGGTAAGGGTATCCAAATAACGTCGTGACAAGTGATGATATATAAATCATCTCTGAACAGTAATAATTAGTATAGAGGCATCCGAAAATCTATAATAGAGTAGGATTAATTTTTTATCAAAAACTTTAAGATGGACTATAAAAAACCAAAATTTAAAGAAAAATACGAAAATTTCATTGGTGGAAAATTCGTACCTCCCGTTGGTAATGAATATTTTGAAAATAATTCCCCTATCGACAATACACTGATTGCAAAATATCCAAGATCTCAAAAAGAAGATATAGATAATGCAGTGATTGCGGCCAATAAGGCCAAAGAAGCTTGGGGCAATACCTCAGCAGCCGAGCGCGCGGGCTTACTTAATAAAGTGGCGGATATCATTGAAGCCAACTTAGAAGAATTCGCTTTGGTAGAAACCTGTGACAACGGTAAGCCCATTAGAGAATCCTTAAATGCAGACATTCCTTTGAGTGTTGATCATTGGCGCTATTTTGCATCAGCCATAAGAGCTGAAGAAAGTACCATGTCCGAACTTGACATCCATACCGTTTCCTTAAACCTCAAAGAACCCCTTGGTGTTATCGGACAAATCATCCCTTGGAATTTTCCATTGCTCATGTTGTCTTGGAAACTGCCTCCAGCATTGGCGACTGGCAACTGTGTCATCTTAAAACCAGCAGAACAAACACCCTCTACAGCTACGCTACTCATGGAGAAAATAGCCGATGTCTTCCCTCCAGGTGTGGTTAATATCTTGCATGGTTTTGGGCCTGAGGCAGGCAAACCATTGGCTTCGCATTCGGGTATTGACAAAGTCGCTTTCACGGGAGAAACCACTACGGGTCAATTGATTATGCAATATGCTTCTAAAAACCTGAATCCTGTAACTATGGAGTTAGGCGGAAAATCACCTAATATCTTCTTTAATTCTGTCATGGATGCTGATGATGCTTTTTTAGACAAAGCCATCGAAGGAGCGGTGCTCTTCGCCTTTAATCAAGGAGAAGTATGTACGTGTCCCTCTAGATTATTGGTACAAGAGGATATCTATGATGCCTTTATGGCAAGAGTTATTGAACGTACGGAAGCCATCATCCAAGACAATCCTTATGATGTCAATACTATGGTCGGTGCCCAAGCCTCCAATGATCAATATGAAAAGATACTTTCCTATCTCCATATCGGCAAAGAGGAAGGCGCTAAAGTCCTTACCGGCGGTGCTGCTTGTCATTTAGATGGAGACTTGGCCAATGGCTTCTACATACAGCCTACCATTTTGGAAGGGCACAACAAAATGCGGATTTTTCAAGAGGAGATTTTTGGCCCTGTAGTAGCGGTAACCAAATTCAAAGACGAAGCAGAGGCCTTGGAAATCGCCAATGATACCCTTTATGGTTTAGGTGCTGGTGTTTGGTCCAGAGATGCGCATCAACTGTATCAAATCCCACGAGCGATCAAAGCAGGTCGTGTTTGGGTTAATTGTTATCATGCCTATCCTGCACATGCGCCATTTGGAGGCTATAAGAAATCAGGATTTGGTCGTGAAACGCACTTGATGATGATGAATCATTATCGTCAAACCAAGAACATGCTGATCTCCTATGACAAAAATAAATTAGGATTCTTTTAATCGTTCAACCCAACAATATGCAAGGTGGTCTTCTCGGAAACCATCTTGTTTTTTAAACTTAAAAATATGAGTTATACACGCGTAGCGATTACAGAAGCAGCCACTTCTATCTTAGATAAGCTGAAAGCCAAGCACGGAGACTTAATTTTTCATCAAAGTGGTGGTTGTTGTGACGGTTCATCACCTATGGTGTTTGAAGAAGGTGATATGTATTTGGATGAAAGCGATATACTTCTAGGTCAACTAGATGGCATCAATTATTATATGAATCAAGATCAATTTAGCTACTGGAAACATACCCATCTCACCGTTGATGTGACTGAAGGAAGAGGTGCTAGCTTTTCTCTTGAAATCCCCATGGGCGTCCGTTTCATCATTCGTTCAAGATTATTGACCCAAGAAGAAAATACGGAATTAAATAATTGAATACCTTGGTGGGTTTATTCACTTTGTCAATTGACCTTTCGCCTATTCAACATGGAGCATCTATCACTTGATTGATGCTAAGAGGAGCAAATGATGGACCTATTTGATCTGAAAAATATTGGTTACCGCAGCCGTAATGAATTCGACTCCTATGGCGATGACAATAAAGCCTATAATTCTTGACAAGGCATTGATCCCTGAGGCACCCATTGCCTTGACAATAACAAAGGAACTTCTTAAAATAAGATAAACAAAAACGGTTGAGATGACGATGGCCCCTAAGATGATCGCAACATTGACCCACCCCGTATGTTCTTGATTGAAGGTGATTAGTAATGATATGGCACCGGGTCCCGCAATCATAGGAAGGGCCAATGGCGTTAATGAAATATCTGATCGGGTATTGATGTCCTCCTGTACCGAGTCCTTACTCATTCCTTTGGATTTGGCGAAAGCTCCCGTCAACAAAGAAAACCCAGAAAAAGTAATAATTAATCCCCCCGCAATTTTCAATGAGTTGAGGGTAATTCCGAAAAATATTAAAATGAATTTACCTGCAAAAAAGGAGATCAATAATATAACGAAAACATTGAAAGAAGCCCATAAGGCAATCTTATTTCTTTCGGGCGTCGTGTGCTCTTGCGTTAATCCCACAAAAATAGGTACCGTCCCCAAAGGATTCATTACCGAAATCAATGCCCCACAGATAACTAAAAACAAATCCATTTGAATACCCAATTATTTTTCAAGCAAAGCTGCTAAAAGTAAAGTACAAAGCTAGTCTTAAATAAAAATTAATATTCCTCGAGTTTCTACCATTCATAAAATAATCACTCACGCAAAGTCCAGATTTAAAAGATTTCATCATCGTAACATACATTCCCAAGGTTTCCTAGCAGACCATCATTCTTTAACGTTTGGTCACTGATCATATTTATATAAACAACAAATATGCTCTGATAACTCATAATAAAATTATGACAATCGATCTGCGGAATTAAATTAAGATGCGAGCTTTCCCTTTACAGCGATAATAATCATTTATGATCTTAAGAATCTTGGGCCCCGCTATCCAATATTTTACAACCCTCTTTGATTTCAATAAAATATGATTCCCCATCCATGCCCATCTTCTCTTTATAGCTACTCAGTATGGAGTTGACCACTTCCTCAGCATTTGGTTCCGTTACGATATTTAAGGTGCTGCCACCAAAACCTCCTCCCATCATTCTTGACCCAATAATGTGACCGCTTTGTCTTGCTGCGTCCACCAAAAAATTCAATTCTTCACAGCTTACCTCATAATCATGAGCCAAGCCCTCATGAGATTGATACATCAATGTCCCAAATAATTGGAGGTCATTCGCATTCAATGCTTGGCAAGCCTCGACCAATCTTCTGTTTTCATTGATCACATAGTCACATCGCTTAAAAGCAACCGGATCCAAGGCTTTTCCAAAATTCGAAAGATGATCTTGCGTTACATCTCTCAAAGTAGCAATGGCAGGATCGTGTTTTTTGAGGACTGAAACTGCCCTTTCGCACTCCTCCCTTCTTTTATTGTACTCCGTTGAGTTAAGCTCGTGTTTGACTTTAGAATCGATGAGCACAAGCTGATAATCATCTAATTGAATTTTTTGATATTGATACTGAAGCGTCCTGCAATCAAGTTTCAGTGCATGGCCCTCCATACCAAACATACAGGCATACTGATCCATAATTCCACATTTGACACCTACAAAATGATGCTCGGTAAGTTGCGCGATTTCGGCAATTTCTTGCTTGCTCAAATCCAATTGATAGGCCTCATTTAAGGCCATACCAAAACCACAAGCCAGCGCCGCAGAAGAAGACATCCCAGCACCTATGGGGATGTCGGACTCGAACACCAAGTTGAACCCTTGCTTTACCTTACCGCTACTTTTCATATAATGCATTACGCCCAAAAAATAGTTTTGCCAATTTTTAGCTGAAGGTTTTAGTTCATCTTGAAAATCAAAAATCAAATGATCTCCAACATCCTTAGCTTCTACCTTACAATGATTATCCTCCCTTAATTGAATTAAAAAATAGGCAGCTTTATCAATGGCTGCAGGCAGAACAAATCCATAGTTATAATCAGTATGTTCACCAATAAGATTAATTCGGGCTGGAGCATTGACCCAAATGGGTTTACGCTTCGATCCATTTTCCCATCCACTGAGTTCTTTTTCAAACCGCATAAGTCAATGCTCTTTTTTTAACATTAAAAGTTTTAGACAGTTACAGGAATATGTGATCCAAACGTAGGCATCCAGTCCCACAGAAATTCGGTTGATAGGAACAACTTTTTCCTGATGATGATCGATGGAAAATGATATATCCCTGTTCAAATTGACCTTGATTTTCAATGCCATATTAGGTGTCTCCAGCTCATAGCTTTGAGCCTGAAATGATTGATTATTCATTATCCAACCAGAAGGTATCATTAAAAAAAAATCTAAAATTAAGCCTGTTTTTGTTCATGCTATTGATGATTTTATTCATGGAAATCAGGGATATTAACCCTTATATCCCAGCTTTTTCATCTACTAATTCTCATATTTAAGATGTCATTCAGGAGGCCTCAGAATAAAAAGCTGTTCCTCAACTTAGTCAAAATTACAACCCAATATTATCGTATTTTGATGAGATCACATAAAGAATAATTAAAGAATATAGTTATCTAAGACTATCGTGAGTGGGTCCAAAAACGGATAAAAAATGATCCCCAAATTATTCAAGCATCGCAAAAAAGTCTTTTCACTTAATAAGAAAACTCATACCCAAGAAATAAATCGATAGGTCTGGAACGTATTCTTAAGATTTAAGCTTCTGTTTGATTCATTTTTAGGCCTCTTCCAAGGTTACCTCTGAAATTAGCATGCGTATTATATGGCTGACCGATCCCATCGCATACTACCCTATATGCCATAAAGTCAGTTTAAAGTATCTTGAAATGGAAACCATCTTATACTATTGAATGATCTCTTTTAAGTCAGACCTATATTGTGAAGGAGTTTTACCTGTAAAAACCTTAAACTGCTTATTGAAATGAGAAAAATTACCAAATCCACTTTCATAGCAAACTTCAGTGATACTGATCTTTTTTTCTGCCAATAACTTAGATGCATGAACCAATCTATATTCATTGAGAAATTGAATAAAGGTTTTACTTGTCAATTTTTTAAAATAACGACAAAAAGAAGGTTCAGTCATGCTCACTAAATCCGCAATTTCTGTCAAAGTAATCAACTCCTGAAAATGCTCACGTACATGATTAAAAACCTTATTAATGCGATCATTGTCTTGTCCTTCTACCTCCAACGAAAAGCCTTCAGCATTCAACAGCACATATTCATCAGACAAGGCCAAATCATTAAGTATTTCCAGTAATCTTGTTACTTGTTTAAAATGATTTAACTCATAAAGCCTTTCTAATTTGGCTCCAACTTCAAATTTAGTCTTTCCCGTGAAGGCCAAACCCTTTCTAGACAATTCAAACATTCGTTTGATAGGGGCCATTTCTGGAACATCAAAAAAATCAGGTCCTAAAAAATCTGCTGACCAATGGACTACAGTTTCACTACTGTGCCCACTCAGCCTATTGGTAAAGCCTTGATGAGGGAGATTGGGGCCAATTAAAACAAGTTCTCCTTCCTGGAAATATGACAAATGACTCCCAATATGACGCTTCCCATTACCCCCATGTACATACACCAACTCCAATTCAGGATGATAATGCCAATAAGGTCGAGTATCTCGGGGCACATAAGAAAAATTTCTTACTAAAATGGAGCCTCCGTGAGGAGTACTGATCTTCTCAAAAGTAGGATTGGTGAAAATCATAAAAAAATTATTTCCCTGCTGGACTTTTAATGATGCTAATTTAACCTATAAGTGTTCAAAATTAACTTTTTTTTAAATCTTAAGTTTACATAAAAGTTAAAATAGAACATATATAGGAAAATTTTGATGTGTCTGATGCTAAATGAACCTACTAGTTTTGCTTTATCAATTTATCTATAAAACGGTTTCAAAATGAAAAACTTAAAGATTAACATATCCATTATATCCTTATTACTATTAATCAACTTTGTGAACGCTGATCACCTTATTGATTTAAGAATTCTTTCTTCAAATAATTCATCATTCATCATTCAATTATCAGATATTAAGTATGACACGAAATGCTTACTGAAGAATCAACAAGGAGTGATACTTTACAAAGAAGACATCGCTCGTGCTCAGATATTTCAACGCTCCCTAAATCTAATAGAATTACCTGACGGGACTTACGAACTCCAAATAGAGGACGATTATAAAACCGAGACCACAAGCTTAACCAAAAGCAATGGTAAAGTAATGACTGCTAACCAAATTAAAATAACCACCTTCAAACCTCAAATAGTATTAAAGGATACCCAACTCAATGTGAGTTTACTTGCCTTAAACAATGAAAAGTTAACGGTTTCAATTCTTGATGAAAATCAGAATATAATCTCAGAAAAAAAGTTATCCGGGAGTGTAAATCTAGGCCAGTCCTATGATCTTTCTCAACTTAATGCAGGCAACTACACCATCCAACTATATACGAATGGTAAAGTCTATGATAAGCTCATCACATTAAACTAAATTCTTCTTTTTTATTAAGTTTAAAGGGTAGTTTTTAACTACCCTTTTTTTATGCCCTGATTTTGGTTAGTTTCATACTTACATAAAGTTAAATCCCTGAAATATGTCAATAATCATTTTTTTATCTTTGATCTGCATGCCATTGATAGATTTCCTAATAAGGTCTGAAATCAATCTCCATCTAGAACCAGTTCCTTTTCTAGTTGTTCTTGGCAATGTGCAAGACGGAGGTTCTCCTCATATTGGCTGTGCCAAATCCTGTTGTGCTGTACTTTGGGAACACCCCGATCCTCAGCGAAAAGTAACTTGCTTGGGCTTGGTTGATCCAGTCAATGAGCAAAGCTTTATTTTTGAAGCAACGCCAGACTTTCCAGAGCAGCTCAAAGCATTGCGTATGTTTGCTCCTTTCCAAAAGGACGGTATCCCCAATGGTATATTTTTAACCCATGCCCATATAGGTCACTATTCAGGGTTAATGTACTTAGGCAAAGAGGCCTTCAATAGCCATCAAACAAAGGTCTTCGTCATGCCAAAAATGCAGTTTTTTTTAGAAAAAAATGGTCCTTGGAATCAGTTAATTAATGAAGAAAACATTAAAATTCAGCCCCTAACCAATCAAGTACATCATCAAATCAATTCTCTAATAAAGGTTAAACCCTTTTTGATCCCTCACCGAGATGAATATTCAGAAACGGTAGGCTATCAAATAGAGGGGCCAAATAAAACAGCATTATTCATACCTGATATAGACAAATGGCATGAATGGGAAGAAGACATCACTGAAAAAATAACGCTTGTAGATTATGCCTTTATTGATGGTACTTTTTTAGATAGTGATGAAATTAATCATAGAGATATTTCAGAAATCCCTCATCCTTTCATCAGTGAAACCATGGATTTGTTTTCATCCATGCCTTTAAAAGAAAAAAATAAAATTTACTTCATTCATCTAAATCATACGAATGCAGGCTTAGATAACCATTCTGAACAGGCCAAAAAAATCAGAAATCTAGGGTTCCATGTGGCTAATTACTTAGAAAAATTTCCCTTATAAGTAGCATTAAAATGATTTAAGAATATATTTTCGTAGGTGAGGGACACTTTTGAGAATAATTAGGTTTTTTATACTAATTTAGTGGGTAAATTAGTATTCTGTATGATCCGGAAAGAATCAAGCCTTTCAATCACATAATATTTCAATAGTCATGTCAGAAAAAACATACAGTGTTATTTGCGGAACAGGTAAATATATTCCGACCAAAATCATACCCAATGATGCCTTCTTAGGTAATCATTTTACGGATGCTTCTGGGCAAACATTTACTCAATCTAATATTGACATCATCGAAAAGTTTGAGCAAATTACGACCATCAGCCAAAGGCGCTATGCAGACGATAATATGGGTACCTCGGATCTTGGTTGGTTAGCCGCTGAAGATGCATTGAAATCATCTGAAGTCAACCGTGAGGAACTTGATTACATTATTTTTGCTCATAATTTTGGCGAATTAAAACATGGAAATACGGGAGTAGATATTTTACCAAGTCTGGCCGCTCGTGTCAAGAAAAAATTAAATATCGTAAATCCAAATACGGTCGCTTATGACCTTCCTTTTGGATGTCCTGGTTGGCTTCAAGCCATGATACAGGCAGATTATTACATCAAGTCGGGAGATGCTCATAATGTTTTAGTAATTGGAGCAGATATACTTTCGAGAATTTCTGACCCTCATGATAGAGACAGCATGATCTATGCTGATGGGGCAGGAGCCACTTTATTGACCTCTCAAAAAAGTAATATCCCAACGGGTATCTTGGCTCATAAAACGCGATCAGACACCTTAGAGCATTCAGAAATGCTTTTTATGGGGAATTCTTATTTGCCTGAAAATGGCACCAAAGAAGGCGTTTATCTGAAGATGTATGGGCGAAAACTTTATCAATATGCATTAAACCATGTACCCGGGGCCATTCAAGCTTGCCTACATAAAAGCGGCATCCCTCTCAGTGAGATTAAGAAAGTGCTCATCCATCAGGCCAATGGAAAAATGGACGATGCCATCCTCAATAGACTCTACAAACTTGAGGGTGATCTATCTGTTCCTGTTGATGTGATGCCCATGACGATTTCTTGGCTCGGCAACTCATCAGTGGCCACCGTTCCTACCCTACTCGATTTGATTTTAAAAAATGAATTAGATGGACATCAGATCGAAAAAGGTGATAAAATCATATTTGCTTCTGTAGGCGCGGGCATGAATATAAATGCCATGGTGTACCAAGCTTGAGTTGGTTTATTTTAAAATAGCCTCTAGATCGGCGTTAACATAATTAGTTGAAGCTCCCCCCAAATAGATCTCATTAGCGCAGAGGGTCATCAAATTATCAAGTGCAAATTGTTTTGGTAAGGCCACTGTCATCTCGTGATTATGTCATTTTCTATAAATTAAACCAATAATTTAGCTTCAAAACTAGGGCTCGATTACGTGGCCCAAAGTATTCTACTATATAATTATCAGAATAGACAATAAATAAGTCGGACATGGGCATGTAGCGCCACTGAAGTCTACTATTTATGTTAAAATTATCCCTTTGGGTATTGTATTGCATGAAGGTGGTCCAAAAGAAATTCTTAGAAAAATTAATTTCCGCCTTAGGGCCTAATAACAAGAGTCGCTCTGCTCCATAATTCCCAGGAAACTCTAAATTATTTTGAACAAAATTGAGACTAAAATTCCCCCATGGCTGGACACGATAGTCAACACCTAAAGAAAATTCTGTTCGGCTACCATTATAGAAACTCCCGTAAGTAAATCCTGTCGTTAATTTAATTTCACGGCGGGTATCCGTTACATATTTGATTTGACCATAATCAAACCTGTATAATTGCGCCGGTAAGGGTGTATCATCATCTGTAAATCTAAAAGGATATAAAAGATTTACTCCTTCATGCGCATAGTTAAAATTTAAAGTACTCGTGTTTTTCATTAAAAACTTATAAGAAAATTGATGTTTGTCTTGAATCAGTTCGTTGGAGGTAGCTGTTCGGTCTCCATTGGTAGTCAGACTGAATCCATGCTGGTTGATGAAAGTATTTTCAGGATAAAAGTTATAACCCACAGTCACCCACCAATGATTAAATCCAAGTATATAGGTAGTATCCTCTTCGGCATCATAATGTTTTTGCCGGGGTATTAAACTAAAATCATTGATATAATTATCCCCCAATCCACTGATGTTTACCGCGACATTAAAAGCGCTACCCCCATAGCCACCCAAGAGGTTAAATAAATGGTTTTCATTTTGATTTTCGTTAGAAAAAGCCAATCCATAACCCGCCATAGCCCGCCATTTACTATCTTCAGATGAATAATTGAATTCAAGTCCGCCGATACGATTAAAGTCCTCTTCTAGAGCAGAACCATCAGCATACCCGATCCTATTATGGAAATATCCCCTTAAAACAGATCTTTTTAATACCCGCTGATGAAGTGCCAATGAACTGTAGTTATTGCCAGGTAGCTCTTGCTCTTGAGTCTGCGTATTCATCAGACCTACCCTCAAGTTTTTGTTTAAATTTCCACTCAATCTGGCACCATAAATAATCGGAATGGTATTCCCATCATCATCTAATCCTATTTTACGACTAAAAAAAGGCTTCGCATTGGTTCCGAAATTGCTAAAAATATCACTGTTTTCTAGAAAAAAAAGTCGCCGCTCTGGAAATCTTAAATTGACCGTGGTCAGATTGGTCTGTTGCTCATCTACATCTACTTGCGAAAAATCTGGGTTGACCGTTAAATCAAGGTTTAGGTTGGAGTTAATGGCTATTTTAGCATCCATTCCCAAAGCAAAACTTTGGTTGAAATCACCTTTACTTTCATAATCTTTATAAGCACCCCCGAGTAGGTAAGGCACCAATGAAATATTTCTTTTTTCGTTCGTGGGTGGTTTGTCCCATATCAGCTGCCCCAAATAACCGAGATCGATCCCATAAAATTGAATCGGTACAGGTGCCCAAGAATGATTCGTATTATTCTGTGCATCAACTCGAATAAAATTAATGCCCCAATGATTTTTCCTGCCAAATCGCAATGATTTAAACGGAATCATCATCTCGGCAGTCCATCCATTTTCAGTTATACTTGCTTCAGTATACCATTTATTATCCCATACCTTATTGTATCCGGATAACTGACCTCCCCGCCGCGCCGGTTCACCAGTAATCAATGCTTCGGTTTGAACACCTGCTGAATTCACACCAAAAATGGCCCCATTTGTTCGCTCGTTTACAGGATCAAAAACCACTGCAAAAGCATCCCCATTCCAAAATGAATCATTATCCCTTTTCAGGGATTGCACTAAAAAGGGTCCTTTCCCATGACATTCTACACCAATATAAATAAAATCATCATCATAGGCAATCTTTACCGAGGTTTGAACTTCATCGTCAACCGGAGTACCACCCACAGGGAAATTCATCCAAAAGTTGGTAGCTATCTCGAGATCTTCCCAAAAAGGCTCATCAAGCATCCCATCTAAACGGATTTTTTCATCCATCCTTTTAATGTTCAGGCGATAAGCTTGGGCATTGTTTTGTGCTGATAAGGCATAGGATAGAATCCAAAAATAAAGAAGGACAAAAAAACGAAGAAAATTGAATTCCATATTCAATAAAAAAACTCAAACATAGTGTAAAATATTTTCACAAAATATTTCTTTAAAGAACAATACGGATCACTATAAATTAAGCCAATAATTCAACTTTAAAACCAGTGTTCGATTCCTAGGGCCGAAATTTTCTACCATATAATTATCTGAATACACTATAAATAAATCAGACATGGGTAAGTACCTCCATTGGATGCGGCTGTTGATATTGAAATTGTCCCTCTGCGTATTGTATTGAAAAAAAGTGGTCCAAAATAGATTTCTAGAAAAAGAAACTTCAGCCTTTGGCCCCAACAAAAAAAGTGGCTGACGGCCATAAATGCCCGGAAATCTTAAATCATTATAAATAAAATTGACACTAAAATTACCCCAAGGCTGCGCCCGATAATTAGCGGCCAATGACGTTTCCAACCGAGTACCATTATAAAAGCTTCCATAGCGCAATCCGGAACGGATATTCACCACGCGTCTGTTATCACTTTGATACTTGATCTCACCATAATCAAAATAATACATACCGCTGGGAAGGGGATCGTCATCTTCGGTGAAACCAAACGGGTAAAGCAAATTAACATTCTCATGTTTGTATATTAACGATAACGTACTTGAGTTGATAAATGAAAAATTATAAGACCAATCAAAAGTTTTCGCAATCAATTCATTTGATGTATCCGTCCAATCACCAACAAAGCTGAACCTCATCCCATGTTGATTAAGCAAAGTGTTATCAGGATAAAAAGTATAGCCAATTCTTGAATAAATGTGATTAAATCCAATAACATAAGTGGTATCCTCGAGTGCATCGTAATGATTTTTGCGCGGGATAAAACCAAAATCATTTTGATAATCATCTCCCATGCCTGAGACATTGGCATAGAAATTAAATGACTTACCATCAAATCCTGCAGTGGCACTATAAAAATGATTTTGATCGTCCTGATCTTCGGTAAAGGCCATTCCATAACCTCCTGACCCCTGCCAGTTTCCATTCTGAGATCGATAACCAAACTCGAGTCCCCCGACACTATTATAATCATCTCGTAAAAGAGGTTCATGGGTCATCAACTGACGATTATGAAAATAGCCTTTGATGATAGACCGCTGAAATACTCTTTGACGCACGGCTAACGAAGTATAATTATTACCTGGAAGTTCTTCAGATTTGGTCTGAGTATTCATAAGACTCATCCTCAAGTTTTTATTCAAATTACCACTTAATCTAGCTCCATATAGAATAGGAATAGTATTTCCCTCATCGTCTAAGCCAATTTTACGACTAAAAAAAGGACGCATGGGTGGGATTCCAAAATCATTAAATACATCACTGTTTTCAAGAAAAAAGAGTCTTCGTTCAGGAAATCGCAAATTAACCGTCGTGAGATTAGTTTGCTGCTCATCCACATCTACTTGAGAAAAATCAGGGTTTATTGTTAAATCCAAATTCAAGCTGGAAGTCACTGCCACCTTAGCATCCAAGCCTCCCCTTTGACTATGACTCAGTGGATTGTTTGTTTCGAAATCTCGCTGTCCATTGCCGAGTAAATAAGGAATCACTGAAATGTTTTTCTTAGTCTTAGCAGGCGCTTTATCCCAAATCAGTTTACCCGTATACCCCAAATCAATCCCTCTGAATTGGACGGGCACGGGTGACCAAACGTGATAGCTGTTATTCTTTGCATCTCCTCTTACAAAATTAACTCCCCATTCACGTTTATCCCCAAATCTGAGAGATTTGAATGGAATGGCCATTTCAACGGTCCATTTATCCTCAAAAATTTGAACTTCTGAATACCATTTATTATCCCAAGATCCATTACTCCCACTCGAAGATCCATCACTCCCACGACGTCCCGTTTGGCCGGTCACAAGTGACTCAGACTGAACTGCTTCAGGGTTGACTGCAAAAACAAATCCATTAGTCTTTTCATTTACCGGATCAAACACCAAACCAAAAGCGTCTCCTCTCCAAAACAAAGGATTATCTCGTTTTAAAGACTGAATAATGTAAGGACCTGGACCTATACATTCTGCTGAAACATATATAAATTCATCATCATATGTCATCCTGACCAGGGTCTTTACTTCCGGGGAAGCACGTATCCCATCTGTGGGATAACTCACCCAAAAATCAGTAGCCACAGCCGATGTTTTCCAAACCTGCTCTTCTAATGCTCCATCAATTTTGATGCTTTCAGTCGTGCGGCCGATATTGAGCTGATAAATATCTTGTAACTTCAGATTGTTTTGAGCAAACAATTCAATAAAAAAAACGCTGCTTAAGGCGAAGAAAAATAATGCACTATGTCTTTTTTTCACGCGCTCAAATTAATGGAAATTAATATATCACGCTTATATTTTATATCAACGAACACAGAACCTATTGGAACGGTGCAAAACTATTTCTGCTTGAAAATAATTTGATCCATATTCATATCAACCTTTGTGCTATCGGCATCACTGAACAAAAAGAAAAGGGCTTTTACGCCATTACTGACTTCATTAATTATGAAGTTATATTCAACAAAGTTTTCTTCAACCCAACTTGGCCCTTTCTCAGCACTAGGAATAGACAGTTCGGCCAAAGGCTCCCCATCAAATCCACCATAAAAAAGAGCTATTTTCCCTCCAGAAATAGGCAATATTTTGATCGTAATTTTGCCCACCCCATTCAAGTCTATATTGTCAAATCCAACATATGATCCATGTCTTAAACTACTCACATAAGCAAAAGATCCACCGTTGGGTCTTTGCTGCTCCACATTTTTGAAAACATCATAATTCTCAGCCTCTAGGTAAGGAGCTCTCAAAAATTGAATTTTAGAAGCTTCAATAGCAGGAATCTCTTCATTTCCGTGATCTTCATAGCCCACAGATATAGCATATATCCCTTTATCAGTTCTGTTTTGAGGTTCATCTAACAAAAATGTCCCTGCTACAGGCAAGCTCGATGAATTATTTTTATCCTTCATAGAAAGGATGTATTCAACCATACTTTCAGCATCACTGGTTGATAAATCTGGATGGGCTGCCATCAAACTATGCCCCCAATTCCCGTTGCCTCCTTCAATGATTTTCATGGCCAACATAGAAATATTATCGGAGCTATTCCCATACCTTTCAGCAATTTGATTGAAGCTTGGTCCAATTGAAGCTGAGTCCATCGCGTGACATGAACTGCAATCACTCCCCTCAATCAATTGTTTACCGGCTATTGGAAGGTTAGAATTTTCATAGAATGCTTCTCCTAGGAGTGCCAGGTCATGAGCACCTGGTAGATAAGAAAAATTGATTTTTACCTCATGTGGATCTATCGTCCCAGTAGACAAGGATCCATCCTCCAAATCAGCTACTTCAACCTGATAATTTCGTTGACGCTCACCGAAGTAAAAAGATTGATTCCCTTCTAACGTTAAATTGATTTCTGGGGGTGCATTTCCCACACTGACATGTAAAGAAGAGGTTGCTGATGCTCCTTTATGATCTGTTACTTTCAAGCCAATTTCATAAATCCCAATCGAGTCAAATGTCAAGCTAATATGCTCACCCCTAACTTCGCGACCATCACTGATTGTCCAATCAAAAACTAATGTGTCATTAAGATCATAATCATAGGATTGACTTGCCGAGAAGGCGGCGTTAAAGGGAGCTGATCCCCTGGTCTTCGTTGCCTGGATAACAGCGTGGGGTAACCTGTTCCCTCTGTTATATTCAATTTTTACAAGCTTGGCTTCAATATTATTGGCAAAGTAATTGGCGCCGTATTCCAACACATACATGTTCCCGTATTCATCAAATTCCATGTCTATCGGTTTGTTGAATTTTTCATTAGGCAAAAAAGGCTCAATTTTTGTTACGTGCCAGTCTTCATCAAAAGACACCACTTTTATCCAATTTCTAGCCCATTCATATATAAATAATTTACCTTCATAATAATCGGGGAAAGCAGTTTTAGAAGGAGTATTGGGCTCATAATATACTGGACCCGCCATGGCACTTCGCGATCCTTTACCTAGCATTGGCCAGGTTGTCGAAACACCATAGGGGTACCAAATCATTGGTGTCCTTGCTGGGGGCAATACTTTCATCCCTGTATTATTAGGTGATTCATTCAAAGGGTGATTGGGGTCCTGAGGCGCCCCCAATTCATTGGTCGCAAAATCTAACATTGGATACGCTTTATTATTAGCCTCAAAATAAGGCCATCCATAATTTCCTGAGGTTTTGGCTTGATTCCATTCATCATAACTCTGAGGCCCAAGTTCACTGTCTTTTCCTGAATCAGGACCTACATCTCCCCAATAAATGTATCCCGTCCTTTGATCGACCGTAAAGCGGAAAGGATTCCTGCAACCCATTGCATAAATTTCTGGCCTTCCTTCGGTGCCATCCAAAGAAAATAAATTACCTGTCGGGATCGTATATGATCCTTCAGCTGTTGGGGTAATTCTTAGTATTTTTCCTCTGAGATCCTGTGTATTGGAGGACCCTTTTTGGGCATCAAATGGAGCTCTTCCTGCTCTTTCATCCAAAGGCGAATAGCCATCTGATTCTTTGGAACTCGTATTATCACCTGTGCTTAAGAATAAATTTCCTTTAGGCCCAAACGAAATGGATCCTCCTGAATGGCAACAAGTTTCACGTTGAACGGCCACTTCAAGAATGACTTTTTCACTCTGTAATAAAAGACTGTCTTGGTAAGCCAAAATAAACCTTGAAAGGTTTTGTCTTGGACGTCCTCCTTTCGGTGAATAATAAATATATACCCAGTTGTTGTCCTCATAGTTCGGGTCAATAGTTAAACCAAGCATCCCATCCTCATAATTACCCTCAGTACTTATATCAAAAGTGTGCAAGAGCTTGGTCGTGCGCGTCTCAGGATCATATACCTTGAAGTTGCCTTCTCGTTCGATGAACAACACACGGCCTCCTGGTAATACGGAAAGCTCCATGGGCTCATTCACATCTGCATCTAAAATTATTTTTGTAAATCTGTTATTACTAGGCGCTTGCTTAGTTTTAACTTGACCTGATTGGATACTCAGGGCCCCTAAGGATTCATTTAATAATGTTCTTAAGTTCGTTGAATCGTTAAAAAAAATAATTTTCCCTCCGTCGAAATCATTCTCTTTATTCATTTGAGCTTGGTACAACCAGGGCCAATAATAGGAATTGATAGTATCAGATGGCAGCAAAAGTTCGCCTCCAGTTTGAACATATCGTTCAATATCCGATTGCCATTGAGGGTTGAGCATTTGAGGATCTGAAAGTATAATTAAAGCTCTATTTTGCCACAACGAATCTCCTAACCTTTGACGCTCAAAATCTACGACCTCAAAATCGAAGAGACTTTCTTTAATAATCTGTATCCATTCAGTCTTCAACTCACTGTATGGTCCTTCTTCCTCATAAATAACTAAAAGCTTATTCTTTCTCGATTCATTGCATGACGTTATGATCGATAAAAAAAAAGAGATCGATAAAAGAGATAAAAGAATTTTCATATGTAGTTAATCTTTATTTTAAAAAAAACGTTCAGCAAAAATGTTTTTTTTAGCCGCTTCACAAGAGGCCAAACTTATAAATGCAGATGGAATAATAGGGCTCCTCTGCCGCTAATGAGGTTGAAGGAAATTGAATCTTATTAGGACTATCAGGGAAATGTTGGGTTTCCAAACAGAAGGCACCACGATGTTCATAATTTTTATCCTTTTTACCCTTCACCGTACCATCTAAAAAATTACCCCCATAAAACTGCATGCCTGGCTCGTTGGTATATACTTCCAGCGTTCTTTTTGACACGGGTTCAACCACTCGCGCAGCAAAACTCACTAATGAATCGGACGGATTCAATACATAATTATGGTCATATCCGTGCCCATAAGTCAACTGGTCATCTACCGCATCTATTCGACTCCCAATTTGAGTGGGTAATAAAAAGTCAAAAGGAGTATTTACTACCTTTTGAATCACCCCTGTAGGTATCAACTGAGCATCAATGGGTGTAAAATAATCTGCATTAATTTGCAACAGATGATCATTCACATTTCCGTTGCCTGCTCCTTTTAGGTTAAAAAAAGAATGATGCGTAAGATTGATGATGGTGGTTTGATCGGATTGTGCGAAATACTGAATACTTAACTCATTTTCATCTGTAAGTTGATACTCAACGCTCACGGTTAAATTCCCGGGATAACCCTCCTCCATGTGTGGTGAAAAATAGCTCAAAAAAAGCTTATTCTCTGTAAATGAATTCACTTTCCAAACAACGGATTCAAAGCCTTTATTTCCGCCATGTAAGTGATTTTCTCCATTATTTTTTACCAAAAGATACGTACTGTCCTCTAAAACAAAACGCCCCTTTTTAATACGGTTTCCATACCGGCCGATCAACGCACCAAAATATTTTTCTTTAGATTTCTGATAGGTATCCATGTCATTAAACCCCAAGACGACATCTTCAAAATGACCTGTTTTATCAGGCAGCCATAGGGAGACCACCCGGCCCCCATAATTGGTGATTTGAGCGGTTACCCCCCATTTATTTTTGAGCGTATATAATTTCACCTCTTGATCATCTATGATGGTATCAAAAGTCTCAGAAGAAATCAAATTCATGCCCATTTTTTTCTCAAAAAAACATGTGGTAAAGCATAAGTTAATTGAAATTAACAAAAGGCTTCGCAAACGTCTTTTCATAATTCGTAGTCAATATTATTTGAGCATCACACAACAAAATCACATGAACCGGGAAAGTTATTCTACCCATCCATTATCAAAGTAGACCTCAATGAATTCTTGATCCAATTCCTCAGAATCTTGATATTTTATTCTCATGTCTTTTAATTCCAATTTTAATTGGGTCACAATGCTGGCATACGCCGGATCATCGTATACATTATTTAATTCTGATGGATCCTTCATCCTATCGTAGAGCTCCCACTCATCTACGTCATAATAAAAGTGAACCAATTTATAGGCTTTAGAAACGATCCCGAAATGCCTTTTTACCATATGGACGGCAGGGTACTCATAATAATGATAATAAACGGCCTCGCGCGTCCAGGTAGCTTCACCTTTCAACAAGGGCAAAAGACTTTCTCCTTGCATATCTCCTGGCGCTTTGATATCGGCTACCTCCAACAAAGTCTGTGCAAAGTCTAAGTTTTGAACCATTTCATCATTCGTGCTTCCGGGAGCAATATGTCCTGGCCATTGGATTAAAAGTGGGGTTTTAAAAGACTCATCATATATGAATCTTTTATCAAACCAACCATGCTCTCCTAAATAAAATCCTTGGTCTGAAGTATAAATAATCATCGTATTTTGGTCCAATCCGGTTTCTTCAAGATAATCTAGTAACCTACCAACATTGTCATCTACAGACGCAATGGTTCCTAAATAATCCTGCATGTATCTTTGATATTTCCACCGCATTTTCTCCTCCCTTGACATGCTGGGCCAATGTACCTTAAACTCAAGATTAATTGAATCAATAATGGGATCATATAAGGCCTTTTGAGCTTCATTTGCACGGTTGTAAGGTCCAGAAAATCCATCTACCTCCTTCCATTTCATCGCCGGTATCTCCGGTAGTACGCCACCCATTTCAGCTAGGGTTTTGGGTCTGATTTTAGCATCATGGCCATACTTCATGTGAGACAAAAGATTCATTTCAGCTTCCTTTGCCGCTGAGCCTCTCCCTTGATAATCATCAAAAAGGGTTGGGGGTTCTGGAAAATGTTTCTTACTAAATTCTTTGAATTTATCAGCACGTGGCCACCAGGGTCGATGGGGTGCTTTGTGCAAGTACATCAACATAAACGGCTTTTCAGGATCTCTTTTTAGGTCTAGCCAATTTAGGGTAAGATCCGTAATAATATCAGTAACGTAACCTATAATAGTCGTATCCCCCTTTGGGGTAATGAAATCAGGATTGATGTAATTTCCCTGTCCAGGTAAAATCAGAAAATCATCAATACCTTTGGGATTATTTCCAAAATGTAATTTTCCAAACATCGCCGTCTGATAGCCCGCTTGTTGAAAAAGCAATGGGAACGTAATGTTGGTGGTATCAAAGGGCATCAGGTTGTCTATTTTTCCATTCAAATGTGTATGCTTACCAGTCAGGATGGTGGCTCTTGAAGGGGCACATATTGAATTGGTAACACAGGCATTGTTAAAAAGCATTCCTTGTTGCGCGATGCGATCAATATTCGGGGTCACTATTAAGTTATCCTGATAGGCACTTATGGCTTGATACGCGTGATCATCAGACATGATGAAAATAATGTTAGGTCTTACAGGTTTTTTTAAAGCAACCTCCATCCTACCGCATCCCATCATAAGGATGATGATAAGTGATGCATAAACGCCTTTTTTAATTCTGCAGTACCTAATTGTAATTCTTGACTTCATCATTTAAAAACACTCGCAAATAACTTCCCTTAAATCAGATAGAAAATAGCCTATATGAAATCTTTTAAGATCCTCCCTCTCCGTTTATATGGAAAGGTCTCTTTGCTCGTTAAACTCATGGAATTAGTGAAAAGTAAAAAACCATCAACCATAATTTAAGTCACTATTAATTTGATCTACGCACATTAATAAATCTCACGCCAATCCAAGGAACCTATATTAAAAATTCAATCTACGAAAAAAAATTAGATATAAACATAAAAAGGAGGACATAAAGAATGAGTCTAAAAATGAAATTTTTACAAAAAAATTAACTTTAAATAGGCCCAATCAATCAAATAATCAACTTTTTTAGGCTCCTTCAAGATTTTTTGTACGATTTTTCAAAAAAATTATGGCATTTGCTTTAAAATAACTAGTTTTGTATAAATTAATACAAATAATTATGAGTAACGGTATAGTAAAATTTTTTAATAACACCAAAGGATTTGGATTTATCACACCTGATGAAGGTGGGAAAGATGTGTTTGTTCACCAAACAGGTCTAACAGAAGAAATTCGTGAAGGCGACAAAGTAAGCTACGATGTGCAAGATGGCCAGAAAGGCTTGAATGCAGTAAACGTCAAAGTTTCCTAAGCAGTTTTCTCAAAATACTTTGCAAGCCTGTCAATTTATGACAGGCTTTTTTTATGCCCTTTGTATAGTGGGCACTTCCTTATTTTAATGCGCATGTAGGTATCTAACTGGTTATGAACCTTTTTATTCAATACTTGGTTGCATCCAAAAAACACCCTATGAAAATCACACTTAAGCTAGCTGCCCTCTATAATCTCTGTTGGGGCGCATGGGTAGTATTAAGTCCCAACCAATTTTTCAACCTGGTAGGCATGGAGCCGCTCAATCACCCTATGGTGTGGCAAGGCATGGGTATGGTCATTGGCGTTTATGGTATTGGTTATTGGTTGGCCTCTTATGATCCCATTAGACATTGGCCGATTGTTTTTGTTGGTTTTTTGGGGAAAGTATTTGGGCCTCTTGGATTTTTTATTTATTACTTTCAAGACAAAGTTCCTTTTGCGTTTATATATACCTTAATTACCAATGATTTCATCTGGTGGGTTCCTTTTTTTTATATTTTGAAAATGGCTTATAAAGAATCTCATTAAAAACGTTTATCATGATAAAAATACATCTCCTATTAAAATACAGTTGCTTCCTATTCTACCTCTCGGCTGGAATGAATCACTTTATAGATCCGGATTTTTATTATGGATTAATTCCTGATTATTTACCCTACCCTTATTGGATTAATATAGTGAGTGGACTTTTAGAAATCGTGCTCTCTTTACTCCTCCTTTTCCCTAAATATCAAAAAATAGGAGCTTTAGGTATTGTTATATTATTAATTTGCTTCGTCCCTTCACATGTCTATTTCATTCAAATCGGGTCTTGCGTAACGGATGGACTCTGTGTGGCTCCATGGATGGGTTGGTTGAGGTTGATCATCGTTCATCCATTATTGATTTTTTGGGCTTGGAATGTGGGAAAATTAAACTTTCGTTTCGCCCAATGAGCATTCCATTAATCCGGCTACTGTTTGACTTCGGGTTATTGGTTTTGATTTGGTTGGTCCAACTCGTCATCTATCCAAGCTTTCTCTATTATGAGCAAGACAATCTTAAACGGTGGCATGAAAAATATACGCAAAAAATCACTTATGTGGTACTCCCCTTGATGATGGGGCAATTGATAATTACTACCATACACCTCTTTAATGATTTTTCTACTTTTACCTTAGGATCATTTTTAATGATTATTACACTTTGGATGATGACTTTTTTGATTTTTGTACCCCTGCACAGCAAAATCTCAAATAATGAAATTAATCTATCTATTGTACATCAATTGATCCGCTTAAACTGGATAAGGACCCTACTTTGGAGCGGGTTATTTGTCTCAAGTCTCTTATATTACCTAACGCATTAACTCAAAGGTGACTTAATGCCCCAGTGCGCTTAATTCATTTAATTATTAAAGAAAATGATCTTAACTCATAAAAACACCCACTTCATTTCATTTATCAGCCTCACTTTACTTCTGATACTTTATATCATGACCCTTAATGGCTTTTTTGGCCCCCATCCCATAGGAACTACCAGTACAAGTACAAGACCTCTGATTGTGCCTAAAGGATTTGCCTTTTCCATTTGGGCCCTTATATACACCGGTCTCATCACTTTCCCTATTTATCAGTTCATCAAAAAAAAAGAGGCTCCTCAATGGCGTCCATTACGTGTTTGGTATAGCATCAATGTGATTTTAAATGGCCTTTGGCTAGTTTGTGCCTCTTATGATTGGCTTTGGATTACGGTCATTATCATTCTGATGATGCTCTTTTCTCTCATTAAAATCGATCATCAAATTCGTACTATGAAAAATGAAGGGATCAAAATTAATTATTGGATGGAATCTTTCGTCTTCAGTATTTACTTTGGATGGGTTACCCTGGCTACCGTCCTCAACATTGCGGCCGCCCTCAAATTCTATGAATGGAATACGTGGGGGATTTCTGAGCTTTATTGGTCCCTCCTTATTTTATCTGTCACCGGAATCATTATCATTAGACTATTTCGCTGGTACCGCGACCAAGCCTTCATCGCTGTGGGTGTATGGGCCTTTTGGGCACTAACCCTACGACATTGGGAAAGTCTACCCATACTGGCTTATTTTTCGTTAGGAATAATGATCTCCTTTATTCTTTTGATCATCATCCAAATGGTACGGCCCACAGAAATAGTTCCTGACTGATCTCAAATCATGCAAATGATGGGTATTTGAACGAATTTATCGTTCTTCTTATTAGGCAACTTCTAATTTCGGCCGGCCAAGTGCAAATAGCATTTTCTTATGATTGATCAAGGCTTTTCTAAACGAGCCATAATTATGATAAGGGATACCAAACTCTTTCGCTGTTTGCTCAACAATGGGTGCCAATTTCGCATAATGTACATGGCATATATTAGGATATAAATGATGCTCTATTTGATAATTAAGGCCTCCTACGAACCATGAGAAGATTCTATTGTTCCCTGCAAAATTACAGGTTGTTTTGAGCTGATGAGCCATCCAATTGTCAGGGATCAGATCATCTTCAGCTATGGGGTACTCATTTACCTCCATGACATGTGCTGGCTGGAAAACGGATCCTAAAATCAATCCAGCTATGTAATGCATGATAAAAAATCCGGCGAATATTTCTAAAAAGCTAAAAGGAGTAAACATTAACGGAAGTACCATTATATAGGCATAGTAGAACAATTTACTGATCACTAACCAAGCCCAAGCTTTAGATACAGAAACATGCTTTGCTAAGATTCCCGATTTTTGATATCCTACCAATTGAGCAAAATCTTTAAATACGATCCATGAAAAGGACATAAGCCCGTACAAAAGCCATGCATAAATATGTTGATATTTATGAAAAGACCTTAATTCGGCATGCGGCGTAAACCTTAGGATAAATCTCGGCCGAATGTCTTCATCATGCGTATCTATATTGGTATAGGAATGATGAAATACGTTGTGTTGTATTTTCCAATTGGTCGCGTTTCCTCCAATAACATTTAAACTGTAGCCAATGATTTTGTTGACCAGTGGATTTTTTGAGTAAGACCCATGATTGGCGTCATGCATGACAGACAAGCCAATACCTGCTACCCCAAGTCCCGTAACAAAATAGCACCCCAACATCACCCATACATTGGCTGCGCTGTATACAAACGAATAAGGAATGAACAATAAGCAAAACATGAAAGCGGTCTTAATAAACATCATTGAATTGGCATTCCTACCTTTTCCAGATAACTTAAAATGTTCGTTAACCCTTTTATTTAAGGTGGTGGCAAATTCTTTATTGATCGAATTTTTAAACCGCAAAATTGATTGGGCACTCTTGTATATTGGCATTTAATATGAGCTAGGTGTTATAATAGTGAACAAACGATTATGTAGGTAAGTTCCGTGAAAGGTAACAAAAATTACGCTGCCAATTAAGATAAAAATCGAGAAAATACAGTTAAATGATAAAATTCCTGCTAAGCCGAAACCAATAACTAGGCAAGTCGCTTGAATTGTGAGGAACGAAGTAGCCGTTAGAGTACTACAAACTCCCCTAATAAATTAATTCGAAAGCGGTGGTATTTACTCCGCTTAGATTTGGTCAATAATAGCATTTCTGTACCTGCCTTAGGAACGTTTGTCGCTATTAATTTACCATTATAAAGGGAGGATATATTAGGTACAGTGGTATGGCCGACTACATGTAATTTAGCCTTGTTATTGAGCAAGATCGCATCCAAATAGGACCCTAATGTATCTGTCTGAACATAACCTCTAAACCAAAAGGGCCCGAAAGAATCATATAGATAATCTTTTTGCTCCTCACGCTCAACTTGGGAAAAGCTCACGGAATCGAAGGGTTGTTCCATCAAATGAGAAAAAAGAGGGGCTTGAGTATATTGATAAACACGATCATTAAATGATTTCAAAGATGCCCCCATAATGATGCCCCCATGCGCAAATAAAATTCCATCAATTTTAAGTGCTGCGGGCTTGGTTGAAAGCCAGCGCCCCAATACTGACCGAGTAGGATGATAAAGCTGTTGATAGCTCACTTGATGCATATTGGCCACCTGTTGCTCTTTTGCCGAAACATAGCGCAGATCATTTGACATAACCATGATTTCATGATTCCCTAAAATAAGGTGGATTTGACCTCCATGCTGGGCCGCTGATTGCTCCAATTCGTAGATGAACCAGGTGAGCCGTAAAGCGTCTTTACCACGATCTAATATATCTCCTAAAAAAACCAAATGTACTCTCCCTCCAATCCATTGATGATTTTCATCTATCAATTTTGAGTTTTGAAGGATTTGAACCACCTCATCAAAATTCCCATGCGTGTCTCCTAAAACATATACCGAATCCACGCCTTTGAATTCAAAAGCATCTCTCTCATGGTTTGGAACAATCGTAATTTGCCCATTGCCCCCCGAAGGACTTCCAAAGTCTATATCCATTGGTTGGTCGTGTAAAGGTATTTGAACCTTATGAATAATTGACTTAGGCGTGCTGTATGAAAAATTCTCTACCTCTTCAGTATGGGTATTTAAATAGCCTTCCTCAGGCGCGGAGGTCAGCCAATGTACCTGATAATGATCTCCTTCAATCGAAACATATAACCCATATTTTCCATCAAATCGAAATTTTTGTGGGCTTTTTTCGGGTATAAGAACGTAGAAAAATGAAAGAACTAGAAAATAATAGGTGAAAAATAGGTTAAAGGCAAAGGACATCTTCCAGAATATGTTTTATCAAAAAACATGATTATGCTTCGCCCTGCAAACTTCCAGCACTTGCCTTTTCGCTTTCTTGGGGTCGTTAATGATCCCATAAAACTGATCAAAATATTTCAAAGTAGACTTTTTGAACTTATCATCGACATGACTTGAGTTTTGATACAACGCATAGATGTCATCTTTTTTATCATTGTAAATTTGAAAGATTTTCTCATAACTGCCCGGCTGCCTGCATAGACCCCTAAAAAGGCGTTGTCTTACACTCGTGATTTGTAAAGCCTCCGCAGGCTGAGCATAAGTAGTCATAATCGCTCCTGCATAATCAAAATCATAAGGCACCGGAATCGGTAATCGATTCGTAGAATCATCCGCTATCAATTTCATATTGTGCTTAGCGCCCACGCCCCAATCTGTATTTCCTATCATAAATTGAAATAAAATCATTAAATCCAAGGCATTGTGTTCACACATATCTTGATTTCTGACCGACTTTTCAGATACAATTTTTCCTCTTCGCTCGGCCAATATTTCATCTTCTTCTATCAAAAAAGCATACTTAGTAAAAGGATCTCTATTTCCACCAGTATCCACATAGGTAACCCTCAACAATCTCACCCTAAAACTATTATCTGTTAATATATTGTAATGCTTGTAAGTCAAATACTCTTGGGCGACATAATCATCAAAGCCTTTATTGTATTGACAATGGGCTACAAGTTTAAGCTTATCCTGCCCGGTAAATATATTATCATAATTTCCCTTCTTTTTAAAGTTTAATTGTAGTGGTGGGAACTTGCAAACCTCTGGATTGGCTCTTGTTTTTCCTCGCGTTTTGAGCATTACGCTGAGTGAAACATCTGTCCCGTCAGCCCCCTTGTAGACAAGGGTTCCAGCGTGTTCTTCTCTATCTTCTATATCCTTAGTGACTGTTTCGATATCCATCGTCAAGGTTAATTCTAGGATTTCATCCTCTTGGAATAGAGAAGATTGAATGGCCCGATCCATACGGCTTTGAGCAGATAACATAACTACTGATCCAAAAAATGTGATCAGTCCTATTAAAAAACGTGTGCAAATAAATATCTTTTTCATCATTTGTGATTTAATTTCTATTAATTTTTTAAGGTATCAACATTTGGTCAATTTTATCCACATCAACACGAATATCATCAGAGCCAAATTGATCAAATGGATTCTCGAGTTGGGTTTGAATATTATCTAAGCTGACCAAAATTATGGCATAAAGCGCAGGTATTAGATAACTAAAAAAAACGTACTCGTCTGCCAATCCTGAAAAGTTTGAAGCTAATAAGGCAAAAGATGGCGCGTATAAAACAGGAAAAACCACTAAAAAAATTTTCCCATACGCTTTCAACCCTATAGGAGTTCGATAATGAAAAATCATTTGCATCTCTTCAAAAGCAACGGAAAAGCGCGTTATAAAAACGACCATCCTAGATACCGATCTACCGTGCAGTCCTTGGGCCAATAACGTTTTTGAAAATAAACTTAACGCTTTAATATTGGTATAAACTTCTTTAGCAAAGGACGCTGATTCCTCAGGATCACTCTCTAAGAAGTGCTTTAAGGAAGTGAATAGGGCGATTATTTTGTTCTTACAATCTAAAGCCTTTTCAGGATCCAAATCTTTTGGATGATCCACGGCTATTCTATAAAATCCATGCATAAACCCCTTGCAAGCCGCTAAGCTTACAAGTCCTTGCTCTCTTCTCGCATACGCCGAATTGATCGCAAAGACTACCGGAAATATGATAGCAATACTCACCAATGCCAAAGGTAAATCCGCATGGATTTCGTAGGTTATGCAGATATAAGTGGCACAAATAGATAAAAAGGTTACAAAAAAAGTTTTGAAATTGGTAATGTAATAAAAATCCTTAAAAAATCTCATTTTAGGTCGTTTGTGGGCATCAATATATCAATTTTTTACAATATAATAAATCTCTATATAACATTATTAATACCAAGCAAAAGAGTTAAACGAAATATAAATATCAATACCTCTCATCCAAAATTATTTTGGGGATTTGAATTCAAACTGAGTTATTTTTGACTTCATAAAAAAATACCCTCCCATTTCTATGGGAATTTGAAAAAATAATAATTTCAATTTTTAAAGCATCCCTAAAATGTCAGCAATTATTCATATTTCCCCTTTAAGTTTTCCATGGCAAACCAAAGATCCTTTCTTGTTTTGTGCCTTTCATGAAGATACCTATCCTCCAGGCAATACGGACTTAGGTCCCGATCCTACTTTACTCACCGGAAGAAATTTAGGACAAGATTTTCAAAGTAAAGATGGCTTCAGAATGTATCATGGCACCGTTGTGCCCGGTTTTCCAGCCCATCCGCATCGTGGTTTTGAAACGGTAACGATCGCACAAAAAGGATTAGTGGATCATTCAGACTCCCTAGGAGCTGCAGGTAGATTTGGTAATGGTGATGTACAATGGATGACTGCGGGTAAAGGAGTTCAGCATTGCGAAATGTTTCCTTTATTAAATACATCAAAAAATAACCCATTATTGATGTTTCAGATCTGGATCAATTTACCAAAAGTTAAAAAAATGTGTGCCCCTCATTTTTCCATGCTATGGAGTGAAGAAATCCCCAAATATATCCACCATGATGATCAAAATAAAAAAACGGAAGTAACGGTGATTGCCGGTACACTCTTCGATACGAGAGGCTTACCTCCTGCACCCGATTCTTGGGCCAATGATCCAGAGAATGGAGTTTGTATTTGGACTTTGGAAATGGAACCTGGGGCCCAATGGATCCTGCCTGCTCATGGCGCTGACTTGAGTCGAACACTCTATTACTTCCAGGGAAAAGACGTTGAGCTGGAAAATAAAAAGCTCTTACCTAATCATGCAATAGAAATGGTCAGTGACCAATCTCTTCGTATCACCAACGGCCCAGAGGTCAGTCATTTCTTATTGCTACAAGGAAAACCTATTGACGAGCCCATCGCTCAATATGGCCCTTTTGTTATGAACCATCAATCTGAAATTCAAGAAACGATGCGAGAATATCAATTAACTCAATTTGGTGGGTGGCCTTGGCCAAAACCCGATCATACCCATGCACATACGTCGGGGAGATTCGCTAAGTATGCCAACGGTAAAATCGAAACAAGATGAGGTCTATATTTCTTATTCGATGAGGTTATTATTATCTTATGCCTAAATACATCTCAAATGAAAGTACTTACCTGCCTATATACATTACTCTTTAGTAGCTTTTTGATCGGACAAAACCTCACAGGGGCTTGGTCATCCTCCGCAGATCAAATACAATCTGTTTGGATCATGACTGCAAATCATTTTTCTATTACGCAATATAAAACTGACCCTGCGGTATTTATTTCAACTGCGGGAGGAAGTTGGGCCACAGCAGATGATGATGTCGTCTTGAATTGGGAGTTTGATACCTCATCACCTGAAAAGGTAGGCACCCAAACCAACGTTAATTTTGTACAAAGTGAAGAGAATATCCAATGGAAAAATACATTGTGGCGCAGGATCGATAATGGTCAACCAGGTGCCTTGAAGGGTGCTTGGCTGATTACGGGGCGTGAACGCGAGGGTGTCATTTCTGAGCGCGTACCCGGAGTGAGGAGAACTATGAAAATACTCTCAGGTACCCAATTTCAATGGATCGCTTATAATATTGAAACTAACCAATTTTTTGGTACCGGCGGGGGCACCTACCAGACCGTAAATGGTCAATACACGGAAGAAATAGAATATTTTTCTAGAGATAACAGTCGGGTAGGCGCACGCCTTCAATTTGATTTTGAATTACAAGAGGGCAAATGGCATCACAGTGGCAAGAGCAGCAAAGGAAAACCTATTTATGAAATATGGTCAAAAAGAGTAGATTTAGGTATTTAACCGGCTGATTATAAAAAAGTAAATGGACGAAAATGGAACACTTATTGACCGGTGATGCAATCATCGCTTTGATTTCCTTAACGGTAATGGAAATAATTTTAGGAATTGATAACATCATTTTCATCTCCATCATTACCGGAAAATTACCGGTTGTATCCCAAGCAAAAGCAAGAAATACAGGCCTAGTATTGGCCTTAGCTTTTAGAATAATGCTTTTATTGACGATCAAGTGGATCGTCGGCTTGACGGCGCCCATCGTGAGCCTCCCTTTTTGGGGTGATTTACCTCTCTTTGAGCTCAGTATCAAGGATCTCATATTGGTGATGGGCGGGGCTTTTCTTATTGCCAAAAGCGTACATGAAATTCATGAAAAGCTAGAAGGTGAGGATGTCATACCTGATCATATGCCACAACTTCAAACCTTTGCCGCAACACTGGGTCAAATCGTACTGATCGATATTATTTTTTCCTTTGATTCCATCTTAACCGCGGTAGGCCTTTCAGATCAAATTATAGTCATGATCTTAGCCGTCATTTTTGCGATGATCGTCATGCTCATTTTCTCTCAGAAAATAAGTGATTTCATCAATAACAGGCCTACGATAAAAATGCTGGCACTGGCGTTTTTAATTTTAATCGGATTGATGCTCGTGATGGAGGGCATGCACCAACATGTGAATAAAGGTTATATTTATTTTGCCATGACCTTTGCCCTAGTGGTTGAGTTATTTAATGATAAACTGCGCCGTAAATCTGGCGCTCCAATTCAACTGAAAAAGAGCAAAATGATAGCGAAAATCAATGTGAGTCAGGAAAAATGAATAATTTTAACAAAAATAAATCCTCAGTTTTAAGAAGCATGGGCTAACTTGACCCGGTTTAATTTACCCTTTTGTGAAAAGCAGCCCTGGGTTATCCCTTAATTTCCCCATGAAAAAAATATTAGCCTTTTTGATTTCACTTTTTTTAGTTATTTATGTAGCCCTAGGTTGGTTTTTCTCTTCATTAATTATTGTCCCCTGGAGATCTCAACCTGACTTATCTGCGCTAAATAAATATGGAGTCGTAGCACCTATTGAAGTATTAACAGATGACAAGGTTTCATTAAAGGGTTCTTATCTTAAAAATCCTAATGACAGCGTCTTTTGCGGCGCCGTCGTCTCTCATGGTTGGGGAGGAAATAGGATGGGAGGTGCTGAATACGCTCCTTATTTTTGGAAAAAAGGTTGTGATATCATACTTTATGATCATCGAGGGCATGGAGAAAGTGGTGGATCATTAGGTACTTGGAGCATCTTAGAACGCAAAGACCATCTGGCATTCTCTGAGGTCCTGATGCATAAGTCGGGGCTGACACTCGATCAAATTGGATGGATTGGAAAATCTTGGGGTGCGGCGGCGGTATTGGCAGCCAGTTCAGTCACTCCAAAAGTCGGTTTTATATTGGCTGATTCTCCTTATCGAGACATTAAATCTGCGGTAAATGAGCGGGCTTTGAGACGTTACGGAAGTTGGATCGAAATATTTTATCCCATCACCTATTTTTTAGTGCAATGGCGGGCACAATTTGATCTGGATGAGGCCAATATTGAAGCATTGGCCTCAGAAATACGCGTACCTACGTTACTCATACACTCCCAATCGGATGATCAGACGTCCTCTTGGCAGTCTGTGGATATCAACAAAAAATTAAATCATGAATATGCTATTTTTCATCATACCAATTGGGGGTCTAAGCACTGTAAAGATATGAAGGATCATCCCCAAAAATATGAGGCATTGATCGATGATTTTTTAACCGAAAAGGTCCCGAACTGGCCGCATTTCTAAAAATCTATTTGTGATTCCAACTGTTTCCTTTCAGAAGCACTTAATTTGAGTTTATCTACGACATAATTGTACGTGGGGCGAATGAGTGAAAACCACACCAAGATCCCTAAATAAATAAAAACGAAAAAATAATCTCTCAATACATAAATGGCGCCTAAGGCAGTCATGGCCGCCAGTTCCATGAACATGAACTTTTTAATATAAATATAGTAAAATGAGGATAATTTAGCTGAAACTACAGCCTCAGACATAATCGCTTTTAATCCCTTTTTTGTCATCTTTACTGAAAAAAATAAGAGAAGAAATACCAAAGTAAAAGCAATCAATCTAACGGTCCACTTGCTTTGATCTGAGAGCAAAGCAGCTTGATTCCCCTCAGCCTCCATTTCCAATAACAACCAACAAAATGGAAGAAATGAAATCGCAATTATAGCATTGAAAAATAATGAAAGCTTTTGATAAAATGCTACCCAGTTCTTAAACATAAAACATGTGTATTTATCTATTTAACCTCTATTAAAAAATATAAAAAAAGAGCGATTCATTCAAGAGATAGCTTCAAATCTGGTGTCAGGGCACGGCCCACGCACAACAGCGCGAACCCTTCTGCAATTTCTTCTTCAGAAAGGCCATCAGCATCTTTAATATCAACTTTTCCTAACAATACCTTGCCACGACAAGCGGTACAAAAACCACTTTTACATGAATAAGGCATGTCAATTCCAGCCAAAAGTGCTTGATCTAAAATGGGCTGGTCACCATCTATTTTCAGTTCATGGGTCGTTCCATCCAAAAGAATAGATACATTGACTTCATTTGAGCCCTTCAAATTCTCGACAAGATGCTTACCTACAAATCTTTCTATTTGAATTTGTTTGGATAGAACTCCAAATTGATCCAACCCAGACTGAATGATTTTCATCATCGGATCCGGTCCACAAATAAAATAATGGGTTTGCGTACTCACATTTGATTGCTCAAGAATGGTATGCACCATGGGCTCTGTAGGCCTACCCAGGTAATCTGCCGGTGTCATTTCATCTTCTTGTTCCAAAATATTGATCCAATGAAAATTTTGGAACTGCCTACTTAATTTATTTAAGTCTTCCTTAAATATGATATCCGCAGATGATTTATTGGCGTAGACCAGTAAGACCTTTGTTTTGGGTTCTAAATGAAGGGCCGACTTAGCGATAGAATACAGGGGAGTAATCCCAGATCCTCCTCCAATCAATACCAGCTGTCTTGATTTTTCACCATCAAAACTTGTAGTAAAAGTACCCATCGGTTCCATTACTCTGAGTTTCTGACCCACTTGATAAGTATCATTGATGTGATTAGACATTACGCCATTGGCCACTCTTTTTACCATTACTGCCGGATGTGCATCTATATTTGGTGCTGAGCACAAAGAATAGGCCCGCCTGATTTTAACGCCTTTGACCTCATCAATCAGCGTAATAAATTGACCCGACTGATACGAGAAATCTTCATCTAATGTATCAAAAACGAGATTGACAGCATCAGCTGTGATTTTGACAATTTCTTTTATTGTAAGATCCACATACCTTTCATCCACTTTTTTATTTTTTTTATCCTTTTTAAATAATCCAAAAACCATTCCTTTTAAAATCTATATTTGAATAGCAAAGGTAATTCCATAGTATGGTGGTTACAAATCATTGGGATTCCGTATTTTTGTATTATACATTTATTTATATGAGCGAAAATCATTCTATTCACGCGATCTCACCTATAGACGGCCGTTATCACAACAAAGTACAAGTTCTCTCTAACTACTTTTCAGAATTTGCCCTCATCAAATATCGTGTGAAAGTAGAAATAGAATATTTTATAAGGCTTTGTGAACTGCCCTTACCCCAATTAAAGGATGTCCATCCTGATCAATTTGATGCCTTAAGGAATATCTACAGAAATTTCACTGAAGCAGATGCCCTGAAAGTCAAAGAAATTGAAGCGGTTACCAATCACGATGTTAAAGCAGTTGAATACTTCATTAAGAAGCATTTTGATACCCTTAATTTGGTGTCTTATAAAGAATTCATTCATTTTGGGTTGACCTCTCAAGACATTAATAATACCTCCATTCCCTTATCCGTTAAAGAAGCACTTTCTGAAACTATTTTACCTCTATTGGATGAATTCATGGCTTTGATAAAGCAATCTGCCGATGTATGGAAAGAGATTCCCTTACTTGCCAAAACCCATGGTCAACCAGCGTCCCCTACCAAATTGGGAAAAGAAATTGAAGTTTATCTTATCCGACTCAATGAGCAAATAAAATTATTAAAGCAGGTACCTCATGCCGCTAAATTTGGTGGGGCTACGGGTAATTTTAATGCCCACCACGTGGCATATCCTGAGATAGATTGGCATCATTTTGCACATCAATTCGTAAATGATGTCTTGGGACTTAAGCGGAGCCATCCGACAACTCAAATCGAGCATTATGACCATTTAGCAGCATTATTTGATGCCCTTAAGCGTATTAACACCATACTTATTGACTTAAGTAGAGACGTCTGGTCCTATGTTTCTATGGGCTATTTTAAGCAAAAAATAATGAAAAATGAGGTGGGCTCTTCTGCCATGCCTCACAAAGTAAATCCCATAGATTTTGAGAATGCAGAGGGCAACTTAGGCATGGCCAATGCCTTGTATGAATATCTCGCGGCCAAACTTCCTATATCAAGACTTCAACGAGACTTGACAGATTCTACCGTATTAAGAAATATAGGAGTCCCCATGGCACATTCGATGATTTCTTTACACTCATTAGTTAAGGGTTGGAAAAAACTAGAATGTAACGAAGAGGCTATTAAGGAGGATCTCAATCAAAATTGGGCAGTCGTCGCAGAAGCCATTCAAACGATTTTAAGAAGAGAAGCCTATCCATCTCCCTATGAGGCCTTGAAAAGCCTGACCCGTAAAAATGAAGTCATTACTGAATCCACCATCCAAGCGTTTATTGAATCTCTTGACATTTCCGAAAATATCAAAGGAGAGTTAAGGGCTATTACGCCATTCAACTACACAGGACTGTAATTATTCTAATTTACCGGCCAATAAATATAAAACAGCCATCCGAATGGCCACGCCATTTTCTACCTGATCTAATATCAAAGCATTGTCGGCATCTGCCACGCTTGAAGTGATCTCAACACCTCGGTTAATTGGCCCTGGATGCAAAATAATGATCTCTTTATCTAGCGCGTTGATCATTTCTTTATTCACACCATAGTACAAGCTGTATTCTCGAAGCGATGGAAAGTAAGACCTTTTCTGTCGCTCAAGTTGAATGCGTAAAATATTAGCGGCATCACACCAATTCAACGCCTTTCGTATGTCTAATTCCACTTTAACGCCCAAGGCACTGATGTATTTTGGTAATAAAGTAGCCGGACCACAAACCATCACTTCAGCACCTAATTTTTGTAGGGCAAAAATATTAGATAGCGCTACCCTCGAATGCAGGATATCACCTACTATCACGACCTTTTTACCCGCAATACTGCCCAAACGTTCCCGAATGGAATATGCGTCTAATAAGGCTTGCGTCGGATGCTCATGCGTTCCATCTCCTGCGTTCACGATCTTTGAATTAACATGTTTAGCTAAGAAATGAGGGGCTCCCGGACTCGAATGACGAATGACAATCATATCGACCTTCATCGAAAGTATATTATTGACCGTATCTAACAACGTCTCACCCTTTTTAACTGAGCTGCTAGATGAACTGAAATTGATTACATCGGCACTCAGTCTTTTTTCTGCCAACTCGAAAGACAGTTGGGTTCTTGTCGAGTTTTCAAAAAAAATATTAGCAATGGTCACATCTCGGAGGGAGGGGACTTTTTTTATCGGTCGATTAATAACATCCTTAAAGTTATCTGCAGTTTCAAAAATTAGCTCTATTTCCTCAAGACTTAACTCCTTAATTCCTAGTAGATTGTTTTTTATCAATTGGTTCATTCAGCTTCGATATTCATTAACCATATAGAATCATCACCATTTTGTTCTTTGAGTCCTACTTCGACATATTGCGAAGCCAAGGTGTTGACTTGCTTACCCACATAATTAGCCTCAATGGGTAACTGCCGCGTATGTAACCGATCAATTAAAACCAATAATTCTACTTTTTTCGGCCTGCCAAATGAAATCATGGCATCCATGGCGGCCCGTACAGATCTACCTGTAAATAACACATCATCGACTAAAATCACGTCTTTACCCTCGATCAAGAAAGGCACGCGCGTTTCACTGGCTTTTTTGGGAATGTCTCGCCTACGAAAATCATCTCTGTGAAAAGTGGTATCTAAGTAGCCTACTTCTACTTGACAGCCTTCAAGCTCTTGAATGACTTTTTGAATTCTATTAGCCAAAAATACGCCTCGAGGTTGTAGACCCAATATTACCGCCGAAGAAAAATCATTGTGGTTTTCAATAAGATGCTGACACAATCTTTGAATTGTAATTTGAAGAAGTTGGCTATCTAAGAGCAGTCGCTTTTGCATCTGAAATTATGCAAATATAAGAGAATATCCCTATTTAATATCCTCTTTACCTACATAGTGAATTTTATTTAAGTAAAATATCTCTTTTAATGAGCTGTTCATATTCGAAGAAGATAATATTTTCTGCCTCCCAAGAGCTAAAATAAACTGATCATACCATGATACGACAGATTCTATTTCTGGATTTTTCCACATCCATTTATCCGAATCAACACCCAGCGATACAAGAATCTCAAGCTCATGCTCGACAATCTCTTGACCCTTAAAAATTCTTGCCCTGATCATATTTTTATTTAAGGTATAGACTTCAATTCTATTAGAAACAGATAAAAATTCCGCCTTTTTTTCCAAACTCATAAAAAACATATCTTGCATGGGGAAGCTGTGGTCCCAGAGCATATTCCCTTCCTCATCAAAGGCCACCGCAAAGGCATGCGTAGAATTAAATCCTGAATTGGAATATGGGATATGATCTGTATTTGAACTAGGTATAAAGGTTTGAACATCTGTATGTTGGGGATAATACACCTCTCCTGACAAAATAAGCTGTTCTTTGTTTTGTATCATCTCATGAATGATTACGCGATAATTTAAATTTATTTTTTTCCCTTCCTCCGTTTTTCTTTTAATGCGCTCCTTTAACTTTTGCATTTGACCTAACCCCATGAATTCGAAAAAATGCTCAAAATAGGCAAATTCATAATATTTGAGAAAACTTAGTTGGTCTCCTGTAAATTTGGAAATGAACAAGCCTTTACTCATCCTCGTTCCATTGTTGGAAAAGCTTCCGGCCAAATAACGTGAATTTTCTAATGGAGCTATCACCGTTCCGTTGAGTAAATTTCTACCCCGAGTAGCCACTCCCTTATTTTTAAATAATTGTTGATTTTCTCGCGAATAACCATAGATGGTTAAACCCAAATTTTTTGTTCTGTTTTTTTCTGCCATTATTACAGAAAAAATACCGCTCAAATCGTCAATTGATATATTCACTATTTCATTTTCATTCCCATATATTCCCGGGACTACTTGAGGATTGTTGCTTTTATTAAAGGTCACGACAACAGGTTTATGGTTCGTCGTACCCCCCAAAAGAATGAAATCATCTAATGCCTCAAAATGTGTTACTTCAATAGGGAAAACCGTAGATAGTTTTTGCTCTTTGGAAGATCCCGTATTTAGATCTATTTTAAAAACCGAAAAGAGCTCTTTTTCATACTGCTTTCTTGAAAAAAGAAGCTGTACTTGATCTACAGAATGATCCCATCCCAATAATGTATAACCCAAGGGTACTAAAAACGGTTTTTCCCAATATACCGTCAAAGCAGTGTCTAGATGTATGAGTGACCCTGCCGATTGAGCATCTCCAAATTTATTGAAATTATTGACCCACAAAACAATACCATTCTTTGCGGCATAAATTACATGAACGTCTTGAACCTCATTGGGTATTGGCAAAATAAATTGTGCCGTATTGACCAAATAACCCCCCGAAGCAGCTTGAATATCCATTTGAGCTTTCACCACCATGGTTATTAGGAAAATATATATATAAATAGCAACTCTTAGCATCTATTATGTGCTTAAATAATGACCCCATACTCCCCTTATTAAAATCATAACATTGGCCATCGGTGGCAGCCTGAACTCCTGGTCGATCATTTTCACCCTATCAATATAAAGCTCAATACTTTTTGTCCTTCGTATTTAGTTAGATGTCATCACAACCTAAATTAGGATAACACCAAGATGCCTTACTTTTTAACGTCAAGCAGGGACAACGCAGTGAAAGAATCATTTAAAGTTAGTCAACCCTCATTTTGAATACCTATTTTATCCCTCAGAAAATAAAAAAGCATTTCAAATGGCTATCTTTACGCAGCGAAATAATTTTATGAAAATATTAATTCTTAGGTTTTCCTCTATTGGTGATATCATCCTAACCACTCCCGTAATTAGGGCATTAAAAACACAAATTGATGATGTGAAAATCCATTTTGCAACCAAAGAACGATATGCTAAACTACTTGAAGAAAATCCATATATAGATCAAATTCATCAATTGATAAATAAAGAAAGTGATCTAATAACCGAATTAAAAGCAGAAAAATTTGACCTCATCATTGACCTACATCACAACTTAAGAACTTGGTTAATTCAAAAAAGATTGGGAGTCAAAGCTTATAAATATGATAAGCTTAATATCAAAAAATGGTTGTATACTAACCTTAAAATTGATCGATTACCCAATTTACATATCGTAGATCGATACCTGGCCACACTGGCTCCATTACATATCAAACCTGACACCTTAGGCTTAGATTTCTTCATCCCTGAAAAAGATGAGGTTCAAAATAACTGGCTCCCAATTACCCATCAAAATGGATATATTGCTGTAGTGATTGGTGCCACATACCATACCAAAAGACTGCCACCTAATCGTTTAATTGAATTATGTGATCGCATCAACCAACCCATCATCTTGCTAGGAGATGAATATGATAGATCCATAGGTGATCAAATTTATCGTTTTTTTGAAAAAAATAGCACTCAGTCACTTAATGAAGAAGATATCAGACTAAAACTTGGAAAAAAAGCAGTCGTATTCAATGCTTGCGGCAAATTCAATTTGAATCAATCTGCTTCAATAATCAAAAATGCAAATTTTGTTTTTACACATGACACTGGGCTAATGCATGTTGCTGCCGCGTTTAAAAAGCACATCTTCTCTATTTGGGGTAATACCACACCAAAGTTTGGTATGTATCCCTACCGGACTACCTTCGTCGTTTTTGAAAATACACAACTTAAATGTCGCCCTTGTTCTAAAATTGGTTTTGAAAAATGTCCAAAAAATCACTTCAAATGCATGAACAATTTGACCTTTGATTTTTATCTGCCCAATTAAATAATTTCGTAAATCAACTTCCAAAAGAAAAATGTCCAACATCGATAAACCTTTCTTCTTTTACTCTGAAAATTTCCCAAAAACCCTGAACAGAATCAAAGCAACACTGGTATTCAGTACCTATCAAGCAGGGAAATTGATTTTCATCAGTTCCTTAAATGGAAAAACAATCATAAAATATGCAAAAAGCTTCAAAAGGCCTATGGGTATTGCCATTGATAAAAATAAGATGAAACTAGCCGTGGCCAGTAGAACTTCTATCCAAGTCTTTGCAAGTAATAAAGTTTTAGCACTTTCTTATCCTGAGAAAAAAAGCAGGTATGATCAACTTTTTATTCCGCAAGTGAAATACCACACAGGTTATTTGGATACCCATGAAATTGAGTTTGGAACAAACAGTGAGCTGTATTTCATCAACACCATGTTTTCCTGTATCAGTAAAGTAAGTGCTGATAAACATTTTGAAATGTATTGGAAACCCGATTTTATTACTGAGCTTTTACCAGAGGACAGGTGCCATTTAAATGGTATGGCCATGAAAAATGGAAAACCTGCTTTTGTCACAATGTTTGATACCACCAATACCTATTTTGGATGGAAAAAAACACCCAAAGAAACCGGTTTATTAGTAGAGGTAGAGACTGGAAAAATATTACTAGATCAATTGGCTATGCCGCATTCACCGGTATATTTTGATGATAAAATTTATTTTCTCCTTTCCGGAACAGGTGAAATCAAGTGTTATGATTTGAAGACTGAAAAAGTGACTCTTATTTCCAAAATAGATAGTTTTCTAAGAGGAATGGTGGTTCATGATGATTTTTTAATTGTAGGTACTTCTAAATTGAGAGAAGAGACGACGACCTTCAAAGGGCTACCTTTTTCTGCAGAGGACAGTTATTGTGGTATTTATATTCTTAACCGTACCACGGGAAAACCCATGGGAGGTATATCCTATACAGATAATATTAGAGAAATATTTTCCTTAAAATTGTTATTCGATGTTCAAGTTCCAGGCATTTTGGTTGAGAATGACGAATACCATGATAAAAGCATCATGGCCGACCCCAATCTGAATTTTTGGATAAAGCAGAAAAAATTGTAAATTTGTCATGACAAAACATCAAATTTATTAGTAATGAAGCATAATCTCAAATACTTAGCCCCTGCAGCGGCAGTAACCACTCTTTTCTTGTTAGGCTGTGGAGACGATGAGGCGACACCTGATTGTACAGGTGATGAAGCACTTTTAGGAGGCAGCTGGCAACTATTGAAAGAAGATGGTGTAACGATTAACGGAAAGATAGAGACCAATGATATTGGAGAAGAGTATACCTACGCGCTTGTTTATACATTTGAGTGTGGTGGCGATTTTAAAATTAGACAAGTTTTTTCATATTCCGATGATCCACAAAATCCTGTCAATGATTTATATGAAGGTACTTGGGAGTTTGATTCAGCAGATGAAACTATCTCTATCGGCTGGACGAGTGGATACCAAGATGTCTATGAGTGGGATTTTGAAATTGATGTTGTTAGTGAAACTCTATTAAAAGGTACCTTATACACCGAGGCGGATACTGTTCTCCAAGAGTTCAGTAAGCTATAACAAAAGTATTCTGCAAAAAAACCTGAAATGATCATTCATTTCAGGTTTTTTTGGTTTAATACGAACGCCTATTAATTGCGGATACCTATTTGTAATATGGGTTTTAATGAAATTTAATTCATGAAAACACTCTACATCGTTAGGCATGCTAAATCATCTTGGCATTTCAATGTGCTCAAAGATCACGATCGCCCCCTAGGAAGCAGAGGAAGGAAACAAGTCCTAAAGATGGGGAAACACCTAGCTAAATATGTAAAACCGCCCGATCAAATCATCACTAGTCCAGCCAGCAGGGCGTTTTATACAGCCTTATTCGTGGGGGACGCATGGGGCATCGACGAAAACAAACTTACATTGAATGATGCCCTTTATCATGCCAATCAACAAACATTGTTAGACATGATTAGAAGCACTCGTGAAACTGATGTTTTAGCCATTTTTGGTCATAATCCAGGATTGACCTCGTTGATCAATTGCTTTCATATCAATGGTATAGATAATTTGCCTACCTGTGGTGTCATGGGATTTACTTTGGATATCGAAAATTGGAGGGATCTCAATTCGGCTCGCTTGACACCTAAATTCTACTACACCCCCCGATCCATTGAGGAAGATCCCCCTCCTAAAGAAGCTAACTAAATGGGGCGAATTATTCCGTTTCCCAACGCCAATCACCACCAATCATTAATTTTTCTTTTAAGTTATTATCTATCATAAACTGTCTGGTAGTTTCGCTGTCCATCTTCGTGGCAGGTAACTTGTCCGCATCGGCCAAAGCATATAACATCATGGTTCCAAATCGGGAAGTATTGGTGATGTGGGACTCATTAACCAGATCAAAATCGTCACAATCAGAGTGATAACAACCATAAATAGACGGGTCTAAATCAGAGATCACACCTAGAATCGGCACGCCTTCTAACATAAACATCTGATGGTCACTATGTAACCCTGAACGGTTTGAAAAGCTTCCATCATAGGCGGTATCAATTTGCTGTAACTCCATATTCAGCTTCGTAAAAAAATTCATATCAGCTATTCTTCCACCCGCATTGATGCCTTTGGGATTCCCTGACATATCCAGATTAAACATGTATTTGATTTGATCCATAGCACCTGCTTGATTGAACAAATCTACCATATATCGCGAACCAAATAATCCCTGTTCCTCTCCCATGAACAGCACAAATTTTAGGGTTCGTTTGGGTTGCAGTCCATTGGCCATAAAAGCCCTAGCAATATCCAAAACAGCAAAGGAACCAATCCCATTGTCGATGGCTCCTGTCGCTAAATCCCAAGAATCTAAGTGCCCCCCCAATACAATAATTTCATCAGGTAATGTCGATCCCCTCAAGGTAGCCACCACATTTCGCGCATTGATCAAATCACTATTATTGGTCATCTCAATGCTGGCCGTAACCTCTTGTACTTTGAGCTTCTCTTTGAGCGCAAATCCATCTTCTTTACCTATGCATACCGCAGGTATATCCAACATTTCCCCCGTTACCGAAGCAGTGCCCGTAAGTAAAACACCCCCTGCTACTTGATTAATAATAATAACTCCAGTCGCACCATATTGAATGGCTAATGCAGTTTTTTCACTTCTGTGAAGATTATTCAAGTCGGCTTCACTATCTGGCAAGATGGATATATAAACCAAGGCAATTTTATCTTTCACAGCCTCTGGAGAGGCCAGATAATCTAAAGCTAATCCATTGCCCATATCTACTACCTGACCCGACACGCTGGACACCACGGGGGCATGTCCTAAAGTAACCACAGCCGTAGTGACTCCGTCAAGACTCAATGACACATCTCCTCGTGACCAGGCTTCTACCTCGAAAGGCTGATAGGCTACATCCTCAAAGCCATAAGATCTGAATTTTTCATACACATAAGTTTCTGCCTGAGCTCCATTAGTGGAACCCGTCAAACGATGACCAATGGTCGCCGTAGCGTCTCCTAATGTGGCATAAGCCTGAGCATTGGCTTTTACTTCTGTATCTATGCGTTGAAAAGTTTGAATCCGCGTCTCGTGGGTGGGTGAGCAAGCGATCAAAGAGAAAATGATAAGACCTCCAAGGATTATATCTCTATTCATAATATAAAATTTTTCTCTTCAAAGATAATCATGAAGACTTATCAGGCATGGTCACCGACTTTTTTAGACTTTTAATTTACATGAATGGTTAAAAGACGCCGACGTCTTTCGGTCATTCTGATATAATGCTTTGTTAATAAAATTGCTCTTTAGTAGATACTAAACATAAGTTTTCATACTCCGCAGCCTAACCTATTTTGTATACTGCCCATGAATCAAGGTGGATGAAGATCTCTCGAATATCTACATTTGATTGGAGAAATATATTAAATGAGTCCTTGAACCCCTCTCATGAAACTTCATCCGGCTCTGAGTTATTTTGGTATAAAATTTATTTATTCATCAGAGATCATCAAATCAAGTGTTCAAAACAGGTGCCTGAGCTCTCATCTGCCGGAACGTCAAATTGATACGCGGAGCCGTCACCTTTTTAGTTGGGGGTAAGCGATGCTGCCAATGATCTTGGGTCTGACCCTGCATCGTCAACAGACTTCCGGATTGAAGGGGAATAGAGACCGTTTCTTTGGTCCTAATGTGCTTAAAGGCAAACTTACGCTCTGCACCAAAACTCATAGAAGCAATGACCCCATGCTTGACCAGCTCTTTCTCTCCATCACTGTGCCATGCCATACCTTCCGATCCCGTAGGGTATAGATTGAGTAGACAAGAATTGAATTTAACCTGTGCTTTTTCTTCAACGAGTACTTTGATCGCTTCAAGAGTGGGGGTCCAAGGCCATGCGTGCTTGGTTACCTTTGAGTAGGTATAAGCATAAGGTGCATCTCCATACCAGGCTACCTTTCGTTTGGTAATGATGCGTTTACCAAAAATAATGGCTTCATCATTTTTCCAATCAATTTCAGACCTCAGAATATCGTAATAACTGGTAACTGCTCTAGGGGCTATTATGGGCCCGTAGTAATACACGCACCCATCATAAGGCAACCTATTTTGTTGACTGTCAATAGCAAAAAGTTCCATGGATTTAAATGTTTTAGTAGCAGCGTAAATAGGCTCCTTAACGGCAAACATAGTGACCAAACATAATCCTACAAAACGTTATGCCTTTTCATGGCCATTCTTACCTACTTTAATGGTAGAATAAAAGCATATTTATAGCTTTTGCCGTGAAAGTTAGCTCCACTTCTTTTTAAATTAAATGATATGTTTTTTTTAATGATTTTTTTGAGCAATATTGGTTTATGCAAATTGACATCAAAAAAGCCGCCGCACGGATATCGGGTCAAGTGCTCCAAACGCCGCTATTCTACTCGAAATATTTAAGTGCGCTGAATAAGGGACAGGTTTATCTCAAACTAGAAAACGAGCAATACACGGGCTCGTTCAAGGCAAGAGGTGCATTGAATAAAATATTAGGCCTTTCTTCATCCGAAAAAGCCAAAGGCTTGATCACGGCCTCAACGGGAAACCATGCGCAAGGATTCGCTCGAGCCCTTGAAATAGCAAATGCTGAAGGTACTATTTTTTTACCGACGAATGCCGAAGCATCCAAAGTCGAAGCATTAAAAGCCTACAAAGTTGGATTGCAATTTCATGGAGCCGATGCACTAACAACAGAATTACACGCTATGAAATTTGCAGAAGCTTCTGGGCAAATCTGGATCTCTCCCTACAATGACCCCGAGGTTATTGCTGGCCAAGGGACCTTGGCCTTAGAAATGACTTCTCAATTGGATTCTATTGATGCTGTACTTGGCTGCATTGGTGGTGGGGGCATGATGTCCGGTGTGGCCACATGGTTACATCAGGCGAGTCCCAAAACTAAAATCATCGGCTGTCTACCTGAAAACTCCCCTGAAATGTATCTCAGTGTTAAAAAAGGTGAGGTCGTTTTTATGGAAACTCCTTTACCTACACTCTCAGATGGATCGGCTGGAGGTTTAGAATCTGATGCCATCACTTTTGATATCTGTAGAAAATTAATCCATGATTATGAACTCACATCAGAAAGTGAAATCGGACTAGCCATAAAGTATATGGTAGATAAGCACCATAAAATTATTGAAGGTGCCGCTGGAGTGGCCTTAGCGAGCTTCTTCAAAAGAGCTGCTGAATTGGAAAATCAAACGGTAGTCATCATCATTTGTGGCGGTAATATAACTACCGAGAAATTAAAATCCTTACTGTGACGATCAATGATGAACCCGATCTCAATACTAAATCCTCCGTTATGAGCAAGTATTATATTTCGGCTGAAGAGCTCTTGCAAGATTCCTTCTTGTTGGCTAAGAAAGTTTTTGATTTTGGCTATCGTCCAGATCACATCATAGGTATTTGGAGGGGAGGGGGGCCTATCGCCATTGCCATTCATGAATATTTTGATTACATGGGGGTTGAAAGTCAACACCATCCCGTCAAAATATCATCCTATAGCGATTTGGGTCAACAAAAAAATTATATCCTGATCAAAGGATTATCAAGCCTTATTGACTCCATCAAATCTGATGAAAAAGTACTCATTGTAGATGATGTGCTAGATACAGGACGCAGCTTAGATGCTTTGCTAACTGAATTAGGTAATAAAAATATCGACCTACAACCACAAAGATGTAAAATTGCCTGCCCTTGGTACAAGCCTACACGAAATCTCACATCTATTCAACCTGATTTTTATTTGAGAACAACGCATGATTGGTTGGTATTTCCCCATGAATTAAAAGGTTTGTCAGCCAAGGAAATTTCATTGAATAAAACATCCATTTCAAAAATTATTACACAAAAATAGATACCCATTCAATCACACATTTTCAACATGAAAAGATGAAATTTCAACTGACGGTGCCTCATAAAAGAAATGACCTCCTAAATTAATAAATAATTAATCTACCTTTATCAGCTCACGAATAAAAGCTTAAATTCAAATCCCAGTCAATAAATGAAAATATCAAAGACGTTATTGATCCTTCTCATAGGGATGTTCATTCTTTTAAAGGTGAAAGGACAGCCTAATTATTCGTTGAAGTCTCATAATATCACTGAAGGTAAAAACGCCAATATTTCTAATAAAGCAGCCAAGAAATCTTTTAAAAAAGGGGCTTATAACGAGGGACTTGTTCATACTGCTCAGGCCTTGCAAAAGGCAGAAAATAAAAAGCAGGTTTCTAAGGCACAAAATTCTCTAATAAGCCATTACACCAACACAATCAACAAAAATTTACAAAAAATAACTGCTTTACAAAAGAAATCTATCTCGTTTGTCAGTGATCAGACCGTAACTCAGCGTGCTGACATACTCAATATATACCGAGTCATGAATCGATATTGTGATGTTTTGAATGTTCTACATCCTGATAAGTTCAAAGCGATTAAAAGAAGAGATGCCGATGTAATCATACAGATTGAGACCTATGAGAATCAAATAAATGCCTCCAAAATATTGTTTGACGAAAGTCTTCAAATGGCTGCAAAGATGCATTATGAAAAAGGTACCCATTTGGCTAAAAAAAATCAAAAACAAGCCAACAAAGAAGCTGCAAAACATTTTAAATGGGCTTATGAATACATACCCAATTACCGAGATGCTCGGAAAAAATATGCCGATTTGAAAAAGTTAGCTGTTACTAGAATGGGGTTTACCGCATTTAAATCAGGGGGGGATTTTAGTCAAATGGGTGATCTCATTATCAATAGTGTATTAAAAAAATTTATTACTGATGCCAAGCAATTTGAATTCTTTGAGGTTTTAGATAGAACGCAAATGAATGCCCTCATGCTAGAACATGGCTTGAGAGAGTCTGAAATTATGGACCCTTCTGATGCGCCTAATTTTGGAAAATTACTTGGCGCAGATGTTTTATGTGTGGGAAGTATCGATCGGGCAGACGTCGATCGACAAATGGCACAACCTTATCTTCAAGAATTCACAGAAAGGGTCGTAGTTGGAAAAGAAAAATATCTCAACAAAAATGGTGAAGAACGCACGCGTTCCATAAAAGATGATGTTTCAGCCACAGCCCAAATGAATCAAAAGTTTTCTAACGCAGTTTTATCAGTAACCTATAAAATTTTTGATGTCGCAACTGGTACATTGCTAGATCTGGGTGAGGTGAATGGGGAATACGAGTGGGACTACATTTGGATGTCATCCTTTCAAGGAGACAAAAGGGCCATTCCTAATGAGATGCCAATAACTGAACTCCGGTTTCCTACCCAAAACGAAATGATGCAACCCGCTAATGAGTTTGCTGCTCAAGCGTTGTATCAGAAGATCAGTAATTATGTTCGTGAAACTTTTGAATAATTTTAAATTTTACTAGTTTTAATATTTTCACCGAGATTATTTTAAATCCCCTCAGCTGCCCTTTTTAAATATTATCATTTTGGGCAAATCAAATACAAACCGTTCATCTACCCTATCATTCCTTTATAGATTTTTAAGATGAATTACTATTAGATTTTATAGATTTATAAAACGATGGTTTCTTCAAATTAAGAACCAAACTATATAATTATGAAATACATACTCTTTTCTCTAAGCCTTCTATGGGTAGGATGTCTGGCAGCACAAGATAGATCGATTGAGATCGATAAAGTGATCACCACACAGCATCAAACGGTTATTAAAGGTCAAAAAATAACTTTTCAGGCCACCACGGGGACGCAACCCATGTGGGATGAGGCGGGTAAAACCATTGCTGCGGTACATTATACTTATTATGAGCGAACCGACATCGATCGAAAGCCTATGCGTCCTTTGGTTATTTCATTTAATGGTGGACCTGGATCGGGTTCTGTTTGGATGCACTTGGCCTATACCGGGCCCTCCATCCTTAAAATTGACGACGAAGGATTTCCAGTACAACCCTATGGAATTAAAACCAATCCGTATTCCATTTTAGATGTTGCAGACATTGTATTTGTAAATCCCATTAATACGGGATTTTCCAGAATCACTGATCCTGAAGCCAAACGAGAAACTTTCTTTGGCGTAAATGCCGATATTAAGTATTTAGCCGAATGGCTAAATACGTTTGTTTCAAGAGCCAATAGATGGGAATCCCCCAAATATTTGATCGGTGAAAGTTATGGTACTACACGCGTTTCTGGTCTGGCCCTGGAGCTCCAAGAGCGACAATGGATGTACTTAAATGGAGTCATCTTGGTTTCACCTACCGATATTGGTATTGATCGAAGTGGGCCCGTAGATGCAGCCAATGAATTGCCCTATTTTGCAGCTACAGCATGGTATCATGGGAAACTTCCCCCAGATTTACAAGAAAAAGACTTAGACGAAATATTACCAGAGGTAGAGGCTTA
>CAJQKV010000024.1 GCA_905479015.1 uncultured Cyclobacteriaceae bacterium
GGGACTTATCCCAGGGGCAGCGAGATGCTGTCATGAAGCGCTTTAAAACACGATCGATGCAATTACTAATAGCTACCGATGTAGCCGCGAGAGGGATCGATGTGAATGACCTTACCCATGTGATGCATCACACCTTACCCGATCAGTTAGAGAGTTATACACACAGGAGTGGTCGTACGGGACGGGCGGGTAAAAAGGGTACCTCTATCGCTTTCATTACACCAAGAGAGGGGCGAAGAATCACCGAAATTGAAAAAAGAATCAATATTAGCTTTGAAAAAATTGAGGTGCCCGCACTTGAAGAACTCAAGTCTACAAGAATCAATAATTGGGCCAGTTTAATCATCAATACAACCGTAGATTCGCAAGCGGAGAGCATCTTAAGCAAACTCAATGGCCAGTTTGAGCATTTAGATAAAGAAGATATACTAAAAAGACTGATCACCACTCAATTGGATCACTTAATGATTCAGGGAGGCGGTCAATCTGATTTAAACGAAGCCTCAGGGTCAGGATCAGGGTCAAGCAGGTCATATAAGAAAAATGGGGGCGCTTTTAATAGATATTTTGTTAATATCGGAACGATTGACGGGATGACCAAGGAGGACTTGATTCATTTTTTATCCGATAATTCCAAAATAGACCGCAAATATTTCGGTCCTTTAAGTATTCAAAAGAATTGCGCTTATTTTGATGTAGATGCCAAGCATGATCAAAAATTGGGCGAGACTTTTGTCGGTATCGAGATCAAAGGGCGAGATATCCGGGTGAATCTTGATGAGCAGGCTAGAAAATCAAAATTTTCTGCCCCTTCGAATAAAAGAAACTTCCGAGACAAAAGGACTCCCAAAAAAGATCACAGAAAAGGTAGGCGAAGAAATTAAGTCCTGATTTTATTCTCTATTTTTACTTGCTTCATTACAAACAATTCCCATAGATCCGCGGTGATCTTATGGGATCTTGTTATCCAGTAATCCACATATCCCGTTCCCAATGTTACCTAATTGTTAAGTAAATACATCATTTTTAACAATTTCAGGATGTTTTAATACCCCTAAGGCAATTAATTTGTTTTAATGTTAATTTAATATTAAGTTAGTATTAAGAAATTAAGCAATTTATCCATGCATCGGTTTATTATCTTTTTTTTAATCACGCTAGTCATTTCGGGTCCGATTTATGGGACCCATGTATTAGGGGTAGGTGCTGATAAAGAACGTGGCATTATTTCTGGTTATTTAAAGGATAAAAATGGCAATCCTTTAGATTATTTAATGTTGATTGGAACCGGTGAGCATTTTGACAAGAATAAATGGGAGACCCTTAATTTTTTAAACCATCTTGACTCAAAGAAGAAACGATTCGATTCAGATAAAAAGTTTCTTGAATATGTATTTTATAAAGTACACAGCAAGTATTTAAGGAGCTTTGAGCCACTCACTGATTTTTCTGAAATTTTGGAGCAGGGTAAATACAATTGCCTGACCGCCACGGCTTATTATGCCATCATTCTAGAGTATTTCGACTTTCATTATGAGCTGATAGAATTAACCCATCATATTTATTTAAAAGTAAATTTAGATCAGCAGACGATTTTGTTAGAATCAACCGATCCTGTAAATGGGTTTATTGGAAATTCAAGTGATGTTGAGGCACAATTAATGGCTTATAATTTATCAATGAATGAGTCATTGAGTGATGATAATTTCGATGCTGAGCCCATTGATTTGTATCAGTTAATTGGATTACATTATTATAATTTGGCCATAAAATCATTTAAGGTTGATGATTTTAGAAAATCTTATGTAGCCATTAATAAAGCTTTGATTTTTCATAAATCGCCGAAATTGTTCACTTTTTTGAATTTTCTTTTGGAAGAATCTAACTTTACTCCGATAGAAAAGGCTTTAGTACTCCAAAGTATCAATCTCTCTTAGACCTTAGATACGTTTTATTTCTATTTACTTAATGCTCTTGTAAGTCTAGAAACTTTTTTAATTCATAGGACCAAATTTCATATCCTTTACGGTTCAAATGTAATCCATCAGATAAATAAAGATCCGATTTGATGTGCCCTATCGAAGTCAGCATGGGGTAATACAGATCAAGAATGGTTCCTCCTTCAATGCTTACCATGTATTTTTTATACATGGCATTAAGTTCCTGAAATTTTCCTGATAATGTCGCACGACTTGGACTCGGTTTGATGCTGATTACTGTTATTTTGACCTTTGGAAAGGTATTTCTTACTTTTTCAACCAGCATTCTGAAATCATTGAAGACTTGCTGGACCGGTAATCCTTGACTTAAATCGTTTTCACCGGCATAAAAAATAATTCTCTGGGGTGCTATTGTATCGAACAATGTGTTAAAATAGCGTAAGCACCAAGCATAAGACGATCCACCAAATCCAAGATTAAGCACATTGTAAGGAGCCAAATCTTTTTGAATATGCACCCAAAGTCTGATAGAAGAACTCCCATACAATACAATAAGACGCTCTTTTTGATGATGGATTTTAATTCTCTTTTGAAGTCTCTTAATTTCTTTTTCCCAATTATCTGGTGGTTTTAAATTCATATTATTTGAATTGATCTTTCATATTAATTACTTCCTTTTTGAATTGTTTTTGATAATTATTTACGAAAGCAATAACTTCAAGTTGATTCTCATTATTATCGATAAAGTCACTGATCTTAAAGGGTTTAAGAATTTTACATTTCACTTTGTTTTGTGCCATTCTTCTATCAAAATCCCTCAATACTATAGGAACGATATAAGGCTCATTCTTTTGTTGTAATGCTAATTTAAAAGCACCGGTTTTAAATGTTCCCGGAGAGGTCTCTGTGGTATAGGATTTGCCTTCAGGACTGATAATTAAATTTTGATTTTCAGATAATAATTTACCAGCCACTTCATAAAATGACGGATTTACCAATTTTTTGTCCGTTTTAGATTGCGTGTTTTCAGATGAGGCGTAGACTTTGATATGACCTTGATTTTGATAATAATTTTGATGCCCATATTCTCCATCATCAGGAATTCTGACAATTCGAATGCCAGGGTCGTCATACTTTACATCTAGGATCAGAGCACTTAAAAAATGAGAATCTAACGTGATTTGAAAGTCATTGGGTAATGTATAGCTCTCATGGTTGATAAGGTGGTTGTAAATGAAGATATGACCTGATTCATTGGGTAAGTTTTCCCATCCTTCAATATGGAAATCTACATGGCGAAATAATTCTTTCACCCTGCTCGCACAGGCTTTCCTGACTCCAAAAGAGCTCAATTTTGAAGTATTTTCGGTCACTTCTTGATAGATATTGATGAGTCCTTGATAGAAGTTAAAATCCCTGTTTTCTTGTTTTAAGAGGTCTAAAGATATCGAGGACAGATGACGCTCCTGAGCATTTCCAGTCGTATTTAATTCACTAAGCGTTTGAAATGCGAGCGTCCGTGTATCTTGATTGGTTAATAAATGGGGTACTTGATGAAGTCTTGAACCGACTTTTAATTTAACACTATTCTTTTTTATCAGATTATGAATGGTCAATTGATCATGTCTAAGTTTTGTTTTTAAAAATCTTGAATAGCACAATTGTAACTGATTGTCCATCATCCAGAGCAAGCGCATATATAATTGATGCGTGAGCTGAGGGTCATGGGCTACTAATAGTTGAACTTCTTGATGGGCGATGAATAACGTTTGAGTAGCCACCACGGTTACTGCTGAAGCTACATTTTTTTTATGGATTAGACCTTCCCATCCCCAGACAAATCCAGGCGTGGAAAGCGTTCGTAATTGTTGAGAAATACCTAACTGAGAACGCTCAATAGATACTTCACCATTTATCAAGATATAAATTCCTTGTGAAGTATTTTCTTGCCGATACATTTTTTTTCGAGCTGGAAACGATTTAATAGACAGCTTTTTTACTAATTTTTCTAGAAATAGGTCATCCATTTCACCTAAAAATGGAGAACGTTTAATGAGCATCAAACGTTCTTGGAAATGATCTTTTTGAATGAGTTGATAACTTTCGCGTTGTCCTACTGCATTAAGGTGATCACCTTTGATTTCTGGATGGTGACTTTTAAGGACCTCTAAATATTGATTAAAAATAGTTTTAGATAATTTTTGTAATATGTTTTGAAGATTTAATTTGATTTCTTTTTGAAATATTTCTATCTCAAAACGCTGAAAAACAGCTTCCTCTGATGCTATTATGATCTTGTTAAGGCTTCGTGCAGGTGGGAAAAGACCACACCATCCGATGGGGGTTTGAGTAACTTTACTTCTATATATTAAAACGTCTTTTCTAGGATGATCGAGACAATTGTAATAGTCAACCGTACCCTTTATTAAGAAATAGATATACGTGATCTTTTCGTTAGGTTTTAAGATAATATGCCCCTTATCTAAGGTGACTTTTTGACTATTTATACTTAACGTACCGATAATGTCCATGAGGATATAATAGCTATTTTATTAAAATAATTACAAAATTAATAATATTTACATAAATTATTAATATATTAATATCAATAATATTAAAATAATTTTAAAAAAATATTTTGTTTTTTTTGAGGTCAGTAGGGTAATACATTTATTTTTCAACTTCAAGTAATAAAAGGGTTTGATTAAGCAATGCTCTATCTTTGAGTTTTAGCGTAACTATGAAATTTTCTCAATACAACATTAATACCACCCTCAAAAAAAACATTGAAGGCCAAGGCTTTAATAGACCTACAGATATTCAATTTAAATGTATTAAGCCCATACTAGATGGTCAGGATGTTTTAGCCATTGCCCAAACAGGTACGGGAAAGACGGCAGCCTTTGCCATACCCATTCTGGATTTGGTAGCTACCGATAAAGGCCGATCAAGGGGGATCTATGCCTTAATTTTGGCGCCTACTCATGAATTGGCTCGACAGATCCATCAGACTTTTCTTTCCTTAGGAAAAGGTATGAAAGCCTCTGCAGTTTGCGTTTATGGCGGCGTAGATCAAGAGGATCAAATCAAGCAATTGCAATCAGGAGCATCCATTTTAATTGCAACCCCTGGGAGAATGTTTGACTTATTGAGTCAAGGAATGATCGATGTCGCACATCTGAAAATGTTGGTACTTGATGAAGCAGATCACATGTTAGACTTAGGTTTCATAGAAGATATCAGGGATCTGATGCGAAAAATACCCTTAAAGAGGCAGAATTTATTTTTCTCTGCAACCATTAATAAGGAAATTAAAAAGCTAGCTTATTCAATTGTTAAAAATCCCATTCGTATTCAGATTTCACCTAATAACTCGGTAGCCAAAAGTATCGATCATGGCGTTGCCTTCATTGAGATGGACGATAAACGCTATTTTTTAGGTTCCTTTATTCAAAAGAATGAAGAAGCAAAAATATTAATTTTTGTTAGGACCAAAGTTCGAGCAGAACGCGTGAAATTGGCCATGGATCGCGTTAATATTGAATCGGTAACATTGCACGGAGATAAGTCTCAAGATGAAAGGGAACAAGCCATGAAATCGTTTCATACCGGTACAATTAAAATCTTAATCACTACAGATGTAAGTGCACGGGGTATTGATGTACCTAATGTTGATTTTGTTGTTAATTATGATTTGCCCGATTCTAGTGAAACGTATATCCATCGAGTAGGCAGAACGGGAAGAGCGGGTAAGAGAGGTACGGCTATTTCTTTTTGCAGCACGGAAGAAAAGCATCTCTATGATCTCATCGAAACGGATTTAATGAGTGAAATTGCAAATATACCCATAAATAAAGCAGACTATGCGGCAACCTTAGATTTGGCCTTTGAATCAAAAAATGATTGGAAGGCGTTAATCAAGGCCAACGAATTGATTATTGAAAAAAATAGAAAACAAAAAAAATTCAAAAAGAAGAAATAATTTACAGATAAGTTCATCATTCAGCGTAATTCATTCAAATTTTGTCTATTATTGGAACGTATTTGCGTACAGTAACGTTCTAAATAAAAAAGAAGTAATATGGTTAATCAAGAAGATTTTATAGCTCTCCCCAAATACGAAAAAGATCCAAAAAAAGAACATATCTTGGGTCAAATGGAACAATTTGGAATTCATTTAATCATTAAGGACAAAGGAATTTTATACAAAAAGCGTGTAGAACATGGAAGTCATTTCTTGAAAGAATTACAAAAGCTAGAATTGTTATCTGAAGAACCTGTGATCAAAAGCTGGCAATATCAAGATGTTGATCCTACTCGGAGAGATTAAAATTCTCCTAGCTTTTAGGGTCAAAATAACGCATTTTCTTAAGGATAATCACAAATACTAATCTTACTTCTGGAGCCCCCAGATTGGTTTGTGTTGATATAATCCATGCTATTTTTTAGCTAATTGTCATTTACTAATTTCAAATGCTCTATTGAACTCCAGAATAGGTCTTATTATTCTCAATCACGAGCTATGGCATTTCTTGAAAGCGACTTAATCTCAGGATTGTTCGTTTCAATAGCCGACTGTACACTTTTAAAGTCAGTTAGTTTTCAAACGATTTAATACGTCATGAGCTGCTATTTCACCAGAGATCATAGCCGCATTTAATGAACCATTGGCGGTATGGTCCCCACATAACAGTATTTTATCTTCATAAGTCATCAGATCAAGATTTGGTGCGTAAGATACAGATCCGAGATCAGGCAGCGCCCTGGGTATCGCATAATGCTTGATGAATTTAACTTTTGTAATAGAAAAATACTTTTCAAGCTCACCTTTGACTTGAGAAACCAGGACTTCAGAGGAAAACGAATGTTGCTTTACTACGGTGACTGAAAGTAACTGATGATGGGGGTCAGGAGCCCGTTGAACACTCGTTGGATAAAAAATATTATTAATTAAAGTATCGGAAAGAGCTGACAGATGGATGATGGGTGGTGGCACATCATTTACCCGCACACTGAAGTACAAAGTATCGCATGTTTTCCATCTGTTTTTAACAGAATAACCTTCGAGAAAGCTACTTGGATCCGTAGCGACAATGCACACATCATAAGGATATTGATCTCCTGAAGCCATGGTTATAAAATCAGTAGTCACTTTTTGTACTTCGTTATTTAACTGAATTTGAGTCGTCTTTAATTGACCTGCCAATTGTTTGGCGATCGCACCTATCCCTGCCTTGGGTAGGGTGGCAAAACCTTCAGCAAACATTTTATAGATAAATTCAAACATTCTGCTAGAAGTATGAAGATCGCACTCCAAAAAAATACCAGAAAAAAAGGGCTTAAAAAATTGATTGATGATTTTATCTGTAAAGCCTAAATACTGTAAATAAGCCAAAGTAGTCTTTTCTTTTTTATTAAATAGGGTGGCGATTGGCGTATTTTTTAGTCGAAGATTGAGTTGAAATATTTTAAGCTTATCGCGCATAGATCCAATGCTAGAAAATAGGGTAGGGAAGAGCATAGAGGTGTCTCTAAGTGGATCTCCAATGATGGAGGAATCATTATCGGTGTAAATACGAGCACCAGGAGACAATCTTTGCAGATCTAAATCGGCATAGTTTAGGTATTTTTTACTCATGGGGTACGCATCTAACAAGACTTGAAACCCCACATCTAAAATCCAACCATCTATGATTTCAGTTCTTACCCGACCTCCAATATAACCTGTAGCCTCTAAGATCGTGGGCACATATCCCTTTTGTTCTAGATTTTGTGCAGCGATCAAACCACTAACACCTGCTCCAATGATGTAAATGTTTTTATCTTGATTTGTTTTCATGTGATATTTAAACTAAAGGACAATTTAATTCTATTGACATTTAATCATCCTTTGAATTGATGAATTTTTATTACTCATTGAAGCATTTGATCCTTGTTCAGATCCTTATGTGATAGGGATTTTTTGAACTCATTGACAGTTATAAACATCAGAGGCCTTAAAATGATTAAGGCCTCTGATGATGTAAAAAACAGTTAAATGTTCAGATTAATTCCAACTGTCATCTATAAATTTCCAAATAGATTGTTTTCGGGCATCGCTGGCACTTGACAATTGTCTTTCCTCTATCTCTTTCATGTATGTTTCAAGATACTTATTCTGGTTAGGTGAATTATCAATGTAAGTAGCACTTTTTAATAAAGCCTCTATAGAAGGGAAACCATCAAACGATATACCATTGTAGTTTACCATCTGGCCATCTTCCCAATGGTTGTTAGTCAGTTTCATACCAAAGGCCCAGTTTGCTCCGATATTTTCTTTTTGTTGTGGCTTCATGACTAATTCTCCCCATAATCTATTGAGATCAACAAATTTTTGGCGGTCCGTGAATTTAAACTCATTCATGATGAAATAACTAGATTGCTGTTCACTTAAGACATTGTCAACAATTTGCCAAATTTCAAGGGGTGCTATGCCTTTAGCTTCAAAAGTCTCCCAATTTGGAGTTTCGAGTCCTAATTCTTGAGCAAGATCATTATTAAAAATACTGAAATCAAATGCTGCATATTGCTTAGGGCTTTTGAAGTGATGAAAGAATAGAAATTTATTAGGCTCAGACCAAGATTGCATCATACCCCAACCGGCCCATTTTTCTTCGGCTACTCCTTTTTGGGCCAATTTTTTATAAAATTCTTTGTTTGTTTTAATAAACTCTTCCGTGTCTCCAGTTACTTCCATGTAATGAAACTGTATGAGATAGGCTTCATCCTCCTGAGCAATTGCCAGATTAAAGATTAAGACACAGAAAAGAGTTAATATTAGATTTTTCATGTTTTGAGATTTAAGTTGATTGATCTATTGATAATATCAATTTAATAAATTCCTATTTTAAACAAAAACTGAATGACTTTTATGGGTGAAAAAAATAAAAAAAAAGTGGAATTATGAATAAAAAATGAAAGTGGTTCAATTATTTTCCAATTTTAAGTACTTATTCATAGGTTAGAGTTACAAGAATGATTGGGACTGAGCATCATTAAATACACAACAATTATTATTTTAATAAGAATTAATGGAACCGAATAAGGGTCATTAATCCACCTTTTTTAATTAAAGCATCCTTTGTGATAAAGAAATTTAGATGATCAACAGATTCCGACTCCGCTCTGCAAATGATATCTTTACCTGATTATAAAATAACTGCAGTAGTTTTCTCCTGTTCCAAAGCAAAATAAAAATATATTAAGATGACCATACAATAATGAACTGTTGACCAAGCGTTTGAACTAAAGAAAAGAATCATCCCTTCGATTATAGTTAAGCAACCTATTGCTTACTAATTACATCATTAAGTCAATTTTAATTGTACATCTATAAAAATTAATAATATTATATGAGAATGTTATTTATAGTTCTTTTAATTGTTTGTAATCTCTCAGTATGGGCCCAAAAAAAAATCCTTACTGGAAGGGTACTGGATTTGGAGACGGGTATTGCCTTGCCCTTTGCTAGTATTTCTTTTAATGACTATTCCAACGGTAGCGTTTCTAATTCTGAGGGTGTATATGTCATGGACATCGCTGCTGATAGGTTGGGAGATTCATTGTATTTCAGCTACATGGGATATGAAACGTTAGGTGTCAGTGTTAAATCCCTATTGATGGAGGGAAGCGTATGGTTGCGTTCTGCACAAATCAATTTAGCGGAAATACCGGTTTACTCTCAAACTTTGAACGCGTTAGCGATCATCAAATTAGTTGATAAAAATTTCCCTAAAAATCATCCTCAAGTCAATCAGGTACAACACCTCTTTTACCATAGTTATAATAATACTCCATTCAGTGAAGCAAATAGAATGAACGTCTTAAAAACAAGCTTTACTGACATTGATCAAGGATTAGTCGATGAAGTTTTAGAGGTAATTCCAGAGGACATTAAATCATACAGAGATGTCATCGTTGATTTTTACAGTCACGGTGCTGAAAGGAAAATCATGCCCATCGAAGGGATTTCTTTGCAAGAAAGCACTGCACTTTCCGTACAAAAGCAGATCGAGGAAAAATTATTGAGCTTAACAGAGGATATTGAACTCAGTTTTGAAGATGACGAATTGTATTACAAAATGGGTACGGGAATCATTTCATCAAAATTAGAGCTCGATGAGCCGGATTCTGAAGACATAGATACAGTAATGACAAATACAGATGACACTACCCATTATTTAATAAGGGCAGAATATCTTAGAAAGGATATAGAAAACTTCTTGGTCAATACTGCCGATATTAATTCGGACAACTTAGAGTTTATTAACAAACCTAAAAAATACAATTATCAAAAAGAATTGACCTTATTTAATGATGAATGGGTTTATAAAATTAGTTTTGACCCCAAAGAACAAGGAATTTTTCAAGGGGTATTGTACATAGCTGCCACGAATTATGCTATTCTACAGTTTGATTATGAATTTGCAACCGGTAAAAGTACCGAAAATATTAATTTATTAGGAATAGGCCATAAAGTAAACTACAAAAAGGCCCAAGTCATTTACGAAAAGCTAGATACGGCGTATTTTGTGAAATATGTAAACGCTGAAAAGCGAGAGTTTTTCTCTGTAGATCGTGACTTCTTCATGGTAAAGAAAGAAAAGCGGTTCTTGTTTGATAAGGCTTTGAATAAAATCAAGTTTGCATTAGACATGCAATTTGAAACAAAAAATGGATGGGAGCTATTGGTGATTCATCGGCAAAACTTGACAAAAGAAGCTTTTGAGCTTGTTAAGGAACCTGAAAAAATGACCATTAAAAAGGAGTTCGTCTACAGTATGGACATGTGGGATCATGGATCAGTGATTGTCCCCAATACAGAACTCAAAAACTTCAGGCGAGACAATAAATAACAACTAATTTTGTTTTTTTTAGACCATTAATCATTTCATTATGTTCGTAACTTGGTTTGAAGTATTAAACTTTGTATTGTGTGGGTGTTTTATACTGATTGGATATAAATATTTCGAGACGTTTTGGTCTTATAAAATCAATAAACCTTATGCTTGGGAGCAAGCGGTAGCACTCAAGACGGTGACCCCTCAGCTGATTAAGATGGAACGTACGTTTCGAGATCGGGTGCGATTTTATAACCTTTGGTTTCAGGTCGAGTATCTTAAAAGAATGAAAATCGCAGGTGCTTTTGCTGAGTTAGGGGTTCACAGGGGAGTTACGGCCAAGGCCATTCATTTGATGGATGCAGATCGAAAACTCTATCTATTTGATACTTTTAATGGATTTGATTCCAGAGATTTGGCAGTCGAATCTCAGCAGGAGGATAAATTTGATCCTTCCAACTTTTCTGATACTGAGGTAGAAATAGTAAGAGCTTATATTGGGGGTAATGATAACCTCATCTTTAAAAAAGGATATTTCCCAGAAACTACTTTAGGTTTGGAACAGGAGGGATTTGCATTGGTGCATCTCGACGCAGATTTATATGTGCCTACTCTTGAAGCTTTGAAGTTTTTTTATCCTAAAATGAATCCAGGTGGAGTCATCATTATTCATGACTACAATCATACATGGGATGGGATTCCTAAGGCCGTCAATGTATTTGTTGAAAATATTCCTGAATCGATAATCGAACTTATGGATTGGCAAGGAAGTGTCATGATTATAAGAAATAAGATCTAAATAATTTCCCAAGGAACTTATTTTTTTTGATATTAATTGAATTAGCTTACCGAACAAGAAATTGTTACTTAATCAAACCATTTATTGCCCTACACCTTGAAGGTTTTTTTCTTTTTTAGCTTCTCTATTTTTACCCTTTGCATTCATGCTCAAAATACTAGTATAAATCCGGGAAAGGATGAATTATACCGGGAAGATGAAGTCACAGAAGTACGGATTACTATCTCTGATTCCGATAATATTTTATTGCATGCAGAAGAGAATCGATGGCTTGACATTTATGTATCTGCAGATATTGTTTTCTCGAACAGTAAGCTTGACCAAGTAAAAATAAGTAATGCAGGTTTAAGGCTGAGAGGAAATACGGCCAGAGGTCATAACAAACGATCCTATAAAATTGATTTTAAGGAATTTGGAGGAGAAAAATTCGAAAGCTATAAAAAAATAAATTTAAAACCCAACGTCAACGATCCAGCACACATCCGTGAACTTATAAGTATGCATTTATATCGTTTAATGAATGTATTAGCTCCTCGCGTAGCTCCCACAGTCGTATATATCAATGAAGAATTTAAGGGAGTTTACCTAAACATTGAACAAATTGATGATGAATTCATAGATAAGCGATTTGATACTGAAGCCGGTTTTTTGTATAAATGTGCCTATAGCGCGACGTTAGAAGATGATGGTCAAATCAATGATCTTGAATTATATGATGTAAAGATGAATGAAGAAACAGACACACGATCTGAGCTCAATCATTTTGTTGGAATTTTAAATAATTCTACTGATGCAAACTTTAGGACAGAAATTGAACCGGTATTTGGCGTAGACGGTTTCCTGAGACAAATGGCGGTAGAAGCCATTATTGGTCATTGGGATGGTTACAGTTATCTCAATAACAATTATTACCTCTACTATAACCCAGGTACCAGTCTATTTGAATTCATTGCTTACGACACGGACAATACCTTAGGAATAGATTGGGTAGACAGAGATTGGGCCACGCGTGATCTCACTCATTTTTATAGGCATAATCAGGCCAGACCTCTATCCAGCAGGCTTTTAGAGGTAGATGAATATCGAGACCGATATTATTATTATTTGGGACGCTTATTTGATGAATACTTTACAGAGGCCTATTTATTTCCAAAGTTTGATTTTTACAAAGAGTTGTTAAAGCCATTCGTTGAAAAAGATATTTATTTTGATGATTCATTTGATTTTAGCTACCAAGATTTTTTAAATGCCTTTGAATATGAGTCAAATAAACAAGCCAGATATGGATTAAAAGATTTCGTAGAAACACGCCGTACTACTGGCATTCCTATGATACCAAAAATTGTCTTGGGTCAGCCGAGTGAAAATATATTTAACGTATATCCAAATCCAACTGATGGTACGTTAAACATTGAGATGCTTGACTTTAAAAAAGTAATTATTTTTAATTTTTCAGGTCAAGAAGTATTTAGGTCAAAGGAATCTCGTATTGACATCTCTGTTTTGAAGAAGGGTGCGTACATTGTCAGGCTAGAAGATCAAAATGGCGCAAGTATAAATACAAAGCTGATAAAGGATTAATTGATTTTGGACTCTCATCAAAGTGGAAATACAAGTATCTGCTCTTGTTGTTGATTTTTCAACCCCACTAAAAAAGCTAAATCATTAATATAAATATAAGACCCTTAAAATATGATTTTAAGGAGGGCCCAATAGACCATATTCTCGTCTTTCAAAGTGTTAAAAAAAATATGGATGTAGTGGGGCCAACATCAGGTATGGACAAAACGCTTAGCTTTCAGAGTCCTCCTCAGATAATATTTTGAGTGTATCCACAAGAGCATAATAGTCAGCATCTGACTCATATTTAATATTTTTCTTAACGAAGGCCTCAATTTCTTTTTTAAATGCAATAAAGCCCTCATATGAGCTGTCTAAAGAGTTTTTAGCTTTGAATGTCATGATTGTGGGCTGATCAAAATACTTTTTATAATGATTAAATAGACCAGAGTCATGTTTAAATTCAATTCCTGTATTGTATTTACTCATTAAAAGTATAGGTTAATTAATCGTTTAAATCTTACTCACTGTAACTCACCGCAAATATTATAGTTCTTAGTTTATTACTATGAGAAAAATGAATAATGTTTTAAACAACTTGTAAACACATAAGTGATTGATTGGTTGAATGGTCTAAGAGCGGCTAATTGGCAGGGGATCTAAAATGACTACTACCCATAGATGCTTACCAAAAAAATCAGACAACACAATAAGTATGAATGAAAGCCATAATTCTTTTTATTCGGTTGTGTATTTAAAGACAAAGATCAACCACTAATAAAACAATAAGCTATTTACCTTTTTAGACTGAAAAAATTTAAAATCAATGCTATAATCATGCAGCATAGATCGCAACAAAGCAGCTGAAATCATTAATTTTTATTTATTGACGTCCGCTCATAAAGGGATAAAATCTGAAAGATAGTAACCGATTTCTTCATCTGCAATCATCACATCCATATCAAAACTTGCTATGGTAGGGAAGCCATAAGTTTTATCATACACTATTACTGCGCTGGCAGGATTTTGACTCATACGATTATTGATTTCTTCAAACAAGTCATCTATCGATAGGGTATAATATTCATATCCCCAAAATGATTCACCATAGGCCGCTTCCATTTCTTCTACATATTTTTGATCTTCATCAGAAGTATAGATGACTTCAATGCTGATTACTTCATTATTCTCAACGACAATATGATAGGGTAGGTAATTCACACAGTAACAGCTGACGGTTAAATCTATTTCGTAAGAACTGACCGCTTGACAAGCCCAAAGCGTCTCTGCCTCTACAAGAGTAGATGGGTTTGTAGCACATGTTTTATTTACAGCATCTTCTCCTTCAGAACAAGCAGCGAATAGAAAAGTTAAACAAGGCAAAAGACACAGAGATTTTAAAAAAGGCATAAGAAATAACTTTATTTGAACCGATGCTATATTATGTAGAAAAATATCTTTCGAATCGGTGAAAGTAGTCAATATCAAAGACCATCAAAAAATAAATTCCGTTTTCTTGTAATAAAAGGCGCTCCACAGCAGTGATATAGAAACCGTTAAAATGATAACAGGCATCCATATAAGGTCAAAGGAGAGGATTACATCGGATTGAATAAAGAAGTTATAATAATGCTGCAACAGAACACCCAACAACGAAGATCCCAAAAAGTTGATCGACCAAGAGCTTCTCAATAGCAGCGCAATGCAGCCAGCGCTACCTCCAAAAACTGCCATCGCATAAGATCCTGTCACCCAAGCTGGGAGGTGCAAAAAATAATTTTGTAGCTCTGGAGCTAACCCCATCTTATCCAATTCAGACTGGTAGACTTGAACCAAATACTGATAAACTCCTATGAGATTCCAGATAAGCGCTAGACTGTTGATGATCATATACTTTTTAGAAGTCTTATTCATGGTTGAATTTTCAATCAAACTTTAGGTAAAAACAGCTACTTTTTTTATTAAATTATTATTTTTTATTAAGCATTGGCAGAGGCTTTAATACATTATGTTTCATCAATAATTTAGATATTAATATTTTATCAGGCCCAGCTCTCAAATTGATAAATTTATGAAATAATTATGAAATTTGATAACTTTAATATAAATTATATATTTTAAAACAAGATTTATTATAAATTCAATAAAAAACACACCGATATGAATTTAAAAAATATTTTTAAAATTGGAGCGGTAATCATGACGATCAATGGGATCAGCCTCATCTTTGCTACCGCCATGTTTATGGAGATGGCGAACATGGAAATGTCACCTTCTTTATTAACTATAGGTCAATTTATGGGGGTTACTTTTTTAGCGATGGCACTCATTGCATGGAAAACTGCTGATTTGGCCAATGATGCCTTGCCCGCTTTCGGTCAAGTATATGCCATAGCACAAGTCATGTGGGTGGCCATTATTGGATATCATGTAGCCATAGGTGCCGCATCGGGTCCAACCGCCTATGCTAACCTAGGTGTTACCGCTATTTTAGGGGTTCTCTTCTTTTTTTACAGTAAAAAATAATCTAGGAAGTCCGGAGAAAGTGGTCAAAGACTGCTTTCTTCCTTTTATTAACTAGGAAGACATCGGATGCATTTATCCCCTTTTATTAAGGATACTCAAAGATTGATTGTTTCTGCTAGCTTTTTACCCACCAGATTACCTATTGCCACACCCATTCCTCCCAATCGGACACCACAGTAAAGTTGATCAGAAAAAGTTTTTATCAAAGGTGTTTTTTTATCTCCTACACCCATGATGCCACTCCAACGATCATCAATTTCAAAAGGGGTTTGTGGCAAGATTACGGATTTTAAAAGTTTTGAAAGGGTTTCCTGTATAGGTGCATTTAAACCAAATTCGGCTGTTGTTTCTCCTTCCAAGTCCAATTGACGGCCGCCACCAAACAAAATTCTATCATTGATATTTCGAAAGTAATAATAGCCTTGATCCATATGAAAGGTACCCTTGATGGCTAGATTTTCGATTTTATGAGTAATCAATACTTGAGCTCGCGCTGGCACCACCGACACATTTAAAAGCTGATTGGCAAAACCATTGGTCGCTACGATGATCTTTTTCCCCTGAATTTCAAAATCGTTTTGAAGATAGACTTTGCCATCGGTAGATGTTCTATTTACACTCATACCTGTCAGAATATGAGCACCTAAACCTACGGCCTTTTTGATTAAGACATCCATCATTTTTCCCGTATCTATTTGTCCTTCAAAGGGGTTAAAAAAGCAGTGATGATGTACATTTCCAAAGCCAAAAGGAGTGGCCTGCTCTACAAAAGCGGGCGCATTAAAAACAGGAAGTAAAAGCTTATTGATATGTTCTAAATGCTCACGACAGTTGTAAAACAAGGGGAGATCCTTTTCTAAAAAAAGTTCATAACTCCCATGGCATTCGTAACCCATATGCTCATCTCCAAGTAAGGTCCTCATGGAGTTCAATCCTTCCCAACGCAACCGAATCAAATCAATCACTTCCTCTGGACTGTGACTATCTAGATCATGGATTAGCTCTGAAAGGCTTCCAAAACAAGCAAATCCTGCATTTTTAGTACTTCCTCCTTGTGGTAAGATGCCCTTTTCGAGAATCAAAACTTTATGATGAGGGTCAGATTCTAGTATGTGAATCGCCGTACTTAAACCGACAATACCACTACCAATAATGATGACATCCAGATCGTCAAACCATTGATTTCTTTCCCAATAACTTAAATTCATAATTCTTTCCAGGTCTACTTCAAATACAAATTTAGACGAATCAGAATACACAGCCTAAAATCTAAAAAATCATTGCATTTTTATATGATAAGAATAGACGTTCGATAAATATATGCAATACTTTTAAATGAGTAAGATCGCTGCTGCCCATAAGATCATTAGAAAACCTTTCCTAGTCATGAATTTTCTAACTCATCAAGGATATTTTTTAAATATCTTTATTAATGAAACGGACTTAATAAATAAAACGGGAGGACTTGTAGACATTTTTTTTTTATTAGATATCTTCGCATTAATAATCAAATTAACGCGGCTAAAACTTACATATTATGGTATTTGATATTGAAATGATCAAAAAGGTTTATCAAACAATTTCGCAAAGGGTTGAGAAGGCCAGAGCGTTGAATGAACGACCGTTAACTTTATCAGAGAAAATACTCTATTCACATTTATTTAAAGGAGCACCCAGCGAGATATTCAAAAGAGGAGATTCATATGTAAATTTTGCTCCCGATCGCATCGCCCTACAAGATGCGACGGCCCAAATGGCATTGCTCCAATTTATGCAAGCGGGTAAGAAAAGGGTAGAAGCCCCCACGACCGTACATTGTGACCATTTGATTCAAGCCAAAATGGGTGCCGGTACCGATTTACAAAATGCGCTCAATACAAGCAACGAAGTTTTTAACTTCTTGGAGGCTGTATCCAACAAGTATGGCATAGGATTTTGGAAACCTGGTGCAGGAATCATCCACCAAGTAGTTCTTGAAAATTATGCCTTTCCAGGAGGCATGATGATAGGTACGGATTCACATACGGTGAATGCAGGTGGTTTAGGTATGTTGGCGATAGGGGTTGGCGGCGCAGATGCCGTAGACGTCATGGCAGGTATGGCTTGGGAATTGAAATTCCCAAAATTAATAGGGGTCAAATTGACGGGAAAGCTAAGTGGTTGGACTGCGCCCAAAGATGTGATCTCCAAAGTAGCAGGCATATTAACGGTCAAAGGAGGTACGGGTGCCATCGTTGAATACTTTGGAGAAGGAGCCAAAACACTTTCTTGTACAGGTAAAGGCACCATTTGTAATATGGGTGCAGAGATAGGGGCTACTACCTCTACTTTTGGTTATGATGAGGCCATGGAACGATATTTAAGAGCGACCGGCCGAGCAGAAATTGCCGACTTGGCCAATAAGGTAAAGGAACATTTGACGGGAGATGACGAGGTTTACGCGAATCCTGAAAATTATTTTGATCAAGTCATTGAAATCAATCTCTCAGAACTGGAGCCACATGTAAACGGTCCGTTTACACCAGATTTAGCAACACCGATTTCTGAAATGCGTGAAAAAGCTAAGAAACATGACTGGCCTATGAAAGTAGAGTGGGGATTGATCGGTTCTTGTACCAACTCTTCCTATGAAGATATCTCAAGGGCAGCATCCATTGCTGCACAAGCCGTATCAAAGGGATTAAAACCTGCTGCTGAATTTGGAATTAACCCAGGCTCAGAGCTTGTTCGATATACCATAGAAAGAGATGGCTTTATCAAGACCTTTGAAGATCTAGGTACGAAAATATTTACCAATGCTTGTGGTCCATGCATAGGGCAATGGTCTCGGTCTGGAGCTGATAAGCAAGAAAAAAATACCATCGTACATTCTTTTAATAGAAATTTCTCAAAAAGAAATGATGGGAATCCCAATACCCATGCTTTTGTCACCTCTCCAGAGATGGTTGCTGCCTTGGCAATATCTGGTGACTTGGGTTTCAATCCAATCACCGATACCTTGACCAATGACAAAGGCGAACAAGTCAAGCTTGATGAACCCACAGGATGGGAATTACCGCCCAAGGGCTTTGATGTTGAAGATGCGGGTTATTTAGCCCCTGCCGAAGATGGTTCGAGTGTTGAGATCGAAGTAAATCCTGATTCAAAAAGGTTGCAGCTTTTGGCAGGCTTCGCTCCATGGGATGGGAAAAATATCATGGGTGCCAGACTACTGATCAAAGCCAAAGGAAAATGTACCACTGATCATATTTCTATGGCAGGGCCATGGTTGAAGTATAGAGGTCACATTGACAATATTGCCAACAATACCCTCACAGGAGCTACCAACGCTTTTAATGATGCCGCTGATAAAGTTAAGAATCAGCTAACTGGGGTAGTTGGAACCGTTCCTGATACCCAGCGCGCTTATAAAGCTGCTGGAATCCCCACGATTGTCATAGGAGATCAAAATTATGGGGAAGGTTCTTCTAGAGAGCACGCTGCGATGCAACCCCGCCATTTAGGCGTTTGTGCCGTTTTAGTTAAGTCTTTTGCTCGAATTCATGAAACCAATTTGAAAAAGCAGGGAATGTTGGCCCTAACTTTCAATTCTGAAAATGATTACGATAAAATTCAAGAGGATGACAGTTTTGATTTCATAGACTTGAGTAGCTTTTCACCTGAAAAATCTCTGACTATCCGGGCAAGCCATCAGGATGGGAGTGAGGATTTAATTACTGTGAATCATACCTACAATGAAAGTCAGATTAAATGGTTTAAGGCAGGTTCAGCATTGAATTTACTGAAATTGCAACATGATTAATTCCAAAAGGTTATTGTAGATGTGATTGAAGTTAGGCAGGCGCTTGTTCGTTCCTATACTAAACAACGGAACCTCATTGTCGGGTATAAAGTCTTGTCACAGAGTTATTAATTAAAAAGGCTTGGTGAAATTCTATGACTCTTTCAGATATGAGAGGGGTTCTTTTAGGGAGTAATAAACGGGATTTAGCTAACCAAAATCTCAATGATGCATTTTCACTTCAATAAACGCTATCATTTTGAGTCTCGTTTAAAAGCTATTTTTTGAGCAGAGGAAGCCTCTGGATCATAATAATAACCTCCTGAATCAAATCCCTTCAAATCTTCCGGGTCGCTTATCGCATAGTCAATAATATATTTGGACATCAGGCCTCGCGCTTTTTTGGCATAAAATGAAATGATTTTATATTGATCATTTTTGAAGTCTTTAAACTCGACATCTATGACATCAGCCGGAAATTCTTTTTTATTCACCGATTTAAAATATTCATTTGAGGCCAAATTGACGATTATATTGTCATTTTGTGCCCTAAGATCTTCCAATAATAAATTCATGATTTTTGTATCCCAATACTCATAAAGAGTCTTGTAATCATCAAAAGCAAGTTGAGTGCCCATTTCTAGTCGATGGGGCTGAATCAAATCTAGAGGTCTCAGTAAACCATATAAACCAGAAAGAATTCGAAGATGCTTTTGAGCAAAATTGATTTTTTCAGCATCAAATGTAGGCGCTTGTAAGCCTTGATAGACATCTCCATTAAAGGCAAAAACGGCAGGTTGAGTATGCTCTACAGAAGGATCCTTTTCAAAATCATGATACCGCTGAACGTTTAATGTTGCCAAAGAAGTACTGATACCCATCAAGTTTTCAATATCCTTAACCGATTTTTTCCGTAAGGTAGTGATGAGTTCATGGGTGCATTCCAAGAGTCTGGGCTGCGTCACCTGAATATCGTATCTTGAGGCGAAGTCAAGGTTTTTGGCTGGGGAAACTACTATGATCATGCAGTAAAAGTACTATTCAATCATCAAATGGCTCAATACTATGACTAATTTTTTTGAGCTGATAACTGACTGAAAAAAAATATTTGAAAAAGTATATTTTCCTGGGGGGGCATTGAATCTTTCTTTTTGGCAGGAATTGTAAAAATACGCCCTTGAATGATGGATGCATGGGATCATGATTATTGTCTAAATACTTATTAGATTTTCATTAAAAAATCAATCAAATTCACCTCTTTTTTTAGCTCTAGTTTTTTTCTCAACCGATAGCGTGACATTTCAATAGCTCTAGTGCTTACATGACTCAAATTTGCAATTTCTTTTGTACTCAGGTTCATTTTAAGGTAGACCGACAATCGAACTTCTGAGGAACTGATATTCGGAAATTGTGAGATGAGCTTTTTGGTGAATCCGTCATTTACTTCATTGAAGTGCAATTCAAATTTATCCCAATGGTTTTCTTCGTTTTTGTTATTTTCAATTTCTTTGACGATCCGTTTAAGTTTGGGTTTAATCTTATTCCCTTCGGGGCTCTGCATTAATTCATTGATAGCACTTTGTATGTTTTGAAGGAATTTATTCTTATCGAGCAAGTGCATCGTGGTACTGGCCAATTGCTTTTTCTTGTGACGGATTTCTGTAGTGAGTTTATCGTTTTTCAGTTGATTAATTTCTTCTTTTGATTTTTCGGATACCTCTTTCAATTCTCGGTCTTGAGTGATCAGCGCATTTTCTTGCTTAAAAATGATTTTTTTATTTTTTCTACTTGAATAGATAAACCAAAATAAAAATCCAAAAATCAAGGATAAATAAAGTAGAATCATCCGCGTGGTCCGATACCAAGGAGGGAGAAGGTTAAACCTATAGGAACTGATGTCAGAAAGTTTGCCTACCGCATTTTTTGACTCAACTTCAAATACATATTTTCCTTCAAATAAATTGGTGTACTCTTTTTGGTGGGTACTCGTCCAGAGCGACCACTCTTCTTCATAGCCCTTCAGTCGATATCTGAACATCGGAGGTGTCTCATCATATTCGAGTGCCGAGAAGCTAAAGTGAATGGCATTATCATCATAGTCGATACTTGGAATACTTGCTTTAGGTTGATGCTTAACAAGTGCATCATTTGAAATGAAATTACCGTCAAAAAGTATTGAATCAGTATTTAATAAGGTAATTTTCCTGATGACTACCTCAAATGCTTTATCAACGGGTGAAATATAGGATTTGTCGTACACAATAAACCCCTCACGAGCAGCGAATAATATCTCATCGTCTGAGTGAATCGCTATTTTCTCCAAGTCATCATTAAAGAGCCCGTGAATTTTATTAAAAGTCCGTTTATCAAGTTCATATTTCCAATCCGTATTTTTCAACATTCCAGAATATTCATCGCTGATAAAGAAAAGGTCACCGAAATTATCCTCTAATAGATATTTAATATTAGTTTTTGAACCCAGAACCTCATTGACCTGTTTATCAGGAGTGAATTTGTCTTCCGTGTTGTCATAGCGATAAGCTCCTTCAGTGGTGGTAAAGATATTTTCTCCATTAATTTGAAAAACGTTTATTCCTAAACTAGAAGGAAAACCATTCGATTGGTCATAGCGTTTTATAGCCGTCAAACTGTCATAGGTTTCTGTGAATTTAAAAGCGTAAACGCCTTTATACCCATGACTCATCCAAAGGGTTTTATGCTGATCAAAGGCCATGATTCTACTTGATTCTGAAAACCCAGATAAGTATTTTTCCACCCGCCAATCCCCTTGTTGCTTTCGCATTAAAAATAATCCAGCATAACCACCTCCAATGGCTATATGAGGATTATCTGTACCTGCGAATGTCCACCAACCCACGCCTCCAGATACTTCGATGGCTTGGGTTCCTTTTATTTGATAAGCCCCCACATGGCAACCTACCAAAATATCGCCATTTATGTCTTGAATGCTGTAAACCTGTCCTTCTATACCTTTGATTTTTTTTAACCGTCTGGCTTCCTCTTCTTCATTGTGCGAAATGCTATAAAGTCCATTGTTGGTTCCTAGATAAGTATAGTCAGTGGTGGTAAGCGCTGCATAGCCCGTACCCGATAAGCCCATTTTATCGTTTAAGTATCGAAAGGGAGCATTCCATTCGATTTTGGCAATATCATTATTTTGCCCCACCCATAGATTACCGAATGAATCTTCAAAAACATCATGTACAGCTTTCGAGTTAAGCCCTTTCTTCTCAGTAAAATGATGGATTAAGGAACCCTCTGCATTCAAGAGGTATAGACCATCCGTATGGGTACCTATCGCAAAAGAACCATCTCTTAAGCGTTTAGTGACTAAAATTTCATGTTGAGAAAATATCGTTGTGAAATCGGGTGCCCAAGGTATGACTTCATGCCTTCCTACTAGGAAAATACCCTGATCATAGGTGCTGATCAGATCAAAACGTTCGTTGTAGGTACACATACCTCGTACTTCTTTATCTGCAAAAAAGGATCCTTGATTGGTAAGTGTCCATTTATCGTTATTAAGATAAAGTAATCCTTGATCCATTACTTGATTATAAATTTTATCATTTATCGTAAATGATTGGACGTTTAACTTAACAAAAGGGGTAAAGGTGATTTGATCATTCGCATAGTGAAGTATTCCCTTTACATTGGCAAACGCAATGCCCTCTTCGAAAGGGAAAATATTCCATATGTCATCAAATTCTTTATGGGCTTTTGGAATTAAATACTTCAAAGAGTGATACGTATATTTACCCTTATCATCGGGCCATAAATAGCCAATCTCATTTTGTGTACCCACATAAATCTTCCCATTAATCGCTGGAAATATAGATCTGACCCTATCGTTGCCGTTAATGATATGTTTTCGCCATTGATCTCCATCATACTCTAGAATGCCCTTATTATTTCCGACTAAAATGAAACCTCGATGATCTTGTTTAATCTTATAATTGAGGATGCCCGCATGGTAATCCTCAGGAGAAAAATGTTCTATTAATGGAAAGCCTATTGAAGTAATTTGCCCTAATGAAACTATAGAGTGAAATTCGAAAAACATCAAAAGAGCTAAAGAACCGAAATGACATTTACGCATCAAGACGGGTCTACATGTAGAATTTTTATGCATTATGTGTATTAACTGGTTGTAAAATAATGCATAATCTAAATAAAAATTAATATTTTGTAAATATTTGTGAGGTATTGTGAAAGTAACTAAGTGAAGTCGTGAGTATATGTAGTATCCAGTTTAATAGATACTAACGGCAATAATTTTATTTTTGTTAAGGTCGTTACATAAATGCTCAAGAACACCCTTTTTTAAGCTTGTTTTTTAGTTTAATGATTTCATTTCATTAAACTAAAATTCTCAAAACTCTAAACAAGTTTTTGAGATTATAATTCATCTGTCTGATCAGTTAAATTAATTTGATAAATAAAAATTAAAATGAAAGCAATACTCTTACTACTCTTATTCATTCTTACTTATTCGGCCTCTAGTCAGTGGCTCAAAGCAAAGGGAAAAGTCATTGTCAATAGTGAAGACGAGGAAGTTTTGCTCAGAGGCTTGGGGCCAGGTGGTTGGATGGTTATGGAAGGATATATGATGAAAACGGCAGGCTTTGCTGGAACTCAACATGAAATCAGGTCAGAGCTTATCAAATTGATGGGTGTCGAAAAGACAGACCTCTTTTTTGATCAATGGCTGGCCAATCATTTTACCCAACGCGATGTGGATTCCTTAGCTGCTTGGGGATTCAATAGTATACGTCTGCCCATGCACTACAATCTCTTTACACTTCCTATCGAGGATGAACCCGTATCGGGTAACCATACATGGCTTGGAAAGGGTTTCGAGATGGTAGATAGTCTTCTTAGTTGGTGTGCCTCCAACGAAATGTACCTTATTCTTGACCTTCATGCCGCTCCTGGGGGTCAAGGTTACAATGCTGACATTTCAGATTATGATAATTCCAAACCTTCTCTATGGGAGAGTAAAGACAACCAAGATAAAACGGTGGCTTTTTGGAAAAAAATTGCAGAAAGATACAAAGATGAACCTTGGATAGGTGGATATGACTTGATCAATGAAACCAATTGGGACCTTCCTGGCGGCACTCTTTTGAGAAATTTATATGAAGAAATTACGGATAGTATTAGAGCTACTGGAGATCAACATGTTCTATTTATTGAGGGGAACTGGTTCGCAAATGATTTTACGGGTTTAACCCCTCCATGGGACGATAATATGGTTTATAGTTTCCATAAATACTGGAGTTCACTAGATGACCTTGACTGGATTATTCCCTTGAGGGAACAATATGATATCCCCTTGTGGATGGGCGAATCTGGAGAAAACTCCAACACTTGGTTTACAGATGCTGTAGCCCTTTTTGAAGAGCACAATATAGGTTGGGCATGGTGGACCATGAGGAAGATGGAAAGTATTAACAGTCCATATAGTATCACGATAAATCCAGGCTATCAAGATATCTTGGACTACTGGAAAAGAGAAGGACCAAAGCCTTCTGAAGAGGAGAGTTTTAACGCGGTCATGCAATTGGCAGAGAATTTACTCGTGACCAATAATACCTACAGACCTGATGTCATAGATGCACTTATGAGACAACCGACTACCGAGGAAACATTGCCTTATGCCCTTCAGAGTATCCCAGGGACCATCTACCTGTCTGACTATGATTTGGGAAGAAATGGTATTGCTTACTATGATGTAGACGCAGCCAATTATCAATTATCATCAGGTCAATGGCAAGCGTGGAATTCAGGTTGGGCTTATAGAAACGATGGCGTAGATATTGAAGCTAATGATTTGTTCAATAGTAATGGTTACCATGTAGGATTTACTCATACGGGTGAGTGGATGAATTATACTGTTAATATTGCGCAATCTGCTACCTATGCCTTGAGTATTCATGTAGCCTCAGAGGAGCGTGGAGGTAATTTTCATTTATCAATGGACGGGGAGGATATCACACCCATAACTACAGGTAACAGTACGGGTGGTTGGACGATATTTGATAGCCTCACTATTGAAAATATCTATCTAGAAGCGGGGAGGCATGTACTGAAATATCATGTCGACAATGACATACCTCTCAACATCAGTCATATCACATTTGATATAACAGCAGCTACAAATACGGCTCCTTTTACTGCTATTACTGGAACCACTTTTGAAGATCAAAAATCAATAACGCTTGTATTAAATGACAAAATAAAAGGGGGCTCTTTAGCGAATGCAGCTGGTTTATTTTCAGCAACGGTAAATGGAGAGATAAGGTCTATCAACACCGTGTTTCAGGCGGAAGACAAAACAAGAACATTAATATTGGAATTATCCGGAAATTTAATGCATTCAGATGAGGTTAAATTAAGTTATTCGGGTAGTACCATTACCTCTCAGTCGGAAAAAATATTAGGAGCGTTTACTAATTTATCTGTTCTAAATAATTTACCTATTCAGTTCGTGCTTCCAGGTGTCATTCAGGCAGAGGATTTTATAAACATGTCTGGGTTCCAGACAGAATCTTCTACAGATGAGGGCGGTGGACTTAATCTCGGTTACGTAAATATTGGAGATTATGCGGATTATTTGATTTATGTACCTCAAGAAACAGAGTTTGGTGTGAAATTGAGAGTTGCCTCGCTCTCAGCTGAAGGATCATTAGGCTTTTATTCAGTAGTGGATTCTGTTGAAAGTGAGATTTTCACTACTAGCACACCTGTAACTGGAGGATGGCAAGATTGGGTAACCATTTATACAAATGCAGTGATGCCTGCTGGATCTTATACGCTCCGCCTAAAAATACTTGGAGCCGGAGAATTTAATCTCAATTGGTTTGAATTTGCAGAGGTCATAACTGGATTTTCACTAAATAGTGAACTTTATTTTTATCCAAATCCTGCAAAAGCATTCATTAAATTCTATCCTTCTGAATATGATTATTATTCTATCGTATCCATGGATGGTTCAAGGCTCATGTGTGATGAAATACCTGAAAACAATCATCTTTCACTAAAATCATTAAAGCCAGGCCTGTACGTAGTAAAGATGATGAGTCAAACTACAGGAAAGAGTGTGAGCCATAAATTTGTAATTACTGAATAGTCTCTTCTAATACTGATTAAGCTTATCAATTTAGTTGCCAGCCCCCAAGGGTAAAATGGAATATTTTGGGTACTAATGAATCAGGCGATGGATGTTGCGCTCATTTGCTATTTTTGTACAATGAAAAAAAGTTTAAAGGTCATTCTTTTAGCTATTGCTGGTATTGTTTTATTGGCTTATGTACTGGTTCAATGGGTTTTAAGTGGGACAGAATTTGGAGGAGTCATGGACGAAGAGAGTTCTGTCAAAGCACGGTCTTCCCACTCATTTAATGGCGATCACTTTCAAAACTCACCGGGCGACATGCCTTATGGCATAATGGTAAATATAGGGGATCTACTAGGGGATCAAGTTCGTGTACCGCCAGGTCCATTTCCCATGGAGATTCCCGATGTAGCTGATACGGTCAAAGCGGGCATAAGGGCTACTTGGTTGGGTCATGCTACTGTATTTATCGAAATGGATGGTAAACGAATACTTACGGATCCCATGCTCTCCGATCATGCTTTTCCCATAAAATTTATAGCGCCCAAAAGATTTAATCGATCTCCCTTACCTATGGATGCATTACCTCCGATTGATATCGTTACCATTTCTCATGATCATTTTGATCATTTAGATATGAAAACGGTTAAAGTACTGGCTGCATCGGGTAGCCAATTTTATGTAGGCATTGGGATCAAAGCCCATCTCATTGAATGGGGCATCTCAGCAACCCAAATCAATGAGATGGATTGGTGGGAAAGTCTCACCTTAGATGAGTTCACCATTCATTGTACGCCAGCAAGACATTATTCGGGCCGTACTGGCTTGAATAATGCTACATTATGGACTTCTTGGGTCATCTCCAGTCCCAACCATGACATCTATCATAGTGGTGATTCAGGTTATGGAGATCATTTTCGGGTCATTGGAGAACGCTTTGGACCTATTGAGATGAGCTTTATTAAAATCGGTGATTATGGAGAAGATCTAGGATGGCGAGACATCCATATGCATACCGAGCAATCGGTCCAAGCAGCACTAGACCTAAGGACTAAAATAATGTTTCCCATCCATTGGGGTACGTTTAATTTATCCAATCATGACTGGTATGAACCGATCAACTTGGCCGTTCAATATGCTTCTAAAAAAAAGGTTTCATTGGTTACTCCTAAGTTAGGAGAAACTTTGACGTTTGGTGATCCTATCCATAATCTGCCTTGGTGGGAGTCAATGCAGAAATTGAGTGAGTTGAGGGAAGGCGCTCCTGATTCATCTCATCTCTAATCTATCTCTATTAGTGCTCAAAACCTTAAAAATCAAGCACTTACTGGTACAATTCCTGTCATAGAGTAGGGTCACGCTTTTCAAAATAATAATGGGTCTATCTTATAACCCTCCATCTAAAATGGCATCAATTTAATGATTTAAAAAATTTCCATCTCTGTAAATATCATGAGACATAGCTAAAATCAAAAGGTTCCAATGCGATGAAGTTCCCTTCAGAAAACAACTGAATTGAGTTATTAAACACTGCAAATCAGGAATTATTTATATGAAGGGCCGCTAAAAAGATATTAATTTCTTATTTTTACTTTTATTTTTCATTGTAAATAAACCCCTAAAGTTATGATCGTCAATTCTAATAAGCTGAAAACCCTGATAAGTGGACTGTGGATACTCTCCTTTTTCATATTTGTATCGGCAAGTTCTTGCAGCACACCTTCAAAAAAAGAGGCAGAAAGTACAGATAAAGTAGAAGCTACATCTACTGACAGCACTGAGCATCCATCAGAAAATGATAGTGAGCACCCTTCGGATAGTTTAGCAACGAATGCCTCAGGTAGTGAGCATCCATCAGATAATGACAGCTCGGGCAGCGAACATCCCTCCGATGATGCCGCGGCAGATGAGCATCCTTCAGATGATTCTTCAGAATCTGAGCACCCTGAATAAGTAAAATATTATATTTTGGACGTTGCTCTTTTGAATGAAAAAGTAGTTTCAACGTAGGTGGGCTTACCTCCAATTTCAAATATTGGATAAGCTAGAAAGTTGATAGGACCTGATTGAGGTAATGGATCAGGCCTAAGATCTCTGCCCCGGCTGAATTCAATTCGATTGGCAGGGTGATGTCCAAAATAATAAGTGGCCAATGGCGTATATTTATTGGCCTCACTAATATCTACAGGCCACCATTTTCCTTCCGCATAAAACTCTGCCCAGCAATGGTAACCATCTATCCCGCCTTCATTTCGCTCGGATGGTATTGATGCGCCTACGGCAAATCGAGACGGTATTCCTGCCGAACGGGCAAGCGAGATGAAAAATGAGTGAAATTCTGTGCAATTACCGGATTTAGAATCACAAGCGTAATTGGCATCACCTGTCCCATAAATACCCTCTTTGGCATACCGCATATTGTCTATAATATAGTCGTACAAAGCCCTAGCTTTCATCAGCGGTGTATCTGCCTGTTTTGATTCAATTATGGTACTAGAAATCACTTCAAATCGATCTCCTACAGGGTTTAAAGAGGTAGCCTTAAGATATTTTTTAGGATTGAAAGTCTCCTCAATATAGGCTGACTTTTCAATTCTCTGTACTCGGTATTGTATCATAATTTTATCATGAGCGTGGCTACTCATAAGTTTAAGATAAAGAATACTATTCTGATTTTCACCCTCGGTAAGGAGCTGATGTTCAACAGGCGCATCAATGGATAAGATTTCAACTTTCTGGAAAGAATCACTTTGCGCTAGAGGGAGCCAAATCTCTGCGGATTCACTTAATTCAGGCAGTTGCACTTCATAAGTGAACGTAAAACGATCAGCACTTTCAATCACACCCAAGAGTTCGGCACCTGCATTCTCTACTGGGACCGTATACCAGATATCGTCATCAACTTGCTTCCAAGCATAATACGGTTTTCCATTGAGCTTATGAACATCTGTCTGGGTTACCTTCATTTCACCTACAGTGCCTTCAAGAAAGAAGTCTACATCATAGACGTCTCCATTTTCTGTGGCAAGATCTACACAAGCGAAAAATTCATTGGTTCCAAGTACAGATAGGTATTCTGTATGTACCCTGACCAATTTCAAACTTAGCTCTATACTATCATTCCAAAAGGTGAAATAACCATCACCTGCCTTGGTCTTGGCATCTATATTGGCTCGAATTCCTTCTTCTACATCCTGGATACTTACTTTTTGAGATACTGAGGATGAATCTATTTGAGGACGTTCATTCTGTTTTTCAGAAGATGATTGACAACTTGAAAAAACCACTAAGAAAAATATACATGTATAAATAGGTAAGCTCGGTTTTTTTTTCATTCATCTGTCTGTTTTGATCACTCTAAATTATATAACAATTCATATAACTCATGGGTTCATATTTAGAATGTGTTGGTTTTGGTTAAATGGTTTGATAAGGTTGAAATAATTTACAGGTCAAGGA
>CAJQKV010000025.1 GCA_905479015.1 uncultured Cyclobacteriaceae bacterium
GATCTGCCTATGTTTAAAAGATCCGATTTTATAAATCTTTTTTGATCTCCTAATATCATAAATGGCACTACTTCCTTGGCAACTAATTTATCAAGTGTCGGTTTTGATATTTTTAAAAACTGAGCTGCTTCACTTCTTGTTAAAACTTCCTCTTGAGAGGAGAATATATCTTTTAATTCTGAGGCTAATTCATTCTTGATCTCATATTTGAGAGTTTCGAATCCTTCTGTATCTAAAGTAATTGTAAACATATTATTTATTAAAAATTTAATTAAAAAATTTACTTTTATCCAAAATAAATGACCTCAAAAAGGATCGCTTTAGACTGGATTTAGCAAAACTTGTTAATACACAATGAAATGTCTCTCCTGAGAAAAAATCACTCAGGATAGAACAAAATATGACAAAAACTGGTAGTTTGGGAAGTGTTAAAGCCGTTAAAGGATAAAATGAGAGAAAAAAAGATATTTACCACAGCTCCTACAACAGTAGGCATTAAAAAAGCCACCTAAAATACTGATTAACAGTAACTTAAGTGGCTTCACTGTAGTCCGTAGGGAATTTGCAAGAAATTGATCCACAGAAAAAAGTAGCTGATTATTTGGTGTTTAATATCTACAAAGATGAAGCCCAGATGGAAGCAGATAGCTGGAAGGCCTATCCCAATTATGCCTACTCCCATTACAAAAATAAAATGTCAAAAAAGAATATTGACAAGATGATGAGCACCAATCCCAAAGAATCGGCAAGAACTTATGTCATCGAAAACATCTATCAAACACCCAACTACCGACCTCAAGTTGGCGATGCCATCAACATGGCCCCCATGGAGGCCTTGAATGAGGATTATGAACAATTTGAACTCGGATTTTTTATGCCCATATGGAGTAAGATTATAGAGCAAGGAGGTTTGAGAATGTGGGGGCTCGCTCGGGTCAAATCATCTAGCGATAATTCCTATAAAAACTTAACCCACTTTGTTTTTCAAAATCCAACAGGGATGGAATATGCTTTTGAAGAACCCACATTCATTGAACAAAAAGTTCAAGAAATGGGCATGGCTTCAAGGAAAATGTATGACATGGCTGAAATGGAAATTATATTTTTAGCGAACTAAGGATTAAATCCTTTTGTATTCCTCAACTTAGGCATACGTTTGGGCAATCTCACGGTTAGAGGTCGTTAAGTTCGATCACATCCCATGGTTGGGATGAGGCAGCTAGGCTATCATTAAATATTTCTAAAACACTTAATCATCCGAGCCCTCGTTGTACTCATGATTATTGTTGGTTTTTCATCTAGGGAGGGTATTTTCATAATATGAGAGGGAAATATCCTCCCCTTTTTAGTCTCGTATTTAGAAGCGATTACCCTTTATAGTAAGTTCTAATTGGTTTACTCATCGTTATTTACCCTGACATCTAAAGGTGCGCATACTTCACCAATCATCATAAAGGACCCGTGGCTCATTAATGCTTTTTTTCCAAGAATCAATTACGTCGATAAAATTAGATTCAACCCTGTTTTGTAGCTCGAGCATGCGTTTACTAGTTAAATGTTTTCCTCGACAATAATACAACTCAATCGCAGAGGTTATGGTGCTGGATTGCCTTCCATAAGCTCCCTTCCTTTTTTTCTGAAGCCGATAACTTTCAATGTTTTCAATAATCATTCTTGCGCTATCATCTTTAGCTAAAATAGTTATCCTAAAATCTATCCCCCTGTCCATGCTGAAAGACGCATAAAATTCAAAACTAGACGCCCCTACAAGTCTATCATCACGTTCCATTTCACGTGCATAAGATGGGTTTTTTAGTGCATCAATGAGCCCATCAGAACTCAAATCAATAATTTGCTTTTTTGATAATCCCTCAAATCTGATTACGGTATCTATGGTGATGAGCTCCTTTTCAAAATCAAAATTGAATAAACGTGTGGCTTGGGGCGATTGGGAACGCGCGAAAAATCCTATCAACAAAAAGGAAATCATTATTATAGGTTTCATATAAAGCAATAATAATCATTATTTTTTTATGGAAAATAACATCCCCCTTAGGCTAGCAACCGCCCTCTACTACACGAAGCGGATCCGAACGATGACCAAATCCCCATAAATGTATCCCTTGTTGCGTAAAATGAACTTATATCAAGATGGATTCAGAAAAACTTCTGGCATAACCAAGTCGAAAAGCTCATCTTACCCATATTTGGTTGTTGTTTTTATTTTTAGGTGGGTCATATGGATCCTTGCATAAGATGGTGACACGGATCCTTTATTACTTTACTTTAGGTGGTTTAGGTGTTTGAGCATTGATTAGACTTTTTACCCTCTAATGGCGCAATAAAAGAGTACAATCGTGAAATAGCTGCTCAGGTGGGTTTAGATGCCCGAGGAATGGATCTTCTTGATTTGATCTAATTTTTTAGTTTATTGCAGCAGGCCAGGATCATATCATCCCTTCGGCGCTGGTGATAAAAACTACAAGACATACAAAGACAAGGGCAGTAAAATCGATTTTAAAGAATTTCGTGATCGCACGCATTACATTTTCAGGCAGTAAAATTGACAAGAAATATCCCCCTATATCAGCAAATGGGTGAGTACCTAAAAATATTACAATGGAAAAGAGGAATCCAAAAAAATACCTAGGAATTATTGGGCAACCAATAATTGATACAAAAAAGTGCGCATCGGAGACACCCCACAAGGTGTATGAGCTGATGGAAATAAATTTGATGAGAATGGCCCAAGTCTAAATAAGGGAGAACGCATTGAGGCCCCAGGATTGAACCCCTAAGGCCAAGCTATAAATTTTCTTAAAAGGTTTGGCGCTTCATACAACCTGTTTATCTTGTCTAGCGTAGAAAAAATGCCTCACTTATATAAATTTGAAAACAAATTTTTATCCCCCCATAATGACCTTCAAAACTACGGATACTCATGGCGGTTAGACCTGATCAGGTTTTGACCCTACCCTCATTAAATACATTAAAACAAAAAAACATGGAACATAGAATGAGATTAATCATTGAACTAATTAGTGTAGGTGCCATTGTCGCCTCACTTATCTTTCTTGGAATTGAAGCAAAGCAAAGCAATCAACTCGCAAAAGCTACCATTAGGCAAGCCCTAAATGAAACAGATATGGAAATCTATAGAGTACAGATGGATGAAGAAATAATTCCCTATGCCTTGTACAAAAATGATAATAATTTACCGTTAGATGGTTACGAACAGTACAATGTAAATCTGTATAATATGTTTAATTTCAGAGATTTCGATAACTCTTTTTATCAATATCGAATTGGCTTATTTGAGCAAAGTGATTGGCTTGCCTACAGGAGGATTATTAAATCATTATTGCATGATCCTACAGTCCTTAAGATGTGGGACAATCAAAGTCATGTCTTTAGTAAGGAGTTTAAATTAGAAGTGGAATTAATCCTTGAGGAAATAAGACCCCTGCCTGTTAAATAGTTAAAGGTCAACCCCCCTCTTTCGCCGTTTAATTAAGGAATAATCGTTTTAATAAGAAATCCCTTTTTTCTAAGGGCCCAGCTGACTTCCGAAACTTGATCTGCAATTTAATGCTACTGATCAAGAAAAAAATCACCTTCCCGCTCTATCAACATTAGGTGAGCATACTCGCCTCTACCGGCTATCTTATAGCAAAGTAACCTGCTTTTTTATCAGTGATACTGACTGGAGAAGTTGATAAAGGAAAAGTTGTAGCGCTAAGAGGCACTTATGCTTTTACCGCGCTGTTTTTGGACGGAGGAACCCGTTCAAAAGGGACTATGTATGAACCTTCAAACATCTTATTGGAAAAACTTTGCCTTTGATTTCCAAAAAATAAGAACTGTGTTAACAAAGTTTGTCGTTTGTTGGTTTTTGTATTTCCCCTACCTAACCGTCAAAAAGAAAGGCTTTTCTCCTCTGAAATTAAAAGATTTTGGCCTTAATGGCTTAGATACAATGTTCTTTGTTCTCCTTCAAGATCAAAAGAAATTAGTTGAGTAGCCTGACCAAGTTCTCATGACTCCTTTTATAGTTCTGCATGCCCTTGTTTTTGTTCCCCATGAAACGCAGTTTTGATATTAGCAGAGATTGAAGGGTAGGATCATTGTTAAGAACGCTTTTAAACAGGGCTATTTTTTCTGCTTCTGATTTGATGATGTCGTTTTCCATGAGTAGCATCTGAGGATGGTTATACTGAAGGTATTTTAGTATTTCTCGTTGAACCATTACCTCATCTTCCATATTGGCAAGAATCCCTGCCTTAGTTCCATGATAAAATGCTTCAATGGCTGCTTTAATCTCAATTGACGTAATGAATTTTAGACCTCCATCATATTTCAAGGAAGTATATATTTCTTCACTCGGAGTAAATCCTCTCCAATCCGTAACTGCTGTGAGTAAATCGTCATAATTATATTGAATGCTGTCTTTAGTGGAGTTTTGAATTAAACTGTTGATGATCTGGATATCAAATAAAAAGGCGGCCCTTCTATTTTCAATCATACTTGAGATGATTCGAAGTTCTGTATTGAGATCACTAAAAACCACCCTTTCTTTTTTTGCGTCTTCGATTCTGTTTTGATATTTATCAAACCAGAATGAGACAGAGATGCCCAAAACAATCACTACAAATTCAAGTAGATATTTGAATGTTAATTTTTTCATAGGAGGGTGATGGCATCAAATAGTAGGGGTCATTACAGGGTTACAAAGCATTACCTCTTAAACTGTTGGAGAGGGTTTTCCTCCGATCAATGAGCTTCACTTTTTCAGCTTAGGTATAGTCCCCTTATTGGGATCACTAAAGATCCTAGTCGCATCCCAACCTTTTTGGTTGGTGATTAATTCTTTATGATTGAGATGGTATTTATCGTGGTTGTAAGATTGCGCCTTCCCGTCTTTGGTCTGGTAGGTAAGTAGCAATCTGCGTCCCAACCAAGCTTCATTGATGATGAAATGATCTGTCTGTTTGGTCTCCAAGATGACCCATGGAGGTAATGGACTTTCTGAGGGCACACTAAAAAGTCCTTCCTCAGTCCATGAGGATTCTTCTTTTTCAAGCCAGCGACTGTTGTACTCTACCACTTTATCATGATCATAGGCCAACGCAATCATATACCCCTCTTGATTGATGATGCAACTGATGATCTGACCTTTCCCCAACCACTTTTTATCCAACTGGAAATTCTCTTTTTCTTCTGCCATTGTATTTATGCTTTGTTATCAAACTTATTAAATTTCCGATTTCTTTCCCCAATTTTATTTTATTTTATTTTTCAAAGTAATATTTGAGATCCCAACACTTTGTACTTAGCTGATGAATAGGGTGCTATTAATATTCCATATCAAAAGAAAGCCCTTCTATTGAAGGGCTTTCTTTTATTTTCCAATGAACCCCTTGACTTATCAAATGGTCCCACTATGATTTATTTCATTAAAGCCATAATCTCGGCAATCATTGTTTTGGCATTACTAGCTGCTGGATAGTTGTCTAAAGCCATTTGATAATGTAATAGCGAATTTTCATAGTCCTTATTATTAAAATAATACTCTCCCATAGAGTCATGAGAATTATAACCATCTGGCCGAGTCTGGCAATACCTTTCAAAATATTCCTTGGCTTTGTCCATATTTCCATTTTTCATGTAGAAATATCCCAGATTATTCAACACTGCGCTGTAGTTTCTCCCTTCACTTTTGAAATCTTCCAACATTTTGAGCAACGCATCTTCTGCTCCTTCTTCCGCTGTCATCCCAAAAGTGTACCAGTACCTCATGAATCCCCCTCTAGGCTCATTTTCGTACATCTTTTTCCAAATTATATGGTTGTCAGCACCTAAAACTTGCCTCTTTCCTTTTTCGTTTTTTTCGTCTAAAAGGGAAACAAATAATTTTGAGTTGACGTTTTTGTCCGCTGCCAAGACTTTGGCTCTTGCATAATGAAATTCTTGATTTTCAGAATTTGCATTAGAGAATTGGGCCAACATGACATGTGGTCCAAATAAGGTGCTGTCAAGCTGTGTGGCTGCTTCAAAAAATACAAATGCCTTGTCAAATTCAACATTCATAATATGTCCCATTCCGCGAGTCACCATTTCATTGGCGACCTCGTTATCGCCGTACCATTCTATATAAAGACTAGGTGCTTCTGCCTCAGGAGCTTGCGCTTCTGATGGTTTTTGATTGCAAGAAATGGCAATCAACTAATAAAAAATAGATAAAATAAATTTTTCATAATTTTATTCATTAAGTGATTTTAATTAAAATAACTGCTCCTTCTCCTTTTGAAGATACACCCCCCTTCTTATGACCATTGAGGATCTAAGATTTCGTTGACGTACACCATTTTAAGCTTGATAAAGGGTCTAGAGTAGCTTAAGTTTATTTATTTAAAAAGATGAATTTTTCTAAAACGACCCGATCCGTTAGATCTCTCAATTTCATCATTTTCTCATAGGTTTTATCAGCATCTTGTGAAGGTTGTGAAGCCTCTTTGAGATAATCAGAATAGGTATCATACCAATCTACGGTAAAATGAGTCCAAGACATTTCTGTACCTATTCGGTCAATTCTTTTGGCCAAACTCCATCCTTTTCGGGAAGCATTGTCAGGTATTGAAGGCGTCAACGATTTTTCTAAGTCTTCATAGGATTTGTATTTTCCATGCTTGGCTTTCATTAAATTCATCACCACAATATCAGGATATTCAGTGACCCCTTTTTGTAAAACCTCTGCGACATTGACTACAGTCGTGGTTCCGACAATTTTTCGGTTCTCTCCAATACTTTGCCCAATCATTTCTCTGTGGCTTTGCGTGATATTTGGCATCCGCTCTGCCCAAGTATCTGAGGTATAATCATCATCCATTTTATCTAAATCATAAATAGAAACGACCACATGGGTAAAGGGCTCTTGAGGGCCATTGATCACCTTCCAGGCGTGCCATCCCAATATCTGTCCATCGTCGATTAGCTTTTGATTGTATACTTTGAAATAGGTATTTAAATGGGCGTCATAAACTCCTGGATTTTTTGCATCCACAAAGGAAAAATCAAGGACTATGTTTTGACTGAAGGCAACATTCACCTGGAACCATACGGTACATAAAATAAGTAGTTTTTTCATAATTGGTTGTTTTTAGTTGTAAAACCCAAATATATGAAAATCTAATTATATTTAAAAAAAGTGCTTTATTTGCTCTAAAAGCTGACTTTTTCAAAATTTCTCTAGCTGATTTCCCTCAGCTTATTCAATCAAATACACTGAATTGTAGTTTTTAAACACTGCCCTCAGGCAACATTTGGGCAGGGATTCTCCCATTCATCACCCGAAACCACATCGGAGGAACCAATGCCAAAAGCATGGCTGCGGGGTAACCAAAAGGAAGCTGCGGACTTTCTTCTTTATGTTCTAATACTTGATACTTCTTATTTGACTTGAAATGGTGGTCACTGTGGCGCGTAAGCTCGTATAACACAATGCGCCCCATGATATGATTTGAATTCCAGGAGTGAAGAGCCGTAATCTTTTCATATTTTCCTGAAGGTAGCACCACACGTCGCAAGCCATAATGCTCGATGTAGTTGATCGTTTCTAAAAATAAAAAAGAACTGATCCCCACGATCAGACCCATAAGTAAGCCATCCGCCCCCAAGTAGGCAAAGATCAACCCTAAATAGAGGCCCTGAAACAATAGATAAAACAACATGTCATTGTCAAAAGAAAAAAATGATTTTTGTTTTTTGGCCAGAAAACCGAATTGAATGTTCCACGCATTTTTATATTGGTTGATCACCGAACTGATCCAAAAAGAATAGAGCGGTTGATTGTATCTTGCCGTAGCCGGATCATCGGGTGTGGCCATATGTTTATGATGGCCATAGTTGTGTTCAAGAAAAAAATGCATATACAAGCAAGGCATGTATAGCAGCTTGGATAAGGTGCGTTCAAACCTTGATGATCGATGGCCCAGTTCATGAGCAACGTTGATCCCATTGGTCGCCAACAAAATCCCCAAAGAAGACAGTATGCCTATCCTTTCATAAGTCCACAAAGCATCTTGATGCAAGGTTACCAGACCATATCCAAGCAAGCCAAAAACAATAGGTACATTGAGATAAAGCATCAAATCAAAAAGTTTCTTTTTGATTCTGTCCTCCTTTTCTTGGTCAGAATAAACCGTATTGGATTGCCTCAACCAAAATTCCAATAAAGGAATGATGACAAAAGCATAAAAAACCGCGCTAAATGCCCACATCCCTTGAAAATAAATAGAAAAAAAGGTGCTGAGCGGGATGGTATAGGCAAATAAATATTTCAGATCACGCATAATTCTTACTTTTTAGCTTAAGCAATATAGCTATTTTTTCAAAGTTAAAGCCATTTAGAGATTCCACTTATCTCCATATTGAAGCTGTGCCCTCCTCCTGACCTAAATACTTCTTCGTCCTTACAAGCTTAATGGATGGCTAAAGCGTGGCCGGTAACACCTTTCATCTTAAGTTGAAACATTTGTTGGCCTCAAAGAAAATAATGGCCATTTTAGTGGTGAAATACATTCCTAATTTAAGCTATTCAGATGTTATTCTTTGGATGATGATTTAGTGGGATAGGCATACCAATCAATTTTTCGAGAGAGGTACATGGTGATGGCCAAAACGAATAATAATCCTAAACTTCCCACAAGGAGTGCATAATCCTCAATTTGAATAATTAAATAAATAAACGCGTAAAGCAAGATTAAAATCCCACCAATGACTTGAGTCAATTTTCTTTTTTTTGAAAAACTATGGGCAAATAAAGTAATCATCAAAATGATGGTTACACTGCTCATCAAATAGCTGAGGGCAAATGAGAGGTGCTCGCTCAAGGCGATCAAAAGGGTGTAAAAAACACAGAGCGCCAAGCCTACGATCACATATTGCACCGGATGGATGCGCAATCCGTTGAGCAATTGAACAAAAAAGAAAAGTAAAAAAGTGAGGGCTATAAACAAAGAGGCATATTTTGCAGCCCGCATGGTTTGCTGGTAATCATCTGCCGGCACCCATAAGTTGACACCAAAAGCAGATTCATAAATGCCCTGAACCGTTCCTCTAAAACTTTGCGGATAAGATCGATTTAAGTTTAACACTTTCCATGATGCGTGAAAACCCTCCTGATCAATCGTTCGCTCATCTGGCAAGAATGCTCCATCAAAACTTGGACTTGGCCATGACGACTTTAATTCGACAAGGGTTGATTTTCCTAAAGGCACCATACTCAAGCTTGTGCTGCCATTAATGCTGAGATCAAGTGAAAAGTCCCACGGTTCATTTGAACTGGGGGGTATAAGAATTCGAGTACTGATCCCCTTTTGAATCACCTCATCTGATTCAACCCCTGGCTTAAAACCATAAATATCATTTCCCCAATGTAGGGCTACTACTTCTTGTATGCCCCTCAAATCAGACAATCCCAAAGCAACATAGGCCTCCTCCCAGAGGATCTCTTCTGGGGGTATTTTCCAATCCTCAAAATTTGGATGTGAAAATATCCCTGAAATCTTCATTTTGGAACGATAAACGGTCACCCCGTAAATCCCTCGATACCTCATTTCAGGCAATATTTCACCCTCAATGTTTAGTTGATCAGGTAAAAAATGGGCATACGCTCTGGATTCAACCCATTTGATCATTTCGCCATTGTTGTTGTAGACTTTGGAAGAAGTGGTATAAGGCACCGTCAGTACCAATCCTAGAAGGGTTTGGGCACTCCCCCACTTGTCGCTGACCTCTTTTATGGCTTCCTCTTGACGTTCATGGCGCTCTTTGATTAAATCTTGAACTATTGAAACAGGAATCAGCAACAACAAAATAAGCACCCCAATGGTCAGCAATCTGATACTAATAGATGCCTTCAACCAAGCATTTGCTTTTTCAATCAAAGTAACGGCTTCTGGTTCCTTCATGGGTTATTCGTTCATTAATAATAACTATTGAGTCGTACAAATACTTTCGACAGGACCTTTTGCTGTGCCTTCCCAGTCCGCATCTGCGACCCCCGTCCAAAGCTGAGTCATCTCGTCATAGCGCAAAGCATGAACTCGGGCAAAAGCACCATAACGCTCGAGTGGCGTCACCTCAAAACCAGCACCCAACCAGAGCAATGAATCTGCCGCGGCCCAACCATTATTGAGCGTAAATTCGGCATTGATTTGAAGCCCTCTGCCCACATAATTGCCTGATAGTGAATCAAAGGCAGACATGGGATGCACTCGCGGTGCCAACACTGCGGCTTGTAAAGACATTCCTTGATCAATAAATCGAGAAATCGTTTGTACAATTCCTGACAAAATTCTTAATCCTCCAGCCGCACCCAGCACCATGACCGTTTTCCCATCTTTAGTGACAATGGTCGGTGCAATGGTCGTTCTTGGCCGTGAACCTGGCGCTTGATCCGTTCCTGATAAATATGCTCCCATCGTGGATGCATAAACAAAGCCCAATCCAGGCGTAATCACCTTAGAACCAAAAAGCGGGCCTACGGTTTGGGTAATTGAAACCACCATGCCCTGACAATCCGCCGTAGTAAAATGCGTGGTATGATGACTGTCCTCTCCCCACGTATCTCCTGACCAGTCGACATTGGTTACGAGTAGGTTTTGTGCCCCTTGATGGTAAACGGCTGCCTGAGCAGTGGCCCGTTCAGGAACGATGAAGTCTTCAGACGCCTTTTCTGCCCATTCTTTGTCTTGTACGGACAGTAAATCTAGTTCATAGTAGTCTTCATATCTGCTGTTCGCAGCAAGAGCCAAGGCTTGATTGATGACCAGGGCCCATTCAGCAGGATTCATAAGGGATAACTCAAAGGGTTCCAAAAGATTCAATGCCTTGATCACCAAGCCGCCTCCTGCTGGGGCCGCAATGGAGTGAATTTCATACCCACGGTATTGGGTAGTCACCATACGTCCTTCCAACACCTTATATTGTGCCAAATCTTCCAACGTAACAAATCCTCCATTAGCTGCCATGTCTTCGGCAATGCGAAGAGCCGTCTCCCCTTCATAAAAATCTCTGCCTCCACTTTGGGCAATCCGTGTAAGGGTCTGTGACAAATCGGCCTGAATCAATCGCTCTCCTGCTTGATATAGCACGGAATCCCCCTTGAGCATTTGTGCACTTAAACCGACATTTCCCCGTATATTTTCATAGGCCATTTTATGTCGAGCAGCCTCTCCTGGCAAAATTTCAAACCCTTTGGTCGCCAATTCAATGGCTCCCTGCATGAGTGTTTCCAAAGGCAATGATCCGTGAGCTTCATGCAATTTCACCAAACCCGCAACTACCCCTGGAATGGCAATCGTACCATGACCAGAAGACACTACTGAATCAGGTGTTCTATAACTAGCAGGTATTTCGGTCATGGCATTATAAGACTGAAAAGAGCCATCCGTTTTTCGAACCAATATTTGACTCCTCCCTCCAATGCCATTCATCGTAGGCTCAACCACTGCCAAAGCGAAGCCTGTTGCCACCGCAGCATCTGCAGCATTCCCTCCCCTTTCTAATATTTTATTACCTACCGTCGTAGCCAGTGGTTGTGCGGCCACCACCATGCCTTGTTTAGATTGGGCAAATTGAGGGGTTTCTGCTTCTATCGTAGGGCTCTTTTTATCTTGACATGAAAAGAACAAAAGAGAGAAAATAATGCAATAATTAATTGCTGTCTTGACCATAAGTGCTAAGATTATAAGGATGAATATAATCAAATAAAGTTTCTGATCTTATCAATACTATGTGAACGGTCAAATAATTTCTCAGCCAATAAAAATTCTACTTACCCGTTGACTTATGCTGGTCAGAATCTCATAGGGAATGGTTTGTGCCCATTCGGCCAAGTCTTCAATAGTTGGTTTTTCACCAAAAACGACCACAGTATCCCCTTCAAAACAGCTGATACCTGTGACATCGAGCATCGTCATGTCCATACAGATGTTCCCGATCGTTGGTACCTGATGGTCATGGAGACCCATAAAGCCCCTCCCCTTACCGAAAACTCTTGCATAGCCATCAGCATAGCCAATGGGAACGATGGCTATCGTAGCATTGCGATCAGCACGCCCATCCGTACCATAACCGATATGCTCCCCCTTTTTAACTGTTTTTATTTGAGAAATCCGTGTCTTCAAGACACTTACTGGAGCCAGGTTCATGGACCCTGAGGGATCAAATCCATAGAGGCCGATGCCCAATCGTACCATATCAAATTGATATTCAGGAAATCTAACCATGGCCGAAGAATTGCAAGCATATTTAAGCGGTTGATGAGATCCGCCCATGGTCAGCGCGCCATAGGATTGCTCAAAAATACGGACCTGATTGTGGGTGAAATCATCCTCCAAGGGCAAATCAGCCATAGAAAAATGTGTGAAAATCCCCGCTACCTCTACAGCGCCCTCCGAAAGCAAACTCTTGATTTCATTCACCTCACTAGGATCAAACCCCAATCGATGCATGCCTGTGTCTATTTTTAAATGAATTTTAGGCTTCGAGGCCAAGCTCATTACCTGCTTTAGGCCCGCCATATTGTAAATTTCAGGCTCCAGCTGATAATCACAAAAAATCTCCAATTGGTCTAAATCTGGATTCATTACCATAATTGGGGTCTCAATTCCATTTTTTCTGAGCGCAATGGCTTCATCTAAGTAAGCCACGCCTAAATAATCAATGTGATGAAATTGCAAGACATTGGCTATTTCAAGACTCCCTCCTCCATAGCCAAAAGCTTTCACCATGACCATTATTTTGGTCTTTTCTGACAGCCGTTGCTTATATTGATTTAAATTTTGAACAATCCCTTCCAGCTGGATTTCCAATTGGGTTCGATGCTTTTTAGCTTCCAGTCGATGAATAATTCGTTCTAAAGCAAACTTTCTTGCCCCTTTAACTAAAATCATCTCCTCCTGAAAATTAGGTTGATTTGATAAAAAATCTGCTACCGTGAGATAAGAAATAACGGGTATCTCAAACTGATCTTGAAATACCGCAATTTGTTTGCCAATGGTAAACAGCCGGTTGATCTTCTGGCTGACCAATAATTCATTCACTTTTTTATAAAGGTGGGCATCGGTCAACCCAGATTGCTGAATGTCTGTTAAAATAACCGTCTTATTTTGCCGCTGCTTTTGTTGTTTTAGGAAGTCAAGGGCCACCGTAAGGCCCTGAAAATCGTTGTTATAAGTATCATCAATCAAATAACAATTATCGATTCCCTTTTTAATTTCCAACCTCATTTCCAAAGGTTTAAGTTTATCCAAACCCTGTTGAAGGGTCGCTTGATCCAATCCACAAAGTAAGGCTGCTGTGAGGGCATGCAGGGCATTCTCTATCCAAATTTCAAAAGAAAAAGGAAATTGAAAGACATACCAAGCGCCTTGATATTGAAGGGATACGCTGTTTTTGGAAAGGGCGTAATAAAAGCACGCTTGCGGGTCCGTAGTGGACCAGTCAAATATCCGATTGGGGTACAATCCTTTTAAGTAATCAAAAACCTCGGCATGGTCTCGCCGACAAATGATTTGCTGGGTCCCTACAAACAATTTTGCTTTTTCGGCAATTTTATTTGCCAAATCTTTAAACCCTTGATCATGGGCTTCTCCAATATTAGTGAAGATCCCTATGCTCGGTTGAAGAATTTTTTCCAAATGCTCCATCTCCCCTTGTTGAGAGATCCCTGCTTCAAAAATGCCTATTTGATGATGCGCTGACAGATCCCATACCGAAAGAGGTACCCCGATTTGAGAGTTAAAGCTCCGGGGACTTTTGGCCAACACAAACTTTTCTGAAAGGAGCGTAGCCAACCATTCTTTAACCAAGGTCTTGGCATTGCTACCGGTAATAGCAATCAGCGGGATGGGGTGATGTGCGACCGCCCATCTTCCCAAATCTTGTAAACAGGCCCTACTCGAGGGCGTTAAAAAGATATTGGCTTCGGGATAGGCCTTAACCTCTATGGGCCTTTCCACCACAAAACAACGAACCCCTCGGGCATAAAGCTCAGGAATAAAATCATGCCCATCCGCTCGTGCACTTTTCAGAGCCACGAAAAGCAAACCCTCCCATAGTGAAATCAATCGTGAATCATAACCCAACCGGGTAATCATTACTTCTGAATGATGACAGAGTTCTGTCCCTTCGACTTCCTTAACCAACTGTGACCACGCGATCTTCATAACCTCATTTCCATCTCATATTGATCCACATTATTGACCAATCCTGTATTTATTAAAAAATTGAACATGCCCTTTGCTTCAGAGGGGATATTCATCAAGGTCAGGTCTCTTTGACATACCTGCTGGGCATGTTGCAGCAAAGCGGTTCCCACACCTTGTCTTCTATAATCCTTCCGTACTCCCAACTGTGATATCCTCCCCAAATGTTTTTGAAAAATGATATAGCCCATTAACGTTTCCCCCTGATAACCCTCTATCAATTTTTCGTATTTCCAGTTCGCATTTAAACGTTCGTTGGCATCTATAAAAGAGGGTGAAAAGTCAACAAATGTATTAAATCGATCCAATTTAAAATCCTGCGATTCCCGAAAAACAAGATGATTCAATCCCATATCCAAAATAACAGACCCCTTAAAGCAATGCAGCAGTTGTTTTTTTTGAAACCCCATAGCCTCATATAATTTCAATGCGCGCGCGTGGGTCGTGATGACTTCCAGTAAAATTCTTTCCGCGCCACTTTCTCTCAAATAGGGTAGTAAATTTTTATATATTTTCTGAATGATTCCCTTTCCCCGGTACACTGCTATGACACCGGTGCCTCCATTATAAACGGTGTCTAATCCTTGAAAATAGGCCCGGCTCTGCAACACAAAACCTATGAGCGCTTCATCCTCAAACATCACACCACTGATCTCCCCATTCAGCCCTAGTTTTTCTAACATTCTGATAGAAAAATCCTCATAAGACAACCGTAAGGGAGCATTGGCTTGGGCAAACGTCCATATAAAACACGTATAGAGGTCTCGAAGCAGCGCAGGTTGATAATATTGAAAAGACAAGGACACAATCAATAGAATATAAAAATAATGATAAAGTAAATGAAAAATATAACCAACTCCTTTATTCGAAGAAAGAAACCCTCTTCTTCATGGAAGAAACTTATTGAATCAGGCCTCCCTTTCTATATTCTCACAGCCGTCAAGTTCTACGGGCCTACCTAAAAAGTATCCTCCGATCAAAAAGAAAAATTATATGTTAATAATCATTTAACTTTCTTACGATGTTAACGGTCGATTATTTAATTTTGAAATCTGATTTTAAAAGAGAAGCCGAGCCTGTTTTTTTTAAAAATGGGAAGTTAGCTCAGTTGGTTTAGAGCACCGCCTTGACAGGGCGGGGGTCGCTGGTTCGAATCCAGTACTTCCCACATCTTGGCCCATACCGCTTTTAAGCCCCCTCGGTCCACTTTTTTTGTTAAAAACAGTTAATCTACTGCGCTCAAAGTGTAGATCTACCTACTTTTGATGCATGAGTAAAAATAGGTTAGGCTGGATTATTGCCCTGATGAGCGTTGCGCTAACCGGTCTCATTGCTTTTCAATGGTATTGGATTGATACGGTAATCACTGGCAATCGTGACCATTTTGAACGCGATGTCATGACGGCTTTGTCAAATGTAACTAAGAAGCTAGAACAACAAGAGGCCTTATTTTATGTCAACCGGCAAATGAATAATCTCCCCTCTCAAGGTCAATCAAGGGGATTTCAACCCTTTCAATTTCAAGCAACTCCCCCCCTAAATCAAAGGCAGGTCCTTCAAGGGAAAGAAAAGATTCTATTTGAAGACAGTCTCTCTAGTACAGGAAGTTTCAACTTTTCTTTTGAAGTGGTAGGTGCACCCCTTAGATCCAATCAAATGGGCAAGGCTTTCTTCGACATGCTCAAATCCAATATTAACAATATTCAATTTGCTTATCCTAAAGATGGGCCGGAAACTGAAACTCTCAATTCAAATCTTAAAGAAATTTTGGAAAAAATCTCCAATAAATCTAATATGATGATGGGTCTTTTGGAGGAAATGATGTTGCCTAAGATTGGACTCGCCAATCGTTTTGATCCTGATCAGCTGGATTCTCTTCTTCATACGGAGTTAAAGAAAAAGAGTATTGATATACCCTATGATTATGCCATCATCAACCCGCGCTCCGGTCGATTGATTGAAATCAGCAAAGATTACTCAAATGAACGGCTGTTGCAAAGCCACTTCAAAACCAATTTATTCCCCAACGATGTCACCAATGAGCCCAATTTATTGGTCATTGATTTTCCGAGTCAAGAGAAGTACCTCATGAGTAAAATCTGGTTCCCTCTATCTAGCTCAGCTTTGTTAATTCTCATTATTTTAATTTGCTTCGGCTATGCTGTTTTTACCATTGTTCGGCAGAAAAAAATCTCGGTGATGAAAACCGATTTCATGAATAACATGACCCATGAATTCAAAACACCCATTTCCACCATCGGATTGGCCATCGAAGCCCTCCTTGATCCAACGATTCCACAGAAGACCTCCATGAAAATGAAATATTTAGGCATCATTGCAGATGAAAATAAACGCTTAGAGAGCCAGGTAGCTGATGTTTTGCAAATGGCACAACTCGATAAAAACGAATTAAAATTAAATTTAGTAACCGTGGATCTTCATGCCATTATCCAACAAGCAGTAGACAAAATTTCTATTCAAATGGAGCGTAAATTAGGACATCTAAAATTGGCATTAAATGCTTCCCAGTTCAAATTAAAAGGGGATGAAGCTTATCTCTTGGGTGTCCTTCTCAACCTATTAGATAATGCTTTGAAATATTCAAATGATGCCCCCAATATCATGATCCGAACACAAAACATCAGAGGTCAGCTCATCTGCTCCATCAAAGATCATGGGATGGGTATGAGCAAAGAAGCCCAAAGAAATATTTTTCAGAAATTCTATCGCGTGGCCAGTGGCAATGTGCACAATATCAAAGGTTTTGGACTTGGTCTGGCTTATGTCAAAGAGATCATCACGCTCCATCATGGAAGCATCGAGGTGGAAAGTGAGCTTAAAAAAGGGACCAATTTTATAGTTAAATTTCCTCTAGATTATGAATAATACAAGAATATTAGTGGTTGAAGATGATGTTAATCTGGGTCAAATCCTTGAGGAATATCTCAAATTAAAGGGATTTACGACCACCTTGGCCACTGATGGTGAGGCCGGGCTCACCGCTTTTTATGAGGGCCAATATGACCTGTGTTTACTGGATTTAATGATGCCAAAAAAGGATGGCTTTTCACTAGCTAAAGATATCAGAGCGGTCAATGCTGATATTCCTGTCATTTTTTTGACCGCTAAATCTATGAAAGAAGATGTCTTAAAAGGATTTCAGATAGGCGGCGATGATTACGTAACCAAACCATTTAGTATGGAGGAATTACTGCTCAGAATTACTGCCATTTTACGACGATCCAGTTCTAAAAAATCCGCCGCCTTTCCAAAAGAATATGTGGTTGGAAATATTCGATACCATTATGACGAAAACACGTTAATCATCGATCAGCACAATATCTCCTTAACTACCAAAGAAAACGAACTGATGAAATTATTTTTGGAAAATCTAAATCAAACCGTAGATAGGACCTTAGCTCTCAAGCGTATTTGGAAAAATGACAGCTATTTCAATGCCAGAAGCATGGATGTGTACATTGCCAAACTTCGAAAATATCTTCAATTAACAGATGTATTTAAAATCATTACGATCCATGGAGAAGGATTTAAATTGATTCAAGTCAATTCTGATAGCTATTGACCTATTATATTTGTATATTAAGGTTCAATCATTCGTCTCGAGCAACGCATAAACTTATCCATAATGGAGATCATTCCGTCGATATTAATTCATAATGGCCAAATGGCGCGATTGATCAAAGGTGATTTTAAAAAGGAAAAAGTATATGACCTAAGCCCACTCGATCTTGCCAAACAATTTGAAAGTATCGGCATCCAAAAACTACATTTAGTTGATTTGGATGGTGCTAAAAAGGGGCGTATTGTGAATTACCCTACCCTTGAGACGCTGGCGGGTCACACCTCTCTTAAAATAAATTTTACCGGGGGCTTGCACACCGATGGAGACGTCAACAAAGCCTTTGAATTTGGTGCAGACAGCATCACGGCCTCCACGGTTTCTATTTATCGTCCAGAATTATTCAAAGCTTGGATGATTTCTTATGGGCGAGAGAAAATAATGTTGGGTGCGGATAGTTTAGATCACCAAATTAGAGTGGGCGGATGGCTAAAGGAAACCAAAGTTGATCTTTTCAAACACATCGCCTACTACTACGAAAGAGGGCTCAAATACATCAAAACAACGGATATTTCTAGGGAAGCACTGCTCGAAGGGCCACCAATGGAGTTATATGAAGAACTCCTCGCTCAGTTCCCCAACCTTCATGTTCTGGCCAAAGGGGGGGTTCGTGATCTCGCGGACATAGAGGAATTAAAAAAGATTGGTATACACAGCGTGATTTTCAGCAGCTCTTATTACGAAGGTCGGATAACACTTAAAGAATTAAGCAATTTCATTGCTTCTGATCATTAATCTATACTGAGTCCCTCAAGCCCCTCTTGGCTTCTGTTTTCATATTTATGCTTGTAAATAAAATAAAACACAAAGTTGTATTTAATCAATGAACTGTAAGATGAGTCAGCAAAATTCGCTTGACTTTTTTGCAGCTCTTTTTTCTCCTCATCGGATACTTCTTCGATGGGGTCCTCATTTTTGGTTAAAGGATCATTCTCATAAACCTCGATCACTGGTTCATGGAAACTTTTGATTTCTTCGGTATAGGGGTTGGTCGCCTTAACTGAATGGGTTACTGCAAGCATTGAACAAGCCATAATCCCAAAGCATTGATAAATTTTCATATCGGCGTTAATAAAATGTAACACAAATTAAACAATTTTCGGAATAGTTCATCAAATTGGTCCTCTTTTTTGTGTTGTTCTACAAATTTCAAAAGCTCTCGTTACATGTCCTCCATAAAGCCCTCACGCCAACATGAGAAAAAGCTCCTAGCAGCGCTTCAAGAAGGCATTTGGCCGTTTTGGTCAATCCTCTCATGTCTCTACCCTGGTTTTGAAATAAAAAAATCAATCATGAAAACCCATGACTAACCGGAACAGTTACATAAATAAATTGCGCATGTGAATTCCCCAATAGATAAAGTTTATCCTATCAGTCCTTACGTGGGACTATGGCTGATTATTTAGTTCTGCTTTAAATCAATCATTTAAATGCAAAATCAAGCCTGGCACAATAAATGAGATCCATATCCCATTAAATCTAAAAACATTATGGATCAAGGGAGCCAGGAATTCAGTCTCCCACTAAACTGCTTAATGCTTAGGGGAACACAAAGGATAAGATAATCTAAAGGCAATTGAAAGCATTCCACTTGAGGTTGGAATCCAGCGGGTCAAATTTAGGCTCCAATCATAAGGGTCGGAGCCCCTCCGTTCGAGATGCGATTGGCATCTGCTGCTACTGCTTGAAATTCGGGAGTTGATAATGCGGCGTTTAATGCTTCTTGCGAATCAAATGGCATCACCCACATTTTGTAATAAGCAGGTTCTCCAAACGGTCCCGAAACAAAATCCGTCACCTCATAAGCCGTCATGTCAGCGGGTATATTCAATTTTTTATTTAAAATAGAATGTGTTCATTATAATCTGAATTAAACTTTTGAACATCTTTTGGTTGTGGATATAATACGACTAATTTCATGATGATTTTGTTAAGTTTGGCAATAAATGTGGCGTAAAACTTATTAGGATCGTTCAAAAAATATGATTAACAAAAACAAGTGCTTTTAAACATGTCCGGCTGCTAATAAAAAAAAGCAGTTAATCACTTAACTGCTTTTTGAAGGGTGGAAGACCGGACTTGAACCGGCGACCTCCTGAACCACAATCAGGCGTTCTAACCAACTGAACTACAACCACCATTTATAAAAGAAGGCAAATTTAATCTTTTACCAGAAATATTAATGTTTTAAGGATTAAAAGATAGGCGCTTGCCTTTTATTTTCTCATCAAACTGCCCTGCATCGTACGCAAGATGTCCAGATACGAAAGTTTTTTCTACTTGAGAACGGAATAAAGATCCTTCAAATGGACTCCAGCCACATTTTGCAAGAATATTCTCTGAGGCCACCCGCCAAGGACAATTGAGATCCACCAGTGCTAAATCGGCAAAATAACCTTCTCGAATGAAGCCTCTGTGCTGCACTTTGTAACAAACAGCCACCGCATGACTCATTTTTTCAGCAATTTGCTCCAATGAAATTTTCCCTTGATGATAAAACTCCAACATGGCGACTAAGCTGTGTTGAATCAAAGGTCCTCCCGATGGCGCATGGGCATAAGTCTGGTTTTTTTCTGCTTTTGTGTGGGGGGCATGATCTGTAGCGATCACATCAATCTTATTTAACAAGAGTCCTTCCCAAATTTGGGCCCGGTCCTTGGGCGTCTTCACGGCAGGGTTCCACTTAATCAATGCCCCTTTTTGCTTATAATCTTCATCACTGAACCAAAGGTGGTGAATACACGCTTCTGCGGTAATCTTCTTAGCTGACAACGGTGTATCATTATCAAACAAGGCCAACTCCTTCCCTGTGGATATATGGAGTACATGAAGTCGGGTCCCATGTTTTTTTGCTAAATTCACCGCACGTGATGACGAAAGATAACATGCCTCTGCTGACCGAATGATCGGGTGTTGTTCAAAGGGAATATCCTGACCATATTTTTGAAGGGCTTGCGCCATATTGGTTCGGATGGTCTGCTCATCCTCGCAGTGCGTAGCGATCAGCATAGGCACTCGACTAAAAATACGCTCCAAAGTCTGGGTATCATCTACCAACATATTCCCTGTAGAAGATCCCATGAAAACCTTAACACCACAGACCTGCCGAGGATCTGTTTTCAATACCTCCTCTAAATTTTCGTTTGACGCCCCCATATAAAATGAATAGTTGGCCAAACTTTTTTTTCTTCCTATTTCATATTTTTCTTCCAGCAAGGTCTGGGTCAATGTTTGGGGTTGTACATTGGGCATCTCCATAAAGGAGGTAACCCCTCCGGCAACGGCCGCTTTGGCTTCCGTATAAATCTCCCCCTTATGAGTGAGTCCCGGTTCTCTGAAGTGCACCTGGTCATCGATCACTCCAGGAAATAAATGCTTCCCTGCTGCATTAATCTCTTTGTAATTTATCTTGGGCTCCAATGATTCGCCGATCTGCTCGATACATTCATTTCTTATCAATACATCCTTGTGCGAAACCGTTCCTTCATTTACAAGGGTTCCAGCCTTAATCAAATAAGTTTCACTCATTCGGTTTTCCTTTTATCATACTCCAGGTAAAATTACAAATAAATGACAGGGGATGACCGTACTTTACCGACCTAATTCCTACTTTCATTTGAAACCCCACTTGCATTTGTTTTTATTCCTTTTTTTTTTAAAATATTCGCCATTTTCATGCCAAATTTGAATGTATTCAATGTTTTTTTTAGACTGACATAAATGTACGGAACCATACATCAAAACTCAGCGCACTTTTTAACCAGAAGAAGTGTTTTCAATTTAAATTTGTGGAAAAATGAATAAAAGGCCTAATCTATCCAAAAATGATCATTGATTTAAACGACCGTGATTCTTTTCAGCATCGACACAACAGTCCTTCAAAGAAAGAAACCGAACAAATGTTAGCCGCTGTTGGGGTAAGCTCCATAGAGACATTAATTGCGCAAACCATCCCCTCATCCATACGCTCGAAAAAAAAATTGGCCTTACCTGCTGCCAAAAGTGAATATGACTATATTAAAGATCTGAAAATAACGGCTCAAAAAAATACGGTGGCCAATTCATTTATTGGACAAGGGTATTACGATACCATTGTTCCCCCTGTCATTCAGCGGAACATCTTGGAAAACCCAGGTTGGTATACGGCTTACACACCTTATCAAGCCGAAATTGCACAAGGAAGGCTAGAGGCCCTCATCAACTTTCAAACAATGGTTATCGAACTGACCGGTATGGAAATCGCCAATGCATCGCTTTTAGACGAGGCTACGGCTGCCGCAGAGGCCATTTCGATGCTTGTACAAACACGACCAAGGCATAAAAAAGAAGCCAACAAACTTTTGGTAGACCAAAGTGTTTTTCCACAGACTCTCGAAGTCTTGACCACAAGAATGACGCCCATTGATATCGAAATAGCCTGTTTGGACTTATCTCAAGCAGATTTATCAGATCCCAGTGTGTTTGGTGTTTACGTTCAATACCCAAATAATGAAGGCAGGTTGATAGATTGGCATGCCTTTAGTGAAAAAGCCAAGTCTCATGACGTTAAGATCGCCGTCGGTACCGACCTCTTGGCATTAACCTTATTTACCCCACCGGGATCTTGGGGAGCCGACGTGGTCATCGGTACTTCACAGCGTCTGGGAGTACCTATGGGTTTTGGAGGGCCTCATGCCGCCTTTTTTGCCACCAAAGAAATTTATAAAAGGAACGTCCCGGGAAGAATCATTGGCATTTCCAAAGACCGCGAAGGCAATAGGGCTTACCGAATGGCTTTGCAAACGAGAGAACAACACATCAGAAGAGAAAAGGCTACCTCCAACATTTGTACCGCACAAGTCCTCTTAGCGGTTATGGCCGGGATGTATGCGGTGTATCATGGGCCTGAGGGTCTCAAAAAAATTGCACTTAAAATACATGGTTTAGCCAAATCTTTCGAAAAAGGACTCCATGAACTCGGCATTACCACACAACAAAACACCTTCTTTGATACTGTTTATTTTTCAGTCGGTGACGCTAAAAAACTACGCGCGCTCGCTGAGGTTCAGCAACTCAATTTTCGATATCATCAGCACCATGAGATCAGTGTTTCTTTTGATGAAACGCATGATCAAGCAGATGTGATTTCAGTGCTTACCGTAGTGGCTCAATCCATAGAAAGGGTGGTGCCAACAGTATCCCCATCTATTGACATTGCTATTGAGGGTCCACTCCGAAGAAAACAAGATTTTTTAAATCATGAAGTCTTTAATAACTACCATTCTGAGCATGAAATGTTGCGCTACATGAAGCGTCTGGAAAACAAAGATCTGTCATTGGTCCATTCCATGATTTCCTTGGGATCGTGTACCATGAAATTAAATGCCACCACCGAGATGCTACCGGTGACCTGGCCAGAGTTTGGTCAAATCCACCCTTTTGCCCCCGAAAATCAAACCCAAGGCTACCATCATTTAATAGAAGAATTACATGCGTGGTTATCTGAAATCACCGGCTTTGCGGGTGTTTCTTTCCAACCCAATAGTGGCGCACAAGGTGAATACGCTGGTCTGATGGTCATCCGTCAATACCACCTCAATAATGGTCATTCTCAAAGAAAAATTGCTTTAATCCCTTCCTCTGCTCATGGGACGAATCCGGCAAGTGCTGTAATGGCGGGCATGCAAGTGGCGATTATCAAATGTGATCCCGAAGGTAATATTGACTTGGTTGATTTAAAAGAAAAAGTCATTGAGCACAGTCAAAACCTCGCCGTACTCATGGTCACTTATCCTTCTACCCATGGTGTTTTTGAGCAGGCTATCATAGAAATATGTGCCTTAATACATGAGCATGGTGGTCAGGTATATATGGACGGTGCCAATATGAACGCACAGGTTGGGCTCACCTCTCCAGGCATGATTGGTGCAGACGTCTGTCACCTCAATTTGCACAAGACTTTCTGTATTCCTCATGGAGGAGGAGGCCCCGGAATGGGTCCCATTGGTGTAGCCCAACACTTGGTGCCGTTTTTACCCCATCGTGGGGAAAAAAGTATCAAATCAATTTCTGCTGCAAAGTTTGGGAGTGCCAGCATTTTGCCCATCTCTCATGCCTACATTGCAATGATGGGAAGTGACGGCTTAACGGCGGCTACCGAGATGGCCATTCTTAACGCCAATTATATAGGAAAAAGATTGGCTGACCATTATCCCGTCCTTTACAAAGGAAATAATGATCGTAATGCGCACGAACTGATCATTGATTGTCGACGTTTCAAAGAGGTGGGTATCGAAGTAGAAGACATTGCCAAAAGATTAATGGATTATGGCTATCATGCCCCCACGGTGTCTTTCCCTGTAGCAGGTACAATGATGATCGAGCCCACGGAAAGTGAAACTAAAAAAGAATTAGATCAATTTTGTGAAGTCATGATTTCCCTTCGCTCTGAGATCGCTGAAATTGAAAGTGGTTTGGTTGATGCCAAGGACAATGTCCTTAAAAATGCACCCCATACCCAAAGAGTTGTTCTAGATGAGTCATGGGCACGTCCATATACCAGAGAAAAAGCAGTATTTCCGATGGCGGGACAACGATTTTACAAGTTTTGGCCCGCTGTAAGCAGAATAGACAGTGCTTTTGGTGATCGGAATTTGGTTTGCAGTTGCCTCCCTATTGAAGATTATGAACCTGCGTCGATAAATTCATAACCTCTTTTAAAATTAATTTATCTAATATTAATAGCAATTATCTAAGATAAACGTCCCTTCAACTCTATTCAGGGAGTCGTAATTCGCTTCCATATAGGCGTTGATACGGCCTAGGTTAACGCCCAACACTTCAATAAAACCAGAAGTAGCTTGATAGCTTTCATCAGTGACTCCTGGCTGATGAAAGGTGATAGAAACATCTGAAGGCACTTGATAAAAGCCTTCCTCAAAAGGAAATTTAAGTGAAATATAACCCCTTGGAGAAAAGGTAATGAGGCACGGGTCTTCTTCAATTTGATCTTCACTGAATAGCTGGGTATCAAATAAATCCGTGGTCACAACTTGCTGAGCCTTTCCATACTGATACCGGTAAGTTGCTCCCGCAATTACGCCCTCCAAAAGTGATGGCTGTATCTTCTCTGGATTACAATGCTGAAAGAACATCATCCCAATAAAAACACTCTTCAACAACTTGCTCATAATATTTTAAAGTTAAAATGCTTTCGATTGCCTGTTTGCTTGGGGTGATGGGTAATTTCTGTCAAGTCGGCCACACCATGGTTGTCTATGGTGATTAAGGTCGTACTTCGCGTACCATACGTCGGTAAATCAATAAAAATAGAAGATAACGCACGCTCCATCTCTCGCGTTATTCCCGTCTCAGGAAGCCATTCCTCCTCGGCCAATTGTTTGTCCAGCATTAAATCTAGTAACGCTTCTTTATCAAATTTTTTATCAATAGAGGCCTTAAAATGCCTTTTTAAATGGTCTAATTTGGGCCATGAAGTATTCAAACTGGCATTGCATAATCCATGTATCCCTGCGGGTACCTGATTGACGATCTCCAATTGATTATTGAGATGAAACAACGCATCCCCTTTTCTGGTCAAAAAATTAAATCCATTATAGGTGATCGCCTGAGTAGATAATTTCCGCATAAACGCCTCACTTGTTTGGGACGACTTCAAAAAATCTATCGGTAAATGTCCCCTACTTTTGGCATTCGGTTGAAGGATCGAAGCTCTAACGTTGGTCACCGCAGCAAAGGCTCCCGACCTATTCATGGCCAGCCACGTACCCCCTGCGCGCAAATCCCGACCTCCAATAAGATCCGGTTCTTCTTCCCAAAAACCCATCTCCAAAGTAGGTCTTTCATAATACTCATCTCGATTGGCCAATAAAATAAATGGGTATTTAGGGTGTGCATGGTGAGCAAATACAATCAAGCACATATATTTAAGGTCTTTATGAAATCATTGTACCAATACATCATCAACTATCTGCGTCAATATTTTGATCTGAAACTGTATGCAAGCATTTTATTATTCCTGCTTATTTTCATCGCTATCAATTATACGCTTGACTTTGAGGCCAAATATATTAAGACCATCTCAAACCTTGGGATAAGATCCTTGATTATGTCTCTTTTTCAGGGTTTTCCTTTTCTGATCACCGCTTTGCTTCTCAATTTCTTTGGAAAAGCCAGTAAATGGCAAAAAGATCCTCGATTTTGGATCACCTTCCTTTTGGGTTTTTTAATTATCGGCCTCTCAAGAGGCATTCATTGGGGCGTTTTGATGCGATGGGCCCTAGCACCTGAAGATTGGTTCCTTCTTAGATCAAGTATCAATTGGGCCATGAAGTTGACAATGGTGTTGGTGCTTTTTGGTGCCTTTTATTTGACTTTCGATACTTCTTTGGGACATTTTTATGGTTTCACTTTTCGAAAATTTAATATGAACCCTTATTTGACCCTACTGGGGATTGCTCTTTTTTTTATCATTATTGGCTCTTTTTTTGGCGATCTTCAATCTTATTACCCCCGTTATAAAGTTGATCATGGCTTGTCCTTTGCTGTGCATCATGAGGTCCCTACATGGGTTTCCGTTCTGATTTATGAAAGCACCTATGCCACCAGTTTTATCACAGTAGAATTCATTTTTAGAGGTTTTTTAATCTATGCTTTTGTTAAGTATTTTGGGCCTTACGCCATCCTACCTATGGTCGCTACTTATTGCTTTTTACATTTTGGAAAACCGGCTACCGAAACGCTTAGTTCGATCTTTGGAGGTTATGTCTTGGGCATCATAGCCCTTAAAAATAAAAACATCTGGGGTGGTGTTATGGTCCATGTGGGTGTGGCGTGGTCTATGGAATTATTTGGATATCTGCAGACAAGATTCTAGAGTTAGTTATAAATTTGAACTATGGAGTATAATATGATTTGGTTTTTGTTATTGGGAATGGCTGCAGGCGTAGCCATTGGCTATTTAGTTGCGTTGGTCAGGTATAAAAAATCCGCTCCAGAGGCCCAAAAAGCCCAGCTTCAGCTCATTATGGAGCAAGACCGTACGGCGTCGCTAGAAAAAGATTTGACTCGAGTCAATGAATTGCTACAAGAGGAGCGCGCAAAAACTGAGAAATTGAATACTGAAAAAGCTACCCTTTCTGCCAATTTCTTGAATCTTCAGGAAAAATTAGACACACAAAAGAAGGAAGTGAGTGAACTTCAAAATAAATTTTCATTAGAATTCAAAAACCTCGCTAACGAAATTTTTGAAGAAAAATCAAAAAAATTCACAGACCAAAATAAAAATAATTTAGGTGAAATCCTCACCCCTTTAAAAGAACGGATCGAAAAGTTTGAGCAACAAGTCACCCATAACAATAAAGAAAGCATACAATGGAACACTGCCCTGCGAGAGCAACTGAAAAACATGACCGCGCTCAACAAACAAATGAGTGTTGATACCGAAAACCTTACCCGAGCATTGAAAGGAGATGCCAAAGCACAAGGAAATTGGGGTGAAATCTTACTGGAGTCCATTTTGGAGAAAGTTGGTCTCACTAAAAATGTGCATTATTTCAAAGAACACAATTTAAAAGCAGAAGACGGAAGTAATCAACGATTGGATTACATACTCAAGCTCCCGGACGATAAGTGCTTGGTGATTGATTCCAAGGTTTCTTTAACCGCCTACACCCGATACATCGAAGAAGAGGGGAAAGAAAAAAAGGCAGAACAGCTTAAACTTCACATGGACAGCATACTCAGTCATATCAAAACATTGAGTGCTCGAAACTATCAAAACCTACATCAAATCAAGCAACCTGATTATGTGATGATGTTTGTGGCCAACGAGCCCGCACTCTTGATGGCCCTTCAACAAGATAACCAGCTTTATGAAAAGGCCTTAGACAAAAACATTGTTTTGGTCTCTACCAGTACCTTATTGGCCACCCTCAGGACGATTTCTTATATTTGGAAACAGGATTCTCAAACCAAAAATGCTATAGAAATTGCACGACAAGCAGGTGCTATGTACGATAAATTCAGTGCTTTTACTGACGACCTCATTAGAGTCGGCAGCAATCTAAAAACCACGCAATCCAATTATGAAGAAGCCATGAAAAAGCTAAGTGAAGGCAAAGGTAACTTGGTCACTCGAGCGGAAAGTCTCAAAAAGCTGGGTGCCAAATCCACCAAACAAATGGATCCCAGAATGATCTCTAGGGCGACCGATGAGGAAGGGGACTCAACTTCTCCTCATTTATTTGCAAACTAAAACCCCTTTTTTACCCTTAACTTTACCTATGGAATTAACTGCTGAAAATAAATTAAAAAAACTGATCGTGGTCGGAGATCGGGTATTGATCAAGCCTTTGAAAGAATCTGACAAAACAACCAGTGGTATTTTGCTTCCACCAGGCGTAAGAGAAAAGGAAAAAATTCAAACCGGTTTCATCGTAAAAGTTGGGCCTGGGTATCCAATTCCCGTACCTATGGATGAAGACGACGCCTGGAAACAAGAAGAAGACCAAATGAAATACGTACCGCTGCAAGCCAAGGAAGGGGATAAAGCCATTTTCCTTCAAAATGGGGCTTTTGAAGTGACGTATGAAAAAGAAAAATATTTCATCGTTTCACAAGCTTCTATACTTATGCTTGAGCGCGAAGAGGATTTGTTTTGAAAAAAGGGTGCAGGTCCTCCGTTCCTTCTATCGAACCTATCTTTAAGTTTACCAAATGATAGAGTATCCATCAAAGCTGCTTTTTATAAAAACTCAAAACATGAATCTCCCGAATAATCCAAAACCTGAGCAACCCAACAATCCTTTGCACGGTATCAAACTAGCCGATGTGTTGGAAACCCTGGTCAAGCATCATGGATGGGAAAAAATGGCTTTAAAGATCAATATTAATTGTTTTAAAAATGATCCTTCGATCAAATCCAGCCTGACTTTTTTAAGAAAAACCCCTTGGGCTCGCGATAAAGTTGAAAGGCTTTACCTCCAAATCCCTAAGAGATGATTCTTTTTACGCAGACTTAAATTTAAATCAACAAAAAATACCATACTGCGCACACTGCTTGATGTCTCTTACCTTCTTAGGGTTGAAGAGAAGCGTTATCATCAGGATATAAAACTGCTTGTATATCCCGCCATTTTACCTGCTTGATATTGTTTTGCTCAAGCAAGTCTTGAAACTTTTTACTTGACACGACCTGATAATCTTTCGCACGCCATTTGGCTCCGTAAGCTTCTCGATCTTTAGTGATCGCCTTCATCTCCTCATCATCAAACGCCAAATGGACCAACAACTGATTGAGGCCTGGTTTGATGGATGAAAGGACCTCTGCATAATATGCCTCCATCGCATCTAATTCTGTCCCCTTAAGGGCCATAAACATTTGATCTACCAATACCACCTGTGGGGGCAAAGGGTAGTGTTCATCAAAATGCGGTGCTAAAAGCCTCGGTACAAATACAGGTATTTGATTTTGATGTCCCACTTCTATATACGTTCTAAAAAATGCAGGGTCGAAAAATAAGGTGCCTTCATGACTGTCCATATGGGTCGGCGCCATGCCCAAAGCCCGTGCGTAGTCAATTTGGGCTTGCAGTTCGGCTTGTAGTTCCGCATTGCTCCCCTCTTTAATTACCGTTACTTTCTTTTGATGCAGAAAGCCTTCATCGTCTAGAAGGGTCTCGATCTTATCAGCGGATGCGACACCCGGCCATTTGTAACCGGCCCACTCTGCCGTAAAAGTCAAATGTAAGCCCAAATCAACCTGTGGATGGGCGAGATAATAAGCGGCCACCTCTTCGACGAAAGGCGAAGGCATCATGACACTGGCGGAATTCACAAATCCCTTTGAGAGTGCATCAAAGGACGCTTGGTTCACCGATCGCGCTAAGCCTAAATCATCAGCATGGATAATCAGTAATTTATCCGAGGACGTATAGCCTAGTTTTTGGGCCAGATTTTCATATTGCTTCAACGGTCGATCTGAGTGAAAGATAAAGTTATAAATCAGTCGAGCGTCATAAATGGGCGTCTCATTGTGATGGAAAAATAATCTTAATCCTCCCCAGGTCATGAGAACGAGCAGCAACAGTCCTAGCCCTATTTTTAATAACGTACGTCTTGTTTTATATACCATCCAGATTAATTAAGAAACTAAAATACCCCATTTAAAAGCATTTGGCAGTAATTCTTGTTGTTATATCAAGGAAAATCTTATCTGCAGTCATCTTTGCTTACTTCCTACTGCCGTTCCGAATAGGGGCCACCAGTCCCTTCAAACAAAAGTATATGCCCAATATATCAATAAAGCCTGAAACGGGAGCCTGATGGCCGTCGCCGCCACGTGTTGGCCTTTTCTTCGGGCTTTTTGGAAATGGTAAACATTCGCTGGAAAAACCGCCAGCAATAATAGAATCACACCCATCGCCGCATAAGAACGGATCTCACTCACCCACAAAGCCATGCCCAATAATACCTCAACAGCACCCACTACAAAATTCGTGAGCTCTGGATAGGGCACCCATTTGGGTATGATTTTAAGAAAGAATCTAGGTTGGATAAAATGGCTAATGCCGGCCAATAGATACAGTGCAGACATCAATACAAGAGAAATCGATTGGGGTGTTGCCATCAACCTATTGGGGATTTTCTCCAATGAAGTTAACAAAAATTCATAATAACTATACGAAAGTTAAAATTAAAGGGCTTTTTTTTATCCATTTTCACGACTTATTCTAGGGATAATCTCTGTTTTGGGGCTTATCAAGAACCTTCAGCTTTATGCACACGTTACTTCTACCCATTTGAAAAATATTGAAAACTCCACTGACGATTTAAATTTTTTCTAACTTCGTACCTAAGTGAAATAAACGTAATCCGTTTATTTCCTCGTTGTATGCAATATGATCCAATCACTATGAAAAAAACAAAAAAAATTATAAACTGGCTTTTAGGAGGAATAAGTTTGACTTATGCTGCGATAATAATATTTCCTTCTTTCCTTTTTGCAAATAATTTGGAATACAAGAATTTTAATGTGTATTACCATTCCAGTGAAATTAATGTGGAAAAACTAAAATCAGTTTTAGACAAATCACAAAATTTATTAAACAATACTGAATTATTTAAAGCCGGAATAAATCAAGACATCTTTCTTTGTAATAGTTTTAATGAATTTGCTTTTTTTGCTCTATTTTCACGAAAAGCGTTTGCTGTACATTATCCGATTACACAAAATATTTTTCTTTCTAAATCTTTAATAACTGAAAATTCTATTTTAAGGAACGGCAAAGAAAATAATAAGAGAACATTAAGTGGAGTTATCGCTCATGAAACTACTCATTCACTTTTGAAAAATAATTTAGGAATTGTAAAATACAAATTCCTCCCTTCTTGGAAAAATGAAGGTTATTGCGACTTTATTGCGAATGAAAGTTCTTTTAACAAGCAAAAAGGATTGCAAGATATCTGTAATAATAAAGATAATTCTGACATTCCATCTTTTAAATATTTTGAATACAGAATAATCACAGAATACTTATTTGAGGAAAGAAAAATTAAATTGGAAAAATTCTTAAACGATGATTTTGAATTGGAAGAAATTAACGAAAATTTAAAGAAAAAATACTGCACAAAACACCGTATATAATTTATTGCTAGTTCTAGCCTACTTACGTAAATCCTCGCGGATTTTCTAGCTGTTTTTGTCTTTGCCAAATTAGGTGCTTAAAACACGCAATAACCCATATAAAACGACATCAAGCAGCCCTATATGACCTTTCGGCAACCATGGCTACCCAGGTCAGTAAGGCCGCCGAACAATGGAATACTTATCATCTTAAAATAAATTATGATACCAACCTAGGCGAGGTTATTTTTAATGACGTTTTGGTGAACTCCTTCCCCCTCAGTGGGCCTGATTGGGCGGCTCTGCTTCAAAAAAGTAAGTTCAATAAATCGGAAGACTATCCTTATTTAGGCGATGCCCGCTGGTACGACTTTGGAACATTTTCGTCAGGCCACATTTGCTTTCAGGACCATTCCGGCAAGGCCTTTTTTCGAAATATTCGGATTAGAGTACTCGATTGAGCAAGACCAAAAGCAGAAAATCTCTCGTTAATTGTAGTGCCGCAGTGTTTAACAACCCTCGGCATCGATGACTTCTAGGTTTCCCGAGATGTCAAAGAATTTCCATGTCACCCGGCGCCCATCTTTATAAAAAATCTCAGACGCTAAGGCTCCATTTTCGTAATATGAGGTCCACTTTCCTTCTTGTGTTTCGGTCGTTTTATTTACATGATATTTGTACACTCCTTGCCTTTTAATCTGGCCATTATCATAGTAGGTGGTCCATACATCAGCAAGTTTGCCCTCTTGATAGTTTCCTTTGGTGATCAATTGGCCTTGGGCTCCAAAATAACTGAAGGCCCCGTTTCTGACACCCTCTCTATAATTTATACTGGATAATAACTGCCCGTTTTCGTAATAGACTTTTTTGGTTTCAAACGGCTCACAAACCTTTATGGTGAGTAAAAAGAGAAATAAACACACAACTTTCATTTTTCAATATAGTAAATAAATATCATTGCCTTCCAAAGAGGTGTTCTTTTCCCCTTCGTCAAAAAAGCGACGATCCCAATTCATACCAATTTATTGAATTTTCAATGCATGACATCCCCGGTTCATGACCGCTGCTTTTTTCGGGCCTTCTGGTTAACCGAAATTCATGGGTAATTAGAAAAGCTTGATGACGGTCTCTTGTTCTATGATAATCATAAAAGCGCTGGTTAAAAAAGCAAAAATTAAATGAACCATATGAGTAGAATTCAACGGTTCAGTAAAAAAAAGGTCACCTATAGCATTGACAAAAACAACTCATTTTTGAGATCCGAGCTTTGAAGGGAAAACTAATAACGGTGAATTAATGACTGCTAAAAGGAATGGTTCCCACGCTCATTTTGAGAATGCGATTTACTTGAAATAAAAAAAAATAAATATTTCAAAAATACTGTTGATTGCCCTCCTTTTTTGGCGCTGCAATGAACCGTCACCCGTAATTGAGACCCTTCGTTTTAATGAGGTGGCCATTCCAAATAATTTGAAAACTGATATCACAAATGGCAGAGTTAGTTCTCAGGACATTGATATTGAAGAAATAGAGGTAAAAGTGGTTACTGATGAGGGTAAAGAAATTATTGGTAAGATGAGGTTTACAATTCCTATTGGAGAGGATAATACACTCATCAACTTTGAGATGACTAACAATATTTTCCAACAAACTGACCTAACTCCTAATTTTTGGATCGATTATGCTAATAATATGGAAACTGAAGATAGCAGGGTAGCCAATGAAACGGCAGACTGCTTACAAGGTTGTAACGGTTATAACAGAGGAGGTGGTAGAGGAGCGTGCAAATTTGGCAATTCAAGTTACGATGGTAGCTATTGCTATTTCGCAACTGTAAGTCTTTTATTTTTTAAGTAAGACCACTTAAACTAAGTGGTCTTACTATTATTTAAATTTTAATGATGAATGAAAGCATTCTGTATCCTATTGTTTTTTACCAGTACAATAACCCTTGTTTTTGGGCAACGAAACATATCAAAGGTTATCATTGATGATGAAACAGGACTGCCCATTGCCAATGCACATATTTATATAGACCGCCAATTTAAAAAGGGCACAAAAACTAATCTGGATGGTAGATTCATATTAAAAGGTGTCTATAAAAATGAAGTGGTGGAGATAAGCCATATCTCTTATGAATCATACAAAAAAGTTGTAGAAAAAATCACAGCGGATAGGATACCATTAGGGTTTCAAAAAAATCGGTTGGCCTTGATGAAATTATAATACATGCAGCATCTGGATCAGAGATAATGGCAAGAGTCATCAATGCAATCACTATGAATCATTTTGTGGAACCCGTTATGTACAGCGTTTATGTGAGAACATTAGAATACGAGCAAGATTACTCAGAACTTCATATGCTAAGTGACTATTTCATGGATGTTTATCAAAATGCAAGAAGTAATTCCAAGTTTGACCTATTAAAAGTAAGGGTCAAACCGTTTTCTGATGCCGGCAAAAAACATCTTAAGGACATGAGGATGATCAATGGAATAGCTATTCATGTAGATAATATTTTCAAATATCAATACGCCATATTCAAAAATAAAAACCTCAAAAAATATAATTTTGAAATTTTAGAGGACAGTAAAGAGGATAAAAATCTAATCAAGTTGCATTGTTTTTCTAAGAAAAAAGAAGAATTTCACAGCATCATTTTATGGATTTCAAAGTCATCATATGCGGTTCAGAAAATGGTTAAATTTTATTCGGAATCAAAAGAAGAATTTTATGAAATTAGATTCAAAGAGGTTAAGGGCAAGTGGTATTTGGACTATTCTAAAAGAAAAATATACAGTGATTTTTATACTATATGGCAACCTGAATCAAAGTCTGTAGTTGAAAGAACTGCTATTTACAATATCAATTCCGCAAAATCATATGACAGCAAAATATTTAAACCCACTTTTATTCAGGTTGATCAAATAAAACGTCATTCTAGCCCTTGGTTAGATGGGTTTTGGAATGACCATAATTATGTCCCTCTTCCTGAATGGATACAAAAAAAAATAGATAATGTTCCCTAATGTTGCACAACAAGACACATTAAATAAAAAAAGGATTTATGTCCGATTGTTATTCTAACTCTTTGGGATCAGGCTAATTATTTTTCGTGAAATTGAGGTTCGATCATGTTTTTTTCGGTCAACTTCCCTGTGTGGGGATAGAAATGCTACTTTATTTATATTTGGTGTCTGCGAACCCTCTTTCGTAGCACTAGAAGTTGGGTCGCGATTAAAAACAAGATGTGAAGTCAAAGAAGCACACAATTCTTGATCGCAGCGCATTTATTGAAATAAGCACCACAGCCGTAGGCACCGCACTAGCCCCATTACCTCTATGACCACCCGTTAAATGCCAGGGCCAAAACAGTTGAGGGCGCTTGCTATCATGATTGTCCCGATCAGTGCCGTTGGGAAGAGCCATAGATGAAGTGGCAATACATGTTCGGAAGAGAAACTTAACGCACAGAACAAAAAAGCCACCAACAAAAGATAAAAAACATAGGGCTGATCTACAATCCGAAAGTTCGTCGGTTTCTAGAATGCCCACCAATTATGATTTAAATTTAAGAAACGATCTTAGCTCGTCGGTAATGAAAAGCAAGGTGCTATTTACTCCCTACGTTTCTTACCATGACGTTGATAACCATAAAAACATGTATCACTTACTATCTAAAATCATACTCATTGGCTTGTTATCTTCTTCTTTCAATAATGTGTTTTCTCAAACAGACACACTAAAAAAAGACCAGGTCGTTATCATTAAAATGAAAAATGGCGATGAATACAAAGGAGTCCTATCAAAAAAAGACAATGGGAAAATCCTCTTAAAAACGATAAATGGTGAATTTAATTTGATTGCCTTAAATGTACGTTCAATAGTGAACCATGATTATGTGGGAAAATTTGAATTTGCTAATCCGCATGATACGAGATATTTTTTCGGGCCAACCGGCATCCCCATAAAAAAAGGGAAGGGGTATTATCAAAACATACTAGTTACCACAAACTTTTTCAATTATGGCATCACGGAAAACATATCAATTGGCGGTGGTTTTGAGTTTATTTCAACGGTTCTCGGCTCTCCAATTTGGTTTCTTACCCCTAAAGTAGGATTTGATATTTCAGAAAATATTCATGTTGGTGGAGGATTTATCATGGCAGGCTTTGCTGATGAAGGAACCGCAACTTTGGGGTATGGGGTTTTTACCTTAGGACAATCTGAGACAAACCTGTCTATAGGAGCAGGCTATGGCCTCATAGATCGGGAATTATCGGATTATCCCGCCATAATGATCTCCGGAACTCATAGAATCAGCAAAAGTATTGCACTGCTCTCAGAGAACTATGTGATTCCAAATAGCTTTTATTTTGGTATTCATGGCATTAGAATTCTCTCCAAGAAAAATTCTTTTGACATTGGAGCGATCGTTATCCCTGAAATCAGAGTAGTTATCCCTGCTTTGCCATATGTTGGCTATGTCAGAGTATTCTAATCATAAACGATTACCAATAAAAAACAGACGGCATTAAAGCGCTCGCTGATTTATGCCTTGACGCATATAATCCCAATCCCTTCTAGACTAGCTTATGGTTATTTATTAACCTTGATTGGTTTCAGTATTATTTTTCTCAAAAAATAAAAACTTTGCAAAGCAATATCACAAACACTGCCACAATCAAGCAAAAATCAAATCTTTAGAAAAACCGAAATTAGCTTGAGCTGAAAAAGCCCAGCAGTATAATTTCAACACTATTTTCTTCTTTATCAAGAAGAAACTGAAAAATAATCGACGAGACTCAATAATCAGAACAATTAAACCAAATAGTAAACGCAGATCTTTTTATTGGGGAAAAAATACAAAAAATTAGTGTTTATTTATCCACAACTATTCATACAGTAAAACCGATTTTAGAAATAAGAAAAAAATAATTCAAAACGATGCTGCCTAAATTTCTCTTCATTTTTAGTCTAATTACATGGGTGTCATTTAATGTATGAGTACCGATGAGGCCCTTAAAATGGGTGCCGTGGATCTTACTCCTATCCATGTGTGTTGGATTCTTGATCGAGAAGACCGAGCTGATCTTTAAATTATTAGAATTGTTGAACCGAGAATGATTGCTGCAGATTTTAGAGGTCGTTCAATTGATTTTCAAACTAGAGAAATTGCCGATTATCAACCAATTATTGGAGCATTAATGAAACAATGGCAAAACCCTGAAAATGCCAATTCACCAGCGGTTTTGGTTGCGGATGTAATTTATACCGCCGTAACTGATGATAGTGAACAACTAAGATATAGCGTGAGCGATGAGGCAAAATTCTTGCTAGACAGTAGAAAAAAGCGGTTTGATGATGAGTCCATTTCTATGATAAAAAATCAAATAGGACAATGAAACGGTAGTTCACCCTATGTATAAGCACTAGCGGTTTGAGTACCCTCTCAAGTCGTTTTTGTATTTAATTAAGTATCTTGTTTTCCAAACAATTAGTGCATATAAATCCGCTACTGCTCTTGTGCTGACCCTTAAGTGCAATTGAATAAAACAATGAGTGAAACAGTCTAAGGTAATACTTCCAATAATCGTAATCTCTCAGTTCTGCTGCACCTCACTTTGGTTTGCGGGGAATGGTGTGATGGGTGATTTAATAGTTAATTTCCACCTTAAAGACAGTGCTTTAGGCCACTTAACCTCAGCGGTACAATTTGGTTTTATTTTAGGTACACTGATCTTCGCTATTTTTACTATTGCTGACCGTTTTTCGCCGTCAAAAGTCTTTTTAACCTGTGCTTTACTCGGCTCCTTATTCAATGCCGGGGTGATATGGGAAGGAAACAGTTTAGCAAGTATCACTTCACTTCGTTTTATTACCGGCTTCTTTTTGGCCGGTATATACCCAGTAGGGATGAAAATAGCTGCTGACTATTATGAAAAAGGATTAGGGAAATCACTTGGTTTCTTAGTTGGTGCATTGGTCGTTGGCACTGCCTTTCCCCATTTAGCGAAGGAAATGACGAGCGCTTTTCCATGGAAATCTGTCCTCATATTAACTTCATCTCTTGCGGTGATAGGGGGTCTATTAATGTTTATAATGGTGTCTGATGGCCCTTACCGAAAATCTGGAAACAAGTTAGATAAATCGGCCTTTCTAGGTGTCTTTAAAAATCACGAATTTCGTTCTGCCGCCTTCGGTTATTTTGGTCATATGTGGGAGTTGTATGCCTTTTGGGCATTTGTCCCGATCATATTAAAGACATATAGCATGGGACATCCTGAAGCTACATTTAATATTCCGTTATTGTCATTCCTGATTATAGGAATAGGAGGATTGGCCTGTGTCCTCGCGGGATATCTCGCACAAATATTAGGAACTAAACGAATAGCATTTATAATACTTCTCTTATCTTGCTGCTGCTGCCTTATCTCTCCTTTGATGTTCATGACTGAATCTGAAAGCTTATTTATTGGGTTTCTTTTTTTATGGGGCATGGTTGTTATTGCAGACTCCCCTCTTTTCTCAACGCTAGTCGCTCAAAATGCAGCAGCAGAAATAAAAGGGACCGCACTTACCATTGTGACTTGTATTGGTTTCTCAATAACAATAATTAGTATCCAGCTTCTCAATGTCTTGCAGGCGACAATGAACCCAATATATATTTATACAACATTGGCATTAGGCCCAATAATAGGTTTGATTGTATTGTCCGAAAAGAACAAACAGCACCTAACAAAACCTAAACTGCATTGAAATGCCGTTTAATCAACACGCTGCCAATAATTTGAAAAAAAGAGTTTACAAATGAACCTATTGAGCACCCTATTATTTCTTGTTCCATTTTTAGACTTCGGTTAAACTGACCCCCCCCTCAAAAATCTAATTCATCTCAATTTATTGGCACTTCAAGCCATACACGACCTTGTTCATGACATTCCTCTTTTTTCGTGCTTACCTTTGATATAATTTAACAAGGCGCTTCTTGATGATTTTTTCTTGCCCGTGCTTAGGTAATTTAAACTCATCATGAGATAAGGGAAATAAACGTAATACGTCTATTCCCTCGTTGTTGTCATAAGCTATGTATCTTAACGAACATAAAAAATATAATATCATGAGTAAATCCTTTTTCCTTAGTATTTATCTGTTAATTATTATTAATACGTGTTTTAGTCAAGAAACCAAGCCTCTCTGGTCGGGGAAAATTCCTAATCATCAAGAAACTGATGAAGTTGAAACTCAAAAAAATGGAGATATATTATGGATAGAAAATGTACAGAAACCAATCCTTGAAATTTACCTCCCAACAAAAAGAAGTGCAACGGGAAAGGGAATTGTGATATGTCCAGGAGGAGGATATCGAGGTTTAGCATATGATTGGGAAGGAACTGACATTGCAAAATGGTTGAATTCTAAGGGAATTGCAGCATTTGTATTAAAATACAGATTGCCAAAATCTAAATCTATAATTTTGGGTCGTAAAGCTCCATTACAAGACGCCCAAAGAGCTATAAGGCTAGTAAGGTATCATTCTGAAAAATGGAATGTAACCAAGGACCAAATAGGGATTATGGGTTTCTCTGCTGGTGGTCACTTAGCCTCCACATTGGGAACTCATTACAATGATGGTGAAAATTTTTTACCCAGCACTATTGACTCTTTGAGTGCACGACCTGATTTTATGGTCTTGATATATCCGGTAATTACAATGAAGTCTTCCTATACCCACGAAGGATCAAGAAATAACTTGTTAGGCGAAAATCCAGAACAGGAATTAATTAATTTTTATTCAAATGAGTTACATGTTAATAAAAATACTCCTCCGACCTTTATTGTTCACGCAAGCGATGATGATGCGGTTTCTGTAATGAATAGCATGCTATTTTATCAAGCCTTAGAAAAGGAAAAAGTGTATTCGGAAATGCACATTTATCCAAAGGGAGGACATGGATTTGCTCTTGCGATTGGACAAGGCCACTTGGGAACTTGGAATGATCGCCTTTCTGAATGGATAGATAGTTTAAAGTAATACGACATAAAACATACGACAATGTATAAAAATAATAGCCGGAATAGCTGTAAATTCAAAGGTCGTAGCCCACTTCAGCTTTCTTGTAAATTGACAGTAATGAAGCCCGCATTCGGCTACTATTCTTATACTAAGTGTTATTCTTTTTCCAATATTTATATATAATATATTTTATTTTATTCATTAACTTGACCGTCATAAGCAAGACGTTATAAATGGCAAATTTTAATATTGACGCAAAAAAGGAAAAGGTCTATGACGCCATCGTTATCGGCTCTGGTATCAGCGGTGGCTGGGCTGCAAAGGAACTCTGTGAAAAGGGTCTAAAAACCTTGGTGCTCGAACGGGGAAGAATCGTAGAACATGTGGTGGATTACCCAACGATGAACCTTGATCCGTGGGATATGGAACTCAGAGGCGGACTCACCCCGGAAGAAAAAGAGAAGCATTACAAAAACATCCGTTCTGGGTGGGTGGGTAAGGATACCGAACATTTCTGGGCAGACGATGCCGCCAATCCATATACCGAGACAAAACCTTTTTTGTGGCTGCGAGGCCATCAAATGGGGGGCAGGTCCCTCTTATGGGGAAAGCAAACCTACCGATGGAGCGACCTTGACTTTGAGGCGAATGCCAAGGATGGCAATGGGGTAGATTGGCCCATTCGATACAAGGACATTAAGCCTTGGTACACCTATGTTGAAAAGTTTGCGGGTATCAGCGGTGAGGCTATGAACCTTCCACAATTACCTGACAGTCATTTTCTGCCGCCTATGGAAATGAACTGTGTGGAAAAGCATATAAAAGGTAGGATAGAAAAGGAATTTTCGGACCGCAATATGATTATTGGGCGATGCGCACACCTTACACAGCCACATAACGGCAGGGGACAATGCCAAAATAGAAATAGATGTAGTAGAGGCTGCCCCTACGGTGCCTATTTTAGTAGTAATGCCGTTACCCTACCGCCGGCCAATGCCTCTGGAAATCTGACCATTCGGCCATATTCTATCGTGCAATCGTTGATTTATGATGAGGCGAAAGAGAAGGTAACCGGTGTAAGAATCATCGATTCGGAGACAAACGAAGCAATAGAATACTCCTCAAAAATCATTTTTGTAAATGCCTCTACGTTAAGTACAACGCAGATTTTATTGAATTCAAAGTCGAGCCGATTCGAAAACGGATTAGGAAACGATAGTGGTGAACTTGGGCACAATTTAATGGACCATACTTATAGGGTAGGTGCCATGGGCAAGATAGCAGGTTTCGACGATAAATATTATAAAGGCAGAAGACCCAATGGTATCTACATTCCTAGGTATGTGAATATTGATGAAAATAGTAAATCGGACAAATTCGTACGCGGTTTCGGTTTTCAGGGGGAAGGGTTCCGGGGCGGCAATCCTGCCAATATCGAATCTTTCGGTGCAGATTATAAGGATAGTATCTTAAAACCAGGTCCCTGGGAGTTTTTCATTACCGGCTTCGCCGAGTGTTTACCCTACCATGATAACCAAGTAACCTTAAATGGTGATGTTTTGGATAAATGGGGGCAGCCTACTTTGTCCATTGATGCTGAGTTCAAGGCAAATGAAAAAGCTTTGAATAAACAAATACAGGAAGATGCAGTAGAAATGCTTCAAAAAGTGGGCTTAAAAGATATTCTCGGTTTTGATAAGGAGCATCCACCCGGTTATGGCGTACATGAAATGGGAACGGCACGTATGGGCCGGGATCCAAAAACATCCGTATTGAATGACTTCAATCAGGTACATGCGGCCAAGAACGTATTCGTAACCGACGGTGCCTGTATGACCTCCTCATCTTGTGTGAACCCCTCATTGACGTATATGGCACTTACCGCTAGGGCAGCGAACCACGCCGTTTCCGAATTGAAAAAATTAAACTTCTAAGTTATGGAGAGAAGAAAAGCATTACAACGAACAGGGCTATTGGCGGGAGCTGCCGTAATAATGCCTTCTTTATTATCCCTATTTCAATCGTGTAAAACGGAAAGCCGGTTAGACTGGCAACCTGCGTTTTTAAAAGAGGAAGAAGTCAAAACCATATCTGCTTTGTTAGATATGATACTTCCACGTACCGAAACACCAGGGGCATTAGATGTAAAGGCGGATATGTTTATCGACAAGGTATTCGCAGAGACCTATGATATAACAGGGCAGAAAAACATTCGGGCCGAAATCGCCACATTTAACGCTGATTGCAAAAAGAACTTCGGGGCCATATTTACAGATTTGAACGAAGCCGATCGGACCAAGGTGTTACAGGAAGCCGAAACTACTTCGGAAAAATTCAACCCAGGCATTTGGGGTGTTTCCCTTGGGAAACAAAAGCCGATCGGGTTTTACAGATCTATGAAATCGATGGCCATTTGGGCCTATTTTACTTCTGAGGAAATGGGTAAAAAAGTATTAAGCTACGACCCCATTCCGGGTAACTACGACCCATGTAAACCGCTCTCAGGGGTGGGCAATCGCTGGAGTTTATAGTCGCCGCCTGATCAAATGAAGGTTAACCATATCTACTTCCTTGATGACGCTTTCTTCCTATTTAAAATTTGATGTTGGATTCCGTCCATAAGATAAAAAAGGGACGAACAACAAGGTATAAAAGCTAGCGGTTTAGATATAGACTCGACTCGTTGTGCTTTCAATTTATTATCTTGGTTTATGAAGGGTAAGAGGGTTTAGTTCCAATACTGCTCTTGTGCTAACCGTTTGACAAAATCAGATAGATTATGAAAATTAATTTCAACCCATTAAAACCTAACTTTTTCAAGGAATTAACCTCTAAAGTTGCTATCACGCAGATAGATTAAATCATTTTAAAAGGAACCTCAATACTTAAAGAGATATGATACTTGAAATGGCCATTTTAAATGTGAAAAAGGGATTAAAAAATGTATTTGAACAAGACTTTATTGTGGCAAGTAAATATATCAGCTCGATCAACGGATATAACGGGCACACATTACGAAAATGTTTAGAACAAGAAAATAAATATATTTTATTAGTGGATTGGAAAAATTTAAAAAGTCATCAAATAGGCTTTCGTAAATCAGATGCCTATCTAAAATGGAAAGAATTATTGCCCAATTATTATGCCCCTTTTCCAACGGTTGAACATTATGAAACGATCTTTCAAAATGAAAAAAAGAACTCAAAAAAGGTGTAAAAAAGGCGTTCACTTTTTGGCTCTCTCGAAAAATGAAAAAACAACCATAAAAGCGCCAAATAATACGTTCCTTTACTAATGGATGAATCGGCTAAAGTTCAGCCAAAAACAGATTTTAAATGATCGCTTGTGATTTAACATGAATCCTACAATAAAAAACAGCCTCCTATTTGGGGGTTTATTATTAGTTAATAACTTTTTGATTGCCCAAGTAGTGCAGCCCAATATTATAATGATTGTGGTGGATGACATGAGATATGATGAATGGGGTGGGGGGGGTCACACCTTTCTTAAAACGCCGACCATTGACGCCTTGGCGGAAGAAGGAACTCAATTTAGTCGGGCTTATCATGCGGTTCCTTTGTGTTCGCCCAATCGTGCCAGTATTCTTACGGGTCAGTACCCATCTAGACATGGTATTATAGATAACACTTCTCGGAATCAGGCCAGCTTCATGCTTGACCTTTTTCCTAAATACCTGCAAGCGGCAGGTTATAAAACCGCTCATGTAGGTAAATGGCATATGGGAAATAGTCCAAAACCCCGACCGGGATACGATTATTGGTTATGTATGGAAGGCCAAGGTAAAACGTATGATCCGAAACTCTATGAGGGTGGACAAGAATATCAATATGAAGGATATATCACTGATATTTTTACCGAAAAATCTGTGGCTTTTATTAAAAAATCTGCTGAAAATCCCTTTTTTCTCTACATAGGGCATAAAGCGGTTCATCCAGAAGCCATCCAACGAGATGATGGTACAACAGATTTATCTGTCCCAAAAGTATTCATTCCTGCTGCCAGACATAAGGGAACCTATGCAAATGAAATGTACCAAAGAAGTGTTTCCCATTCGCCATCTGGTCGTTCTGATGAGGGTAAGCCCGTAGTTCAAAATGCCTTTAAAATCCGAAACGAAACGATGCAAAAAGACTCACTATGGATTACGGCATTGGACTTGGGTGTCTCGGAACAATCTATCAGAGATCGAGCAGAAATGATGTTGGCCGTAGATGAAAGTCTTGAGAAGATATTAGCGACTTTGAAAGAATTGAACATTGATGATCAAACTGCCATTATCCTGACAAGTGATAATGGTTATTTTTTTGGGGAACATGGATTTTCACTTGAACGTAGAATGCCCTATGAGGAGTCTATAAAAGCTCCACTTTTTATAAAATATCCTAGTTTGGTTAATCCTGTTTCCAATGTGAATGGGCTCGTACTTTCCATTGATCTTGCGGCTACTGCGCTAGATATTGCCAACATTGACATTCCTAATTCTATTCAAGGAAAATCCCTACTTCCCTTAATACAAGGGGAAACGGAATCGATCAGGCCAGTGGCTTTTATCGAATATTACAGCCATGAAAATCCATTCCCTTGGACGGCTCAAATGGACTATAGGGTGGTGGTCAGTGATCGATTTAAGTATATTAAATGGCTAAGATTTGATGAGGCAGAGCTATACGACCTGGTCAATGACCGAAATGAGCTAAATAATTTAATTCATCAGCCAGCTTACCTCAATGTAGTAGAACAAATGCGGCGTGAAATGGCAGAACTTCAGTTAGAGGCATTGGGTTTATGATAAATTGAGACTTATTTATTTTAAAATGACTCCCCAAAGAATAAAATCATACATGAGGAAAATATTAATTTAGACCGCTGGTGACACACTTGGTAACATCCCAAGGATAGTAACCACGACAAAACATACGATATCATAAATAGTGAATATGGCGCTCTATAGACCTCATGAGCAGCCGAACTACACTAAACTCCTTAATACATGTATTTGGCGCCAAACCTGATCAGCTTTCATAGCAATTAAATCATTTCCTTCATCCTTTCAAAACTCATGAAAAACAAGAACCAAGGGTTTCTTGAGAAGTTACAGGTCAGGCAGTAGTAATTGGAATGATGATTCATCAGTTGCGTCTCAAGGATTCAACAAAAAAGTTAAAATAATTCGCAACGAGCATGGAACTTAAACATATCCCATATTTGTTGTAGTTAAAATTTCCTAAATAAAAATATTCCCCATCCTATTTGAATTTTAAACTTACCAACGTTAGCTTATTTCTCAAGTTCTGCAGCATCCGATTGACCTTGTTCGCCAATAATTTTCGGTTCTATATCGTATTAAATCACGCTCGACACTTCTTCTTTTGGTCATTGGTATTGTGGACAACAAGCTGTTCAAAACATGACAAAGAGGCGACCTACAATCATTACTGTGGGTCTTGCCATTTAGTGCCAAAAATAACTTCTCTCCCAAAATCTATCTGGCTATCCAGTGTGCTGCCCAACATGGGCGCAAGAATGGGAATAAAATCTCCAAATTACGATCCTCTTGATAACGTATCAAGTGGTTCGCAATATGCATTAATGCATAGAATTTACCCCAAAGAACAGCTGATCCCGACTGAGCATTGGGAACGTATTGTTGAGTATGTCTCTGAAAATGCTCCAGAGACCTTAGTTTATGACTATCGATTCCCTCTTGAAACGACTTCGATGTTTAAGCCCAAGCCTTTGGTGCTTGATACGACTTCTCCGGCATTCACGACCAGTATTTTTGTAAAGGGCCAAACAATGAAGGTGGGAACCGTCAATGGCAATCTTCACATTTACGATATAGAAACAGAACAAACGGTACTTCACCCAGCGTCCAACAGCGCCATCTCACAAATCAGCGAAAATGGCCCACAGACCCTGCTCCTAGAAATGGGAAAAATACACCCCCATGATGAGCCGAAAGGAAGCTTATCCTCTCTTTCTAAAGCCGCTGTCAAGGAGCAATTATTGAATAATTTGCAAAGACCCGTATTCGCCCTAGATGAAGATTTAGATGGGGATGGGCACAATGAAATCGTAGTTTGTGAATTTGGGAATCAGACAGGTAAATTATCCCTCTTCGTTAACCAGGGTGAGGAAACAGTTAAAAAAACTCTTTTAAGTATCCCTGGAAGTATCAAAGTGATTGCGCGAGATATGAACGATGATGGTAAAAAAGACTTGATCGTCTTGACCTCACAGGGTACAGAAGGCTTGTGGATCTTGACCCAGCAAGCGCCACTGGTCTTTGATGCCCAAAGAGTGATTCCTTTAGCGGCTGTTTTTGGTTCAAGTGGATTTGATCTGGTTGATTTTAATAAGGATGGCCTAATGGATGTCGCAATAGTCAATGGTGACAATGCAGATTTGTCAATGGTCACGAAACCTTACCACGGATTGACCTTATTCCAGAATATGGGAGGCTATCAATTTAAAAAAATTAAGTTTCTGGCAATCCCTGGAGCCACCAATGTGATCTCCAGTGACTTTGATCAAGATGGCGACATAGATTTCATAGTCTCCGCCTTTTTTCCAGATGAAGACCTAGCGCCCGGCTATTCTTTAATTTATTTGAGCAATCAAGCGAAAAAAAATACAGCATTCAAGATGGAATACTTACCGCTCAGCAATCTAGGAAAATGGTTGATCCTAACCAAAGCAGACTTTGATCAGGATGGCGACGACGACTTCGCCGTGGGCTCTTTTGTGTTTTCAGCTAAGAACCCCACAGAAGATTATTTATCGGAATGGGGGTTTAAGAGTCCTGATATAATGCTCTATGAAAATATTTATACCGCCCCTATGCCCCAGCTGTGATTTTCTTTTCCCCAACCCTTATTTCAATATTTCTTTGAGGCCTTCGAGAACTTCATGGATGGTTAATCCTCCACCCAACGGGCGCTTTTAATAAGTACGCTCCATAATGTCCTGAGCAGAACTCAATGCAATATAAACGCTCAATAAGATATCGACAAAGCTCCGTGGAATGCGATTGATTTTCATTTTAGTTCCTCCTCTTTAGTTCAGCCCTTTGAGAAGGGCGTCTCTAAAACTTACACTGTATTTACCCAAGGATCCCCTGCGCTCAAAAGGCCTTTAATACTGGTCTTTGAGCCCATAAATTCATCACCCTCGCCGTCCCTCAGCAAACTCCTTGGCAAAGTACGTCAGGATGATGTCGGCCCCTGCCCGCTTGATGGCGGTCAAGGATTCTTGCATGGCCCGCTCACCATCTAACCACCCATTTTGTGCGGCCGCCTTGACCATGGCATATTCTCCAGACACATTATAAGCCGCAATAGGAAGTGGAAAATTTTCTTTGAGATCACTGATGATGTCCAGATAGGCCAAGGCAGGTTTAACCATCAACACATCTGCCCCTTCTTCATAATCAAGCTGCGCCTCCACTAAGGCTTCCGCACGGTTGGCAGGGTCCATTTGATAGGTCTTTTTATCCCCAAACTTGGGAGCTGAATCCAGCGCATCACGAAAAGGCCCGTAAAAAGCACTGGCATACTTGGCCGTATAAGACATAATCCCTACCTCCTGGAAACCCTGCTGATCGAGCAGTTCACGCAAATAGCCCACGCGGCCATCCATCATATCAGAAGGACCGATCATGTCGATCCCGGTCGCCGCCTGTGCAAGTGCCATTTTCCCTAAAATCTCTAAGGTCGCATCGTTAAGTACTTTGCCCTCCTTCAGCAAGCCATCGTGTCCGTCACTGCTGTAAGGATCCATGGCAATATCAGTGATAATATGGGATTCAGGTAACCTTGCTTTAATTTCTTTAAGTGCTCTTAGATAAAAAGAATCTTCGCGATACCCTGCACTGGCCTCTTGATTTTTATCTTTGTCTGAAACGACTGGAAAGACATCAAAGGACTTGATGCCCAACCCCATACAGTATTCAATCTCTTTGAGCATTAAGTCTGAGGTCAGACGATAAATACCCGGCATGGATGCCACTTCTTGTTTCTTATTATAACCTTCTATGAGGAATAAGGGAAATACCAGATCATCAGTGGTAACCTGCGTCTGTCGTATCAGGGATCTGATGCCTTCGGTCTTACGGTTTCTTCTAGGTCTTCGGAGCATAATTGTAAAGATAATTAATCGATTGAGTTGAGCATAAATTATGATTGAAACATCATGAATAACGCCGCAATAATGGTCATCGCTAGAATAAAACGACGATAAATTTGCTCTGGAATGCGTTTAACGATCTGAATTCCCAAAAAGGCGCCTATGGCAATAAACGGCAATACCAATAAATCCAAAAACAACGAGTCCCATGTGATAGTTTCCCAACTGTATACATGGAAAGGTACCTTAACCAGATTGATGATCAAAAAAAACCACGCTGCCGTGCCAATAAACTGATTTTTCAATAGATTCAAAGACAATAAATAAATGGCCATAACCGAACCTGCCAAATTACCCACCATCGTCGTAAATCCCCCAGCTATTCCCAATCCAGCGGTAAATAGCAATTTTTGAGAGGTCCCTTGGGTTTGCTGCTTATCATTCCATAACATGATCCCAACACTCAAAAAAATAATAACTGCCATTACTTGACGAAACACCCCGTCATCGATAAATATCCCTATGTAGGTCCCAAGTAAAACCCCTACAAAAGCAAAAGGCAGCACCCGCTTCAAATGCTTCCATTGAGCATAACTATGGTAGTGATAAACGGCCATAAAATCTCCCAAAATGAGAATCGGCAACATGATACCGCTGGAAGCGCGTCCGCCAAAAACAATTGCCAGCAAAGGTACGGCTACCATCCCTGTCCCGTGAATACCTGTTTTGGCCATCCCAACGAAAACACCAACGAACGCCATAATGAGCATTTGTTGGTAAGTCAGGGTGAAGTTAAAAAGGTCCATCATATGCTTAACCGTATTTAATTAATATGAAACCGGCCTCAATTTGTAGGCCATAATACGCTTATGAGCAAGGAAATTTAACCAAAATTAAAATCTGTAATCGTCTGCTTAATAATCTCTAAACAATGATTTAATTCTCCCTCGGTGATGACCAGCGGAGGCGCAAACCGAATGATGTTACCATGTGTGGGTTTGGCCAGTAATCCATTTTCTTTCAGGGCTACACAAAGATCCCATGCGGTGCTGCTCTCTTCCGTGTCATTGATCACCAAAGCATTGAGCAATCCTTTGCCTCGAACCATTTGAACCCTCTCATGGGTTATCATAAAATCCGTCAGTTCCTTACGAAATAGGTCTCCGAGTACTTGGGACTTTTGAGCTAGATTTTCATCAACCACGACTTCTAAAGCGGCTTGTGCCACTTTGCAAGCCAAAGGATTACCTCCATAAGTAGAGCCATGTTCTCCCGGTTTGATGGTCAGCATGACCTCATCGTCCGCCAAGATCGCGGATACAGGAAGTACACCTCCCGAAATGGCTTTCCCCAATATCAAAATATCTGGCCTTGCATCTTCATAATCACAAGCCAACATTTTACCCGTCCTGGCAATACCCGTTTGTACTTCATCCGCGATGAATAAGACGTTGTGCTGAGTACACAAGGCCCGAACACCTGCAAGATAACCCTCATCGGGCACCACGACACCGGCCTCTCCCTGAATGGGCTCAACCATAAAAGCAGCCACCGTTGGATCTTGAAGCTTTTGTTCCAGTGCTTGGAGGTCATTATAAGGAATGAGTTCATAGCCGGGCATATAAGGCCCGAATCCCTTGTAAGACACTGGATCATCCGAGCTACTGATCGCCGCCAACGTACGCCCCCAAAAATTACCCTTTGCAAAGATAATCTTAGCTTGATTTTCGGGAATGCCTTTGTGCTCATATCCCCATTTTCTCGCCAGCTTATTGGCGGTCTCTCCTCCTTCTACACCTGTATTCATCGGCAAAACTTTGTCGTAGCCAAATAACGTAGTGATGAATTGCTCGTATTCGCCCAGCACATCGTTGTGAAACGCGCGTGAAGTTAAGGTCAACCTCGACGCCTGATCTGTCAATGCTTTTAAAATTCTTGGATGGCAATGGCCTTGATTCACGGCCGAATAAGCCGATAGAAAATCAAAATATTCTTTTCCTTCCACATCCCAAACCTTGGCCCCAAGCCCTTTGGCCAAAACTACGGGTAACGGGTGATAATTGTGCGCCCCATGCTGGGCCTCAAGACGGATGAGCTCTTCACTCTTTGTTGTGCTTTCTATCATAAAATTCTGATCTTTGTCCGTGGAACCAAACCGCTTGCTCCGTCGTTACTACAAAATTACTAGATTAATAAGAATTTGACATCAAATAAAGGAAAGAAGGAGGGAACTCCACCTGTAGAAGAGGCAGATTATTATTTTAACAAGGAGGGTCTCATGGTCTTTACCGCTTCATACCACCTAAAACGGGGGTTTTGTTGTGCCTGTAGATGTATAAATTGCCCCTATCCAATAAAATAAATTAAAAATGCGGGCTGAGCATTTGGTAATAAAACTATTATGATGATATTTGCAGTCCGTTTTCAAAAAGCGTAAAAATTATGTCGAAAGTTTGTGATATTACAGGTAAGAGAGCAAGAAGCGGGAATAATGTTTCTAAGGCCAACAACAAGACCAAAAGAAAATTCTTTCCCAATCTGCACAAGAAAAGATTTTACATCCCTGAGCAGGATACATGGATCACACTAAAAGTTTCATCAACGGCGCTACGTACCATCAATAAAAATGGTATCAATGCTGTGCTCAGAAAAGCAAGAGCTAACGGTAACACATTAGTATAAAAGACAAGAAAATGGCCAAAAAAGGTAATAGAATACAGGTAATCATGGAGTGTACAGAGCACAAAGCTACGGGCAAGCCGGGCACCTCTCGCTACATCACTACCAAAAACAGGAAAAACACTCCTGAAAGATTGGAGGTAAAGAAATACAATCCCATTCTAAGAAAACAAACTATTCACAAGGAAATTAAGTAGTCATGGCAAAGAAAGTAGTAGCAACGCTAAAACAACCCGGAGGTGCAAAATTCGCCAAAGTCATTAGAACTGTAAAAACCGCCAGCGGTGCTTACTCTTTTAAAGAAGAAATGGTTGCAGAAGCAGACGTAAAAAAGGCATTGGCTAAATAATTACGCCAACTTTTTGTAAGAAATAGGTCGACCAATACAGTCGGCTTTTTTTTTAAATTCTATCGAAAAGTTCGCAAATTGAATTTTGATATGGGATTATTTGATGTTTTTTCAAAAAAGAAAAAAGAAAATTTAGAACAGGGCTTAGAAAAGTCAAAAGAAAGCTTTTTAAATAAGCTCAGTAAAGCCGTCATCGGTAAATCTCGTATCGATGATACGGTGCTAGATGATCTAGAAGAAGTACTCATCAATTCTGATGTAGGTATCGAAACCACCCTAAAAATCATTACTAAGATTGAAGCGCGCGTAGCCAAAGATAAATACGTATCGACTTCAGAACTTAACGAAATTTTGAGGGCTGAAATCGCGAGTTTACTCACAGAAAATAACACGACTGATCTCGATTCTTTTGAAATCCCCAAAGTAGAAGGCCCCTTTGTGATTTTGGTCGTCGGCGTTAACGGAGTGGGCAAAACCACCACCATCGGGAAATTAGCGGCTCAGCTGAAAGCCCTCGATAAAAAAGTTATTTTAGGTGCTGCAGATACCTTTCGCGCTGCCGCTGTGGATCAACTTATTTTATGGGGTGATCGGGTAGGCGTACCCGTCGTCTCTAAAGGCATGCATACTGATCCGGCTGCGGTAGCTTATGAAGCAGTCAAACAAGCCAAGGAAGAACGCGCAGATGTCGTGATCATCGATACTGCAGGCAGGTTACATACCAAGATAAACCTCATGAATGAATTGAGTAAGATTAAGAATGTTATTAAGAAATTCGTTCCCGAAGCCCCCCATGAGGTCCTACTGGTCCTCGACGGCAGTACCGGTCAAAATGCTTTTGTTCAAGCGACAGAATTTACCAAAGCCACCGAGGTAACAGCTTTAGCGGTAACCAAATTAGACGGTACCGCCAAAGGGGGTGTCGTTATAGGTATATCTGATCAATTTAAAATCCCTGTAAAATATATTGGTGTGGGAGAAGGAATAGAGCACCTACAGGTATTCAACAAAAAAGCATTTGTAGATGCCTTTTTTGAGAAATAATCAGCTTCCAAGCTGATCTTTCATCTGGACCGTAACCCTAACTTTTCTTCTTTAGATGCCACAAAAACGGCTTTTTTTTTTGTTTACCGGGCCTCATTTATTACGTAAAGAATCTGGAGTGTTTACAATTACGTAACTCTCGGGCATTAAATTGAAGTATAAAGTCCCAAAGTCTCGAATTACGGTTACCTCAGTACAAATCCCATTTTCATATCGATAATAATTCTCTCCTTGCGGCGAGGTCAATAGGTAATAATGAGGATTGATTTCCTCAAAATTTAAATAAGTCACAAAATGTTGAGAGAATACGGCCTGCTGATCCCGAGGTTCTTCAAAATGGATTTTAGCGGCGGAATAAATAATTGTTTCAAAGGGTAAACGTTGGGGAATATCTTCGGCCCTTAGTACATACCCCTCCTCTTTCTTGACAATATCATAGGTAGTTTTCTTAGACCCATTCAAACTACTAAATCCATGCCCTCGCATCAAAACACCTTGCTCGAAAGTTTCCTGCAAAAAATACTTGATCTCCAACTCTATGAGAATTTTATATCTCACCTCAGTTATGTTTTCATAGGTCACTTCACTCAAAGAACTAACCCGGCTTACTGTCATGGTCCCTATTTCCTTCTTTGACTTAAATACTTGATACTTTAGCAGTTGAGCTTGACCCATCGATGAGCAAAACATAAAAAAGAAAATAACAGAAAACTTCAAAGCTAACAAGCAAGGTTTAAACAGGATATAAAGTTGGTCAATTTAAACCTATTTCTTAAATCTTTTTAGATGAATATTAACGCCTGTTCTTGGGCTTATACTTGCTTTGAGAAAAAATTTGGTGGTGATTGCGATTGGCCATCAGTTCTTGCATGGTACTCCCCGTCTCATCCATATATTGTTTTACGATTTGCCATCCAATCCAAGCACCGACTCTTCCAGGACAATCATCGCCCAACTCTATCGTTTTTGGCCGTTCTCCAAGCATTTTTTTCTTAGTAAATTCATCTGTCACGTAGAGCCATTCTTCTTCGATAATCCGAGACCAAATCAATTCTTGGTAGGCATATACATCTCGGATTTCCTTTGGTGTAAATCCTAAAATTAAATCATCTGGTGTACAAGGCATGATGCTTCCCAGTAAATAATAAATCTTCCCATAATCAATCATTTCAGACAATAAAGTCTCTTCATCTCCACTTGAACAATAATCTGCAATGAAAAACTTCAAGATGGTTGGCGTCATATACTTGGGTTCGTACCTCCTCAAAATATACTGCGGAACTTCTTTGGGCCGATAAGACGCTTTCTCCCCAATAAAAAAATCTAACCCAATAATGATCAGGTCCTTTGAAATAGCTAAATCATTATACAATCCACTTACCATCGTTTGAATTTTAGGAACCGTCATCTCGGGAAAATAATATTTCAACCATCCTAAAGAATTATTCATTGTTTTTTCAAACAGGGGCTGGTCAAAGGCTTCATCTGCCTCTGCATACAGCGTGTCTATAAACTCGTTTTGTACCACCCCAAAAATGCGTTCAGCTAATATTTTTTCATCGGGGTACTCATTGAGATGAAACATTCTTGCTGCCATTTGCTCGTGAGTTTGAAGAAACTTTTCTACTTCACTGATCTCTTGAGCCTCAAATAACACTTTTTCGAGCCTATTTACCTCAATTTCTACCGTCGGAAGCTCCCCCTCAGGATGGTAACGGCAGGGGTCTTCACTGCATCCATTTAAGAAAAGAAAAACAAAGACTAGACAAACTATCCTCATAAATACTATTTTTGGAGAAAATTAATATAATTTCAATGAGAAAGTCACTTCTTTTCGCATCATTTATTTTAATTGGAGCCCTGGCCTGCTTTTCGCAAACCAAACTCGGATTAAAATTTTCTCCATTATTTTCATCTCACAAGATCTCGTTAAAGTCAGATCTATTGGAGGTGTCCCAAGGGAAGATAGCCACCAGAATGTCGATCGGCCTGATTGTGGATCACCCGCTTACCGACACTTACTTTTTAAGCTCCGGTTTGATTTACCTGCCCAAAAGGGTCAGTATCAATTTGGTCGAAGAAGGTAGCGGTACGGCCCCTGCAAATCCTTTTGAATCCTACGATCTTAATTATCTCCAGGTTCCCTTATCACTAAAACTCTTCACCAACGAAATCGCTCCGGACATCAGTCTGTTTTTTCAAATCGGTCTGGCCCTTGAGTTCAAAATCTTCGAACAAGAATTGAACGAAGATTATGAATTTATCTCGAAATTTAAATTTTTCGATACTGCTGCAATCATAGGCACAGGCATAGAGTACCGACTGGGAATAAATACCTTGTTTTTTGCCGGTATCAGCCTACAAAAAGGTTTGATTAACATAATTAATCAAACCAATCCTGATTATCCCCTCGTCATTAGAAATCAAATCGTCAGTATTGACTTAGGTATGAAATTCTAAGTCTGAATGGCTTCGCCATTGGTGTTTAGAAATTGATACTCACTCAAAGCCAGAGAAGAATCTGATATTACATTGACCCATTTCATCAAACCCAAAAACCATTTAACCCGCCTAGAAATGATCCCTTCGGTAAAGTAAGCACTCAAGTAAGGATGCACCACTAAGGTTACCTTTTTCTCGTTCTGCTTCTTAAACAAATGCATCAACGTCTCCTCAATTTGATCTGCCACTAAAATGGAAGCTGTTATCTTACCCGTACCCGCACAAGAAGGACATTGTTCTTTGGTAATGATATTTACTTCCGGCCTTACCCTTTGTCGGGTAATTTGTAATAAACCAAACTTTGATAATGGTAAAATGGTGTGTTTGGAACGGTCCCCTCCCATCGATTCAATCATCGTTGAATAGACTTTACGCTTGTTTTCAATCTTACGCATGTCTATGAAGTCAACCACAATGATCCCGCCCATATCGCGTAAACGCAATTGACGAGCGATCTCCTTAGCGGCCTCAACATTTACTGTTAAAGCAGTCGTTTCTTGATCTTCCTCACGATTAGATTTATTCCCACTATTCACATCAATCACATGCAACGCTTCAGTATGCTCAATGATTAAATATCCACCATCAGCTACCGTTACCGATTTTCCAAATGAAGTTTTTAATTGTTTCTCGACACCGAAAATTTCAAAAATTTTAGCTTTTGATTGATGTAGACGTAACAATTTCTCTTTATCTGGAGCAATGGTCTTGATGTAACTTTTGATCTCTTCAAATAAGTCTTTATCATCAATGGTAATGCTATCAAACGTCTCGTTAAGCACATCTCTAACAATAGAGTTAGTACGACTTACCTCTCCGATGATTTTATCCTTGGGTTTTGACTTCTTGAGTTTTTCAATGCCTCTTTGCCAAATTTGTACCAAGTTTTGAAGATCTGTATCAAGCTCTTTAACATCTTTTCCCGTAGCTACGGTACGGATGATCACTCCAAAATTTTCTGGCTTGATTGAACTGATTAGACGCGCTAAGCGCTTCCTTTCATTCGAATTCCCTATTTTCTTTGATACATTGACTGCATTCGAAAATGGTACTAAAACTAAATAGCGTCCTGCTATTGACAACTCGCACGATAATCTCGGGCCCTTTGTTGATATGGGTTCTTTTACAACCTGAACAAGGACTTTTTGGTTCTTTGTAAGAACCTGTCCTATTTTACCAAACTTATCAATGTCGGCCTCATTTCTGAACCCAGTGAGCTTGGTGCTGATCTCTTTTTTACTTTGAATCAGCTGCGTAAATTTATTCAGTGACTGGATTTGTGGTCCTAAGTCGAGATAATGTAGAAAGGCGTCTTTTTCATAACCGATATCAATGAAACCTGCATTGAGACCTTGAACGACTTTTCGTACAGTACCTAAGTAAATATCTCCAACATTGAATTGATTACCACCGTCTTCTTGGTGGAATTCAATCAATCTTCTATCATTTAAAAGAGCTATTCGACATCCGTTTTGAGTTGAATTTATTACTAATTCATTACTCACAATTTTTCAGATTAAATGTCTACTTCTTTTTATGTCTATTCTTCCTTAACCTTTTCTTTCTCTTGTGTGTAGAGATTTTATGTCTTTTCCTTTTTTTACCGCAAGGCATATTCTTTTAATTTAAGTGTTATTAATTCTCTAAATATTCTGCTGCTGCAGACTTTAACGCTGGATCAGCATCTTCTGCAGCTACAATTCTTGTAAATAGTTCTGATGATTCCTCAGGTTTGTTGATCTCTAACAAACAAACGCCCATGTATAACATGGCCTCATAATCATCTTCTTTTAACGCAATCAACTTTTCAAACCTTTCAACGCCTCGGTCATATTGCCCTGATTGAATGGACAAAAGACCTAAACTTAAAAGGGCTTCTCTGTTCTCTGGGTCTTTTTCTACCACTTCCCTCAACATCATAATCCCTGACATAGGGTTTTCTGTTGTCACTAGGGTCATGGCTAACTTTGTCTTGGCGGATAAATTATCTACCTCCCTTTGAGTGATCAAAGTCAAAACTTTCCGTGCCTCTAGAGCATAAACGGCCGCTTCTTTCATGTTAGAGGCACGCTCGTATGAAGCATATAATAATGCTGCCGCTTTTTTCTGTGTTTGCAAAGAACTATCTCTCTGCAAGAATTTTATCGTAACATTTTTGGCACTATCCAAAAACCCATACTTTAAATAGTATCTCGCTAAAGAGTCTGCAAAGTTAATGTAATTTTCCGATATTTCCCCTTTCGTAAAAGTCTTCAGTGAAGTAATTGCCGCCGCGTCTTCATTGGACATATTAAAAGAATGTGATTCTACACTGCTCTCATCCTCATTTTTCACTGCTGTGCGCGGGAGTTGATAGAGTAAAAAGACGGCTGCCATCCCTGCAATTGTTAGTGAAATAAGATACTTATTCATCCGCTATCAGCTATACTTTTACGCAGGCGTTACGCTCTTCTTGATCTTGTCAATGAAAATTTTAGATGGCTTAAAGCTCGGGACATAATGCTCCTCAATGACAATTGCCGTATTTTTAGATATGTTTCTGGCAATCTTTTTTGCGCGTTTTTTGTTCACAAAACTACCAAACCCCCTCACATATATGTTTTTCCCGTCGGCCATCGAAGTTTTTACTACAGAGAAGAAGGCTTCTACCGATGCCTGAACGTCTAATTTATCGATCCCTGTCTTTTCACTTATTTCGTTTATTACATCTGCTTTCGTCACAATAATGTCATTTTAATTGTCAACCATCGTTTTATTAAGAACTTCAAATTTACATTTGCAAGTCTGCGGTACAAATGTATTCTCTAGAAAATCAAAAACCCCAAATAATATCATCAAAATTCAAATAACTTCTTCATTAATGAATTGGTATTCAAGGGAAAAGAGAGATTTGCCTTGGCGGGCCACGCGCAACCCTTATACGGTTTGGCTCTCTGAAATTATCCTACAACAAACCCGCGTAGCTCAAGGCACCCCTTATTACGAAAAATTCATCAATGCCTATCCTACCGTGCATGCGCTCGCCGCAGCCTCTGAACAAGAAATATTAAAATTATGGGAAGGGCTTGGATATTACAGTCGTGCCAGAAATTTACATAAAGCAGCACAGCAGGTCACCCAGGAATACGGAGGTATTTTTCCTGATTCATATCTCGAACTGCTCAAATTAAAAGGTATTGGGCCTTATACAGCCGCGGCCATCGCTTCCATCTGCTTCCATGAAAAGGTACCCGTGGTAGACGGTAACGTTTTTAGATTGATCTCGCGCCTTTTTGGCATTCAGGAAGACATCGGCAAGGGAAGCACTCGCAAAATTTTTGAACAAACCATCGCACACATCATGCCTTCGTCAAGCCCCGGTGATTTTAATCAAGCGATGATGGAGTTTGGTGCCCTGGTTTGCACCCCTCGTCCCCAATGCGAGAACTGTGATTTACAATTTGAGTGCCAATCCTTCAGAGAAAAAACACAACATCTTTTACCCGTAAAAGCAAAGAAAATTAAAATTCAAGCGCGCACATTACATTATTGGATTTTTACCTATGAGCATAAAATCTGCTTAAACAAAAGAATAAAAGGAGATATCTGGGAAGGGCTTTGGGACTTTTATTCAACCCCTACGGATCTTTTCAGCGTCGCCTCAATTGACCGAGATCACAACGCAAAAGCCTCCTATGGCCCTATCAGCCACAAGTTAACCCATCAAAATATCAAGGCCTGGTTTACACAAATTGAGGTTTCAAGTGCTTTACAATTAACCGAAATTGCGAAAAAATTAAATTTAACTGTTTTCAATCTTGACGAATTGGTAACTTTACCAAAACCAAAACTCATTGTCAATTATTTGGCTCAAGTAAAATTTTAATTATTTTTATATCATGGCTGGAGTAAATAAAGTAATTCTCGTTGGAAATTTAGGAAAAGATCCTGAAGTGAGGTACCTAGATAACAACAAAGTGGTGGCCAATTTGACCCTCGCCACTACCGAAAATTACAAAGATCGCAATGGCAACAAAGTTGAAAATACTGAGTGGCATGATTTGGAACTTTGGGATGGTTTGGCAAAAATTGCTGAGCAATACTTAACTAAAGGAAAAAGCATTTACGTAGAGGGTAAAATTAAAACAGACAGTTGGCAAGATGATCAAGGGAACAATAAATACAGGACCCGAATAAGGGTACAAAACATGACCATGTTGGGTGGTGGAGGTGCTCCCGGAACCAGTGGAGTAGCTCCAGAACAACGTAGTCCTGTTGATAATAACCCCCCAGCATCCCCTACCGCTAGTCCAACTGCAGAAACTGAGTCGGATGATCTTCCCTTTTAATTTTCACGAAACAAACACTACTTGGTATCCTCAATAGATGAACCTCCGTCGATAATCTTGATGGAATTTGTAACCCTTTCAAGTTCCTTTTATTGGGGCTTTGGTCTCCTGATTTTAATTTTATTGGCATTGTCAGGCCTGATTTCTGGCGCTGAGGTTGCCTTTTTTTCGCTTGATAAGACGGCCTTAGACGAAGAGGAGCCCTCAGACCGTAAAATAAAAATGCTGTTAAAATCCCCACATCAGTTATTGGCCACCATCTTGATCCTCAATAACCTCTTTAATGTATTCATTGTAACCCTTTCGACCTATGCCTCTTGGCAAATGGTCGGCAAAAAAGAAGCTGAAGGCGTCGTTTTGATCGCGCTTACTGCCCTCATTTCTATATTGATTATTTTTTTCGGAGAAATTGTTCCCAAAATTTCTGCCGCACATCAACCTCAAAAGTTTGCACGTTTCTGCCTCCCTTACATCTGGTTTTTTAATCGTCTATTAAAACCGCTCTCTTGGCTCCTCATTGGTCTAAGTAGTTTTATTGAAAAACGGGTCAAAAAGAAAGGTTATAATCTCTCAGTTGAAGAGCTTAATCAAGCTTTAGACATCACCTCTGAGCAAAATGTCAGTAAAGAAGAGAAAGGTATTCTGAAGGGGATTGTTAATTTTGGAACCCTTTCAGTAAAACAAATCATGCGTTCTAGAGTTGATATTTCAGCAGTTGACAGGTCTAGTGATTTCCATGAGTTGATGGATCAAATCAACAAAACAGGATTTTCGAGGATCCCCGTTTATGTAGAAAACATTGATAAAATTGAAGGCTTATTATACATCAAGGACATGTTACCCTTTCTTCATGAAGAAGAAGATTTCCATTGGCAACAGTTCCTACGGCCCGTCTATTTCATCCCTGAAAGTAAGAAAATCGACGCGCTCTTTAAAGATTTTCAAGAAAAGCAGGTTCACATGGCCATTGTTATTGACGAATATGGGGGCACCGAAGGCTTAATTACTATGGAAGATATCATTGAAGAAATCGTAGGGGAAATCAATGACGAATTCGATGAGGCTTTAGATGCAGATTATAAAAAAATAGATGATAATACTGCCATATTTGAAGGTAAAACCTCGCTCAATGATTTTTGTAAAATCATGTCAGAAGAGGCCGACGTCTTTGACGAAATTAAAGGTGAAAGTGAAAGCTTAGGAGGGTTATTGTTAGAAATAAACAAAAACCTTCCTCTTTCCAATGAGAAAATTCAAGTAGGTAAGTTTTTGTTTTCAATAGAATCTGTCGATCAAAAACGCATCAAAAGAGTTCGCGTATTTAGAAAATCATGAAAAACCATTTATTCTTAATCGTTTTTTTAATTCTTTGGTCTTGCGAAACCCATTATCTGCCGAAGCCTAAAGGATATAACCATATTGTTTTACCTTCAGTTTCCTACACTCAACTAATGGGTACACGCCCTTACACTTTTGAATATTCTACTCATGCAAAAATCTTGAAAGATACCAGTTGGATCGCAGAGCCAAACTGGATCCACATTTATTACCCCTATTTTGATGCCAATGTCCAACTGACCTATAAACCCATTAATAGTGACTCCTCGGTTCAAGATTATCTAAACGATAGTTTTAGGCTTACGGGTAAGCATCAAGTAAAAGCAACGGCGATCGATGAAAAAATCCTCTTCCTTAAAAATGGAAATGTCGCCTCTGTAAGTGAATTAAGTGGAGAAGTCCCCAGTCCTTTTCAATTTCACATAACCGACAGCATTACCCATTTTTTACGGGGTGCTTTGTACTTCAATATGAGTACAAAAAATGATTCCTTGGGGCCCGCCATAGCATTTATTAAATCTGATTTGGTACATTTACTGAATACCTTAGAATGGAATGAATGATCATTACACGCTTTAAAATTATTCCTCTCTTTTCAGCATATAATTTAGATGGCTGGTTTTTTTCATAAATCAATAGAGTACCTGAAGGGAATCGGTCCCGAAAAAGCCACTTTAATTAATAAAGAATTGGGCTACTTCAATTACGGCGATTTACTTCAGCATTACCCTTTTCGCTATGAAGATCGGACCACATTCCACAAAATTTCTTCACTAACTGATGGGTTGGCCAGTGCACAAATAATAGGAAAAATAGCCCGTTTTGAAACGATCGGAGTCGGCCGGAAACAAAGATTGATCGGAAAGTTTCAAGACGAAACTGGAGAAATAGATCTTATTTGGTTTCAAGGCATCAAATGGGTCCAACAAAAAATTAAACCTGGGCTGATCTACGTCGTTTATGGCAAGCCAACCCGATACGGTCAACGCTTTAACCTCTCGCACCCAGAAATAGAGCCCTCGGAAAACTCCAGACCCAATAAGCAATTTCTACATCCTGTCTATCACACTTCTGAGAAACTCAAAAGAAGGTTTTTAGATTCTAAAGCGCTCAGCAAAATAATGAAATTGCTGTTAGCAGAGGCAATTCCCCACATTCAGGATAAACTGCCTCAAACCCTCAGAGAGGAATTTTCTTTAATTGACAAAAAAATTTCGCTCATTCATATTCATTTTCCAAAAGATCAAATTGCTCTCAAAAAAGCACAATATCGATTAAAATTTGAAGAGCTTTTTTTTATTCAATTACGCCTCATCACTCTCAAGCTGGCCCGCATAGATAAGTTTAAGGGAATCACTTTCAAAAACAGCGAACTCCTCAATGATTTTTATCATACCCACCTTCCATTCAGTCTAACCGCTGCTCAAAAAAAAGTGATCAAGGAGATCTATGCTGACTTTCGATCCGGTCATCAAATGAATCGATTGGTGCAAGGTGATGTGGGAAGTGGGAAAACCATTGTTGCCTTCATGTGTATGCTCATTGCTGTCGGCAATCATACGCAATGTGCATTTATGGCTCCAACAGAAATTTTGGCCGAACAACATTATAATGGGCTCAAAGAATTTGCAGATCCTTTGGGCATTAAAATAGCCTGCCTCACAGGTTCAAGTAAAAAAGCCGAACGGACATCCATTCAAGAAGCATTGGATTCTGGTGAACTAAAAATACTCATTGGGACCCATGCCTTGATAGAAGACAAAGTCAAATTTAAAAATTTAGGTTTGGCTGTCATTGATGAGCAACACCGCTTTGGCGTTGCGCAAAGAGCCAAGCTTTGGAATAAAAACAAAACTTATTACCCACATATTTTAGTCATGACCGCTACGCCGATTCCAAGAACCTTGGCGATGACACTCTATGGAGATTTGGACATCTCCACCATAGACCAATTACCCGCCGGCAGAAAACCCATCATCACAAGGCACATGAGAGATGCCCAACGCATTCAACTTTTCAGCTTAATTGAAAAAGAAATTGAAAAAGGACGCCAGGTATATATCGTATACCCCCTTATTGAAGAGTCTGCCACCATGGATTATAAAGACTTAATGGATGGCTATGAAAGCATCGCTCGCAGATTTCCTCAATTACATTTATCCATCTGTCATGGAAAAATGAAATCTGCAGATAAGGATTATGAAATGAAGCGATTTACCAAGGGCGAAACCCACATCATGATTGCCACAACGGTCATCGAGGTAGGCGTAAACGTACCCAATGCGAGCGTCATGGTCATTGAAAGTGCGGAGCGATTCGGTCTTTCTCAATTGCATCAACTCAGAGGACGCGTAGGACGCGGGAGTGAACAATCTTATTGCCTGCTGGTAACAGGAATGAAGCTGACCTCGGAGGCCAAAACAAGAATGCAAACCCTAGTAGAAAGCAACGATGGTTTTAGAATTGCTGAAACCGACTTAAAACTTCGAGGGCCCGGAGATCTGATGGGTACCCAACAAAGTGGGGCTTTGGATTTGATCATTTCCGACCTAGCTACCGATGGGGACATCCTAAACTTGGCTAGAAATGCGGCCGTAGACTTACTCAAAATAGACCCCTTGTTACGTGCCCCAGAAAATCATATCCTAAAAAATCACATCGCTTCATTTAATAAAAGTGCAGTCAATTGGAGTAAGATCAGCTAACTTTCAGCCCTACTGAGGCCTCCTCTGATACAACCCGTTCAGCGTTTGCCTTGATGGATGAGTCATTTAACGATTAATCAAATGAAACCTATATTTATCCTGTTACTTTCCTTACTTGCTGCTCTTTCTTCATATGGACAAAAACCAAGGGCAAGAGACCTTGGCGTTCCTTTTGATGGGGTTCCCGGCCAAAATAATTCCATAACAGATGTTCGGGGTGTTGAAGTAGGGTACAGCACAATCATTTCTGGTACAGGTACAAATATCCTTGGAACAGGTCCGGTAAGAACTGGAGTAACGGCCATTTTCCCCAGAGGTAAAGCCCAAAAATTCAGTCCTGTATATGCCAATTGGTACAGCCTCAATGGAAACGGAGAGATGACTGGCACTACTTGGGTAACTGAATCAGGCTTTTTGGAAACCCCCATAATGATTACCAACACCAATAGTGTTGGGGTAGTAAGAGACGCGGTATTAAAATGGTACGTGGAAACCGATTGGTACGACGCAGAGGACTGGTGGTACACCTATCCTGTCGTGGCCGAAACTTACGATGGTTTTCTTAACGACATTTATGGCTTTCATGTCAAAGAAGCTCATGTTTTGGCGGCCATTAATAATGCTTCTGGAGGTAAAATTGAAGAGGGGAACGTCGGCGGCGGTACAGGAATGAGATGTTTGGGTTTCAAAGGAGGCACAGGAACTGCATCCAGAAAGATCTCCCTAGCTGGGGACAATTATACGCTTGGTGTCTTAGTTCAATCAAATTTTGGGACCAAAAAAAACTTAACCATTGCTGGAGTCCCTGTGGGCAGGGCTTTGAAGGATACCCTAAATTCTGAGTTTTACGGGGCTCCACAATCAAGACAAAAAGAAGGGGATGGATCTATTATTGTCATTGTCGCAACGGATGCCCCTTTGCTTCCTCATCAACTCAAAAGAATTGCTCAGCGCGTCCCATTAGGCATTGGTATTGTGGGGGGCCGTGGGAGCAATGGCTCAGGCGATATTTTTCTTTCCTTCTCTACTGCAAATCCTGAGGCCTTTGAACGCGAAAAAACCACTCAAGTAAGTACCCTGGCCAATGATCAAATGACCCCTTTTTTTGAAGCAACGGTCCAAGCAGTTGAAGAGGCCATCATTAACGCCATGGTCGCCGCTGAAACCCTATCAGGAATCAATGGTAACAAAGTGTATGCCTTACCTCACGACTTGCTAATTGAAGTACTTAAAGATTACAACAGATTAGCAAAATAAATGGCTATAATGCGCATCTCTTCTTTTACTCTACTGATGGCTTGGTCAACGCTCTTAAATCTGAAGATCCATTTTAGGTTTTTGGAGATCTTTATGCTTACTCGCCTTTTTTTGGTAAATACTGCAACAGATATTATGAACCCCTTTAAGCGTTTAGCTCCTTTATGGAAGATCCTTTTTCTCTCTTCCATTTTTTACTGCTCGATTCTTTGTTCTTCAGGATATGCACAAAATAAGCTTCCTGATGGGTTTATTCGTCTTTCCGAAATCATTCCTGATGTTCATGTTGACCTGAGATACTACTCGAAAGATAACTTTTTAGGACGGCCTGTAGAGGGCTACCTCTCGCCGGTTTGTATTCTTTCGTTGCCAGCGGCAAAAGCTTTGAGCAAAGTCCAGTTGGATTTAAAAAAAGAAGGCTTAAAATTAAAAATTTTTGATGCTTATCGCCCGCAACGGGCGGTAGATGACTTTGTCCAATGGGCCAAAAGTTTAAATGATACCACCATGAAAAAAACTTACTACCCTAAGGTCTCCAAGGCCCTATTATTTGAGCAGGGTTACATCGCCTCCAGGTCGGGACATACCAGGGGCAGCACGGTAGACCTTACCCTCATTGATTCAACTGGTAAGAACCTCGATATGGGTACCCCATGGGATTTTTTCAGTCCAAAATCTTGGCCCTCTAGTCAAGCGGTCCCTGAACAGGCACAGCGCAATAGGGCCTTTCTTCGACAAGTCATGCAACGACATGGATTCATTCCTTTTGAGGCGGAATGGTGGCATTTTACCTTAGAATATGAACCCTTCCCAAACACCTATTTTGATTTTCCCATTCAATAAATTCACCCTCTATGGACTCCAAAATTCAACTTCATTTTAGATCATGAAAGACCCAACCTCCTCCGCCCAAAAGGAATGTCCTGCGTGCGCCATGAAAATCCCCGCCAATGCCAAGGCCTGTCCCATCTGTCAATATGAATTTCCGGAAGGTCATTCAGCCATCATCATCGCTACTGCGATTTTGCTTTTGCTGGTTTTTTTATATTACGTTGCTTTTTAAACATTCTCCGATCACTTCCGCTCATAAAATTATTTTGCATGGGTCCTGCTTTTATCCCTAAAACGAAGGCTAATAAAGGTTCCTTTGTCGATCATAATCATAAAAACTTTCGGAATGTCGATCATACATCCCCACTAAAACCCTTTAAAAGAGTCCCTTCGTCTCTAATCCTCTTTCTGCTTTGACCTCCCTGGTTTTTTTCTTAGCTTTAGTCTAGCTTATCAAACGCCCCCTTGAATTATGCGCTCTCGAAGAAATTTTATCAAAAAAAGTCTCCTCGGCGGATTCTCTGCTCCCCTCCTGCAATACGGAAGCCATTCCGCCTCGTCAGGTCTACAGACCCTTTCACAAAAAACCTCCTCTGATACAGACTATTGGGCTGCGGTACGCAAACATTTTATCCTTAAAGAGGATCAGGTATATTTCAATAATGGGACCATTGGCCCGACGCCTGCTTATGTGATCAATAAGATGACCGATCATTTAATGCATTATAATACGCATGCTGCTGAAACCGATTATAAAGAAGGTTCTGGTCCAGAATTACTCACAGGCTACTTTGCGTATCAAGCACTCCGCGAAAAAATTGGAGAAATCATTCATGCAGATTACAAGAATGTTGCTTTGATACAAAATGCCACCTTTGGTATGAATTATGTCGCCAACGGTTTAAAATTAAAAGCTGGAGATGAAATCATCAATACAAACCAAGAACACGGCGGGGGATACGGAGCATGGAAATCGTTAGCTAAAAGGCATGGTTTAATTTATAAGCAAGCCACCATGCCGCTCCCAGCAAATGATTCAAAAGAAATTTTTGATGCGGTGTTTAAATTAGTGAATCGAAAAACGAAAGTCATCGCCATTCCGCACATGGTCTCCGTTTACGGAACCATAATGCCCGTTAAAGAGATTTGTGCCGAAGCCCGTAAACTTGGCATATTTACTGTTTTAGATGGTGCGCAATGTGTGGGACAAATAAAGGTAGATGTGCAAGACATTGGCTGTGATGCCTATTACTCCAGTCTACACAAATGGCTCCTGGCTCCCCCTGGTAATGGTATCTTGTACATCAATCCCGATCGGATAGCAGACGTCTGGACAACCATCGCCAGCTATAACTGGGAGAATCAAGAAGATCACGGTTTCAGACTCATGCAAAACGGTACGGGTAACCCTGCCTTGATGGCTGGATTTGACGCCTCGATAGATTTTTTTAATGCCATTGGTGAAGACCGATGGATTGGCAGAATCAAGACCTTAGGTGATTATCTGCGTGCCCAGTTACAAACCCTCGATAAAATCACCATCCACTCTTCTGTCAATCCGACCATGTGTGCAGGGCTGACCACCTATGCTTTGGCGGGTTGGACAGGGCCTGAATTACAAAAAGCCATGTGGACCCAAGAACGCTTACAGCCCCGGTCTGTCGGCACTGAATTGTTACGGCATTCCGTTCATATCTATAACAATGAAAGCGAAATTGATCGTGCCATTGATGTCATGAAAGGCCTCAGTTAATTTGCAATTAGGCTTCTTCGGGATAATCTGTGGGTAATCCTAAATATTCATATTCATCTATTTCCTTACGGAACGCCTCGAGTTTTAATCTGATTCTGTTATATGCGGGGGCCCCTAAGGGTAAGTGTACGGGAGGATGTTCTAATTGCGTCAGCGCATACATGGCCTGAACCGCCTTTAAAGGATCCCCTATTTGGTTTCCACTTACCTTCTCAATGGCCTTAGCGTTTTTTTCCGCAGTTTCCGTGTAATCGGCTAGGGTATTAGGTGCATAGGTGGCAGAGGTGCCTGCCCAGTCTGTCCTAAAAGGCCCAGGTTCCACATTCGTGACATAAATGCCTAAGGGCTCAACTTCTTGGGCCAAGGCCTCCCCAATTCCCTCTAACGCAAATTTTGATCCATTATAAATCCCGATTCCAGGAAATCCATTGAGTCCCGCAATAGAAGTAATGTTCAAAATGTGTCCTGTTTTTCTGGCTCGCATGAAAGGCAATACCGCTTTGATCATTGAAATGGCTCCAAACACATTTACAGAAAATTGTCTTTTGATTTCTTCATCATTGATTTCCTCAATGGCACCAATGGATCCATATCCCGCATTGTTAACCAATACGTCCACCTGACCGTCAAAGGATTCTTTAATCAACCTTCGGGTTCGGTTTTCAGCCTCGGCTTCCGTAACGTCCAATACCCATCCTTTAATTTTTCCTTTGGATAAGGCCTCAAGTGCCGCTACCTCCGTTTCGTTACGAACCGTGGCAATCACTACATGCCCCTTATCGGCCACCAACTTGGCCAATTCACGTCCAAATCCTTTGGAACACCCTGTAATCAACCAAACTTTTGCTTTCATAAATTCTTTTTTCATTATTGACCTACTTTTTCATTTAACGGAGCTCTTTTTTAACGATGCCCCTATTCCTTTGTCGGCTTACTAAACCTTTTATCTTGAACCGGATCCCCCAAAGTAATTTTATTAAAAACATATTCGGCAACCATCGTCTTAGTTTGCAATTTTATATGGGTTGGAAAAGAAACCCCTTGAAAACCCCCATATTTTACGACTTCACGGACAACGACCAGAGGCTCGCCTCTCTTTTTTGTAAAAATAGTTTTAGTTAACAAAAATGTTTGTTTTGAGATGAAATATTCAATCAATGCATGGGCCTGATCTTCAACTATCCAATAGTGAGGGGCCTGATCTAAGAAAACAATGCCCTTATTTTCTAGGTCCGCCACACGCTTGAGCGGTGATCCAAAGGTAAATATCGCTTGATTGATCAGGGTCTCTTCAGCAGATAACTGGGCTACTGATGATTTTGTCCATTTGGCGATCGTCCATGACTCAACACCATTCCAAGCCTCAATAAACCTTGACCTTTGATTGATCATTAAATATTTATTTGGCTTTTTAAAATAAAAAGTAGCCGGATAAGACCCGTGTAGACTCAGCCAATTTCCTTTTGCCGATAGGCTCTTAATCCCCTCCCAAAGCTCTTGTTGATGGGCCTCATGATGCCGATCCAAAATATAGCTCAATGAATCTTGTGCCCGCGTATGGGTAAGGCCTAGCAAAAGAACCAGTGACATGATGAATCGTTGCTTCATTAACGTAAAAATAAAACTTAGACCTATCACAAAGAAATAAATGTTTGCGGAGGTACGGTCGTTAATACAGCCACCTCCGTGAGATTTCTTGATCCTCGCCCTTGTGCAAGCAAAATTTGTCCAAACTGCTCATAGTCATCCCATGGTGATACGAATTGGGGTAAAGAATCTGTAAAATGAGTGAAGTAAGACCACTGTTTAATCAGATCTTGATCTTTAGAAACCCATACCCAATAAGCATTATCTGGGCTAACCCCTACATTTTCAAAGGTCAATTTAAGTACGTCGCTTAGCTCCCCGGATTGAGTCGTATCCTCCTTTACATACGTAAGTGTCACGCCGGTATCCTTGAGTTTAAAGGGCATCACCAGCCAATAAGAATCATTAATCCATATCCTTTCGCCCTTCGCTAAATAAAAAGACACGCTGTCTGGATCCGTAAGTTCGATTCCTTGCTGAAAAACCTTCCCTGTTAATTGATTCAGATCTAACAAAATAACTTGATCCCCTTGTTCAATTTCTATACGAACCCTTGCTGATTCTTTGTCCCATAACAAAGTCCGTCTACCAAAAAATTTCCATTTTATATATCGCGTCTTGTTCCAAGCCTCTCGACCTCCCATCGCTGACATGATTCTGTCTGCCAAGACAATGGCCAAAGGATCCGATCCCTCCAAATCAAAACCCGGCAATGGGTAATTTAAATCCCCCAACTCCAAATCCTCGGCAATGGCTCCCTTCTTTTGGCTACACTGTGCTAAAAAAAGAAGGAAAATCATCCAAAAAATGGATTTAATGAATTTCATATTAATCTACTATTTATAAGGCTTTCATTAATTTTTGCTTGACTTAAACTTGTCAAACCTGGATTCTTGAACCACATTGGGATACTGATTATTTCCCGTATCTGCATCGGCGGTTTCTTTATTGGGATCAATAACTATTCCTACGACCTCTTTGGGTTTTACAAAGACTTTGGTGACTTCCTTTTCGTTTTTTCGCCAAATTTCAGCGGGTAATTTTTCCCGTTCCGTACTTCCATCGGCATAACTCCATTCGATAATAACCGGCATGACCAAGCCCCCTTTGTTTGCCAACTTAACTTCATAAAAGTTTTGGTCCGCAAACCCTTCCTTTATCTCTATTTCATTGAACTTATTTTTGAATTCTCGATATTCCTTGGCTTCAGTATTTTTAAATACAAAGGTATTTACTTCTTCTGTAAACCTTTTTTGTTCGGTATTCAACTTTTTGTCTTCTCCCGAGATCTGGCGTTTTTCCAACCCCTCCTCCTCGGTCTGCATGCGGTAATGCTTCACTTCTTCCACACCAATATCTACATAATCAGTAGTGTAAAACCAGCCCCTCCAAAACCAGTCCAAATCTATCGCAGAAGCATCTTCCATCGTTCTGAAAAAATCTGCAGGGGCAGGACTTTTAAAGGCCCATCTTTCTGCATATTTCTTAAAGGCATAATCAAACAGCTCGGGTCCCATAACCGTTTCTCTTAAGATAGACAACGCGGTTGCTGGTTTTGCATAAGCATTGTTTCCAAATTGAAGAATTTGTTCAGAGTTGGTCATGATGGGTCTCAACAACCCCTGCTCGCCGCTCATATAAGGAATGATCTGCTCAGGGGCACCCCGGCCCACAGGAAAATTGGCATCATATTCTTTTGTTGCAATGGACTGAACAAAACTATCCAATCCCTCGTCCATCCAAGTCCATTGCCGCTCGTCTGAATTAATAATCATAGGGAAAAAATTATGTCCCACCTCATGAATGATGACCGAAATCATCCTCCACTTGGTTTCATCTGTATAGGTTCCGTCGGCTTCTGGTCGTCCAAAATTGAAACAAATCATAGGGTATTCCATACCCACGCTGGCCGCATGCACTGAAATCGCCACAGGGTAAGGGTAGTCAATGGTGTGCCGAGAATAGGTGATCAGTGTTTGACGTACCGCTCGGGTCGAATGGGATTCCCAAAGGGGATTCCCTTCCTTGGGATAATAAGACATCGCCAATGATTTTTTACCATTCAAATCTACTGCCATGGCATCCCAAATATATTTTCTAGATGCCGCAAAAGCAAAATCCCTTACGCTGTCCGCTTTAAACGTCCAGGTCGCCTTCCCTCGTTTTTTATGGGCCTCCTTTTGTATCGCTTCCTCCTGCGTCACAATAATCACAGGATCTTCAAAAGACTGCTTCGCCTTCTCAAATCGCAGTTGCTCTTTTGACGTCAAGACGTCTTTAGGATTTTGTAATGTCCCTGTGGCGCCCACTATAAAATCCTCCGGAACAGTCATGGCGACTTCAAAATTTCCAAAACTCAAAGCAAACTCTCCTCGCCCAAGAAACTGTTTGTTTTGCCAACCCTCCACGTCATCATAAACGGCCATTCTAGGATAAAACTGAGCAATCGTATAAGAATAATTATCATCTTTCGGAAAATATTCGTAGCCCGAACGCCCTCCTAAACTCATACGGTCATTAATTTTATAATGCCAATCAACCTGAAAGGTCATCTGCGCTCCCGGTAACAAGGGCTGCTCCAAATTGATCCGCATCATGGTTTTATTTATGAAATAAGCGAGGGGTTGACCGGCTTCATCTAAAACTTTATCTATCCGAAATCCCCCATCAAAATTATTTTGAATAGTGAATAACTCTTTTGCGCTTACGGAATCCTTCATGAAATACTCCGTCACTAAAGGAGTTTCGGAATCCTGAGCACGAAAATTTTGATCTAGCTGTAGCCATAAATAATCCAATGGATCGGGTGACTGATTAAAATAAGTGATGGCCTCTGTGCCCTCTATTTGCTGTTTTACATCGTCCAGTGTCAATTCGATTTTATAATCAGCGCGTTGCTGCCAATAATCCTTTCCTGGAGCTCCTGACGCCGTTCTATATGTATTTGGCGTAGGCAAGGAAGTTCCTAATTGCTCAAATTTTTGGCCCCATTGTGTGGGCGTCTGGCCCCATACTCCCAGGATGGCCATCATTAAAATACTTAAAAAAAATGCGCGTTTTCTCATCTTATTTTCTATTTAAACATATAATCAGTCCCCAAAATTAGGGTTGCAGAAACACCAAGAATAATGGAAGAAATAATCATCTTCCAATCCCGACGGTCAACCCCAAAAAAATCAACAAAAACAGTACTTAAGGTTAAAAAAAGGGTCATAATGACCATCTGTCCGATCTCAAGACCAATATTGAATGCAAATAATGGCTTTAAAATGTTTTGCTCGGCACCCAGTAAAACTTTTAAATAACTAGAAAACCCCAAGCCATGAATGGTGCCAAAGAATCCTGCAAAAAAATAATTAATATAGCCTTTTCGTTGGGTGGCCTCAAATCGTCGTCGGTCTCTAGTAAATAAATTAGCCAAGGCCGTAATGAAAATGGTCAGGGGAATTAAGAATTCTATCAACTCCAAATCATATTTGATCAGCTCTAGCGTCGCCAAAGCCAAGGTGATGCTGTGACCGATGGTAAAAGCCGTAACCAAAACCAAAACTTTTCGCCAATCATTGAGCAAATAAATCGCTGCAATAGCCATCACAAATAACATATGATCGTATCCTGCAAAATCTAATATGTGGAAGACCCCTAAATCAAGATATAATCTAAATTCTGACATTATATTTACGTTAAAATTCTTTGTCTGCCCATGTTCCTTTGGATTGTTCTTACGAAACTATACCTTTTTCATCCGTTTCATGTTAGCATTTGTGATGTAACCTATGATTCTGATGATAAACACCTTAAAATCAGTGTTCGCCTGTTTGCGGATGACTTGGAAATGGGGCTTTCTGACTATGCCGAAGAGCCCGATCTAGACCTTCTGGAATTAGATTCTGCCAAGCTCAATGCATTATTACAACGATATCTTTTAGAAAACCTGCGTTTCACAACCAACAAAGAAGTACTCCCCCTTCATTATTTGGGGAGCCAAAAAGAAGATAATGGCATCTGGTGTTTTCTGGAATACGAAAACTTAAGCCCCTTTGATGAAATCGCTGTTTTCAACAGTTTGTTGGTCAATGCCTTCAAGGATCAAGAAAACTTGGTTCATTTCCGAAAAAACAAAACCGTCAAAAGCCTCAGGTTAAATCAAAGAAATAAAGCAGACACAGTCAATTGGTATCCATAAATGGAAAAGTTCCACTCTCATGCCAATGGTCTGATTGGTATTTAAGCAGGGTAATGCCACTTATAGAAAAAATCCTTTCATATTTTTGATCTTTAAAAGTTTCCCAAGCCTCATAAAAGTTCGCTTTTCTCAAATCCCTAAAAGCAATGGTTACGTGGGGTTGAAATCCTAAATTTTTATAATCTCCATTATAAATATTCCTTTTTCTCATTTCTAATAATACCTTGCTCCTTAACTCCCTGAGGTCTTTATTTTCAGCGACGTCTATAAAAATCACACGCGGTTCAAAAACACCAAAGTCTTGAAGGGCTACCTCAAAGGGCCTTAGGCCCGCAGTCATTTGGGCCAGGGCTTGTTCAAGTTCCCCTCTTTTTGAGCTTTCCCATTTAAACGGCATGTGAAGCGTAATGTGAGCCGGTGACTTAAAGGCATGACAAGCGTGATGTTGTTCTGCCATGATTTTTTTAAAATTGTGTACCTCTTCCCGAATATCCTGAGGTAATACCACTGCAATAAAATAACGCTCTTTCACAATTGATTCTGAATATATTTACTTCTCATATTGGTTAAGGAAACCTTTTATTAATTAAAATAAAAAGATTATGAAAAATATTTGGGTCGCGGTACTGTTGATGGGAACACTTCTAAACGTCAGTGCACAAAGAAAAAAAGCGAATAAAGGAACCGTCACCCCTACTTCAAAAGAAGTTTCTATTTCCGCTTTTACCGAAAACCTGCGCCGTACGGAAGGTTACTTCCCTTCTTTCTATGATGCTTCTAAAGACAAGCTATATATTTCCGTAGACCTAAATGCCCCAGAATTTTTATATGTCAATACCTTATCTGCAGGGGTTGGTTCCAATGACCTCGGTCTGGATAGGGGAAAGCTTGGCGGAAGAAAAGTCGTTCAATTTAAAAAATATGGACAAAAATTAATGTTGGTCCAGCCCAATCAAGACTACCGTGCCATCAGTGTCAATCCTGACGAAGTAAACTCGGTTAAAGAAGCTTTCGCCTCATCCATTTTGTGGGGATTTCCCATCATAGCACACACGGGAACCCTTTATCTCATTGAATTAAATGATTTTCTGTTACAAGATAGTCAAGGAATTGCCCAGAGACTGTCCAGAGCCAAACAGGGACAGTTCAAAATTGATAAATCGCGTTCTGCTTTATATTTACCTAATCTGCTCAATTTCCCCAAAAATTCTGAATATGAAGTCATTCAGACCTATACTGGACAGGCTACGGGCAATTGGGTGCGATCGGTCGTCCCTTCTCCCGATGCCATCACCGTACAAACACATCATTCTTTTATTGAGCTGCCAGATGACAATTATCAACCAAGAATTTATGATCCCCGCAGTGGTTTTTACGCAACCTCCTATCAAGACTATGCAACCCCTGTGGCTTCCGCTCTGGTAAAGCGCTTTGTTAACAGACATCGACTACAGAAAAAAAATCCTGAATTGGCCAAATCTGAAGCCATAAAACCCATCATATACTATCTGGATCGAGGTGCCCCTGAACCCGTTCGATCTGCCTTAATGGACGGAGCCAAATGGTGGAATCAGGCCTTTGAGGCCGCTGGGTTCATCAATGCTTTTCAAATTAAATTGCTCCCTGAGGGTGCCCATCCTTGGGATATTCGATACAACATGATACAATGGGTGCATCGATCTACCCGTGGATGGTCCTACGGATCCTCTATCGTTGACCCCAGAACCGGAGAAATCATTAAAGGACAAGTAAGCTTAGGTTCCTTGCGAGTTAGACAAGACTTTTTAATTGCCCAGGGGCTCTTAAATGAATATGATGAAGGAGTAGGTCCCCACATGACCCTTGCCGTAGCACGCCTTCGGCAATTGGCAGCACACGAAGTGGGACATACCCTCGGCTTGGTACATAATTATGCCGCCAGTAGTGATGATCGCGCCTCTGTGATGGACTATCCACATCCTTTGGTCAAATTGGATAGCGCCGGAGAAATCGATTTATCTGACGCCTATGATGTCAATATTGGCGAATGGGATATCGCCGCCATTAAATATGGATACACCCAATATGATGAGGGCATAGATGCCCACGCCGCACTCAACACCTTGCTTGAAGAAACGCATAAGAAGGGCCTTCGCTTTATATCAGACCGAGACGCTAGAGCAGCCGATGGTGCACATCCTATTGCACATCTATGGGATGAAGGTGCTGGGGCCGCCAACGAATTGAGTCGCATGATGATGGTTAGAGAAAAAGTCCTCGGTAATTTATCTGAAAAGAGTCTTCCCATGGGCTCCCCGTACTCTTCATTGGAAGAGGTCTTGGTTCCGATGTATCTTTTTCACCGGTATCAAATAGAAGCCGCCTCTAAGGTTGTCGGGGGCTTAGATTACAACTATTCCATAAAAGGAGATCTTCAACTAAAAACGGCCATGATCGCTCCCGACGCACAGTGGGAAGCCCTCGAGGCCCTCATTCAAACCGTGCAGCCAAAGTCTTTAATGCTTTCTAAAACATTATTGGCCAAAATTCCCCCCAAAGCACAAGGATATGATAGAAGTAGGGAATCTTTTGGAAGTAAAATGGGGCCTGTTTTCGATTATTATACCGCTGTTGAAACGGCAAGTGAGATGTCGTTGTCTTTTTTACTCCATCCGCACCGGGCCAATCGCTTGGTCATGTATCACGACCTAGATGCCCAGCAGCCTGGACTGGCTCCAGTCATCCGCCGACTCCTTGAAAGTACGTGGTACACCCCGCATTCCAATCCTGAAGAGCGCGCCATTCAACGCATTGTTGAGCGAAAAATTCTAGATAAATTAATGTTACTTAACGTGCACGAAGGATCACAAACCGATGTTAAATCCATCAGTTATGCGCTGATTCTTGAACTCTTGGACTACTGCAACGGCAGAAAAACTGAGGTTTTCGAGGATGCCGCGCATTATAAAAGCATGGCTGCCCTCATTGCCCTTTGGCTAGAAGATCCTGAAGAGGTTAAGGAAACCGAGACACTTAAAGCGCCTGATGGCTCTCCCATTGGTCATGATGCTGGGTTTTTAGAGTATTGTAGTTTTGGTAATTAAAAATTCATAAAGGGGTATCGCTCATCCTTTCATCTTTTTTTCTTTTAACTGGCCTTTGTCAAGGATCCGCAAGGCCAAGGGTGAATTTACGATCACGCAGTAGCCCCCTTTAGGGATAAACGCACATCCTGAAGCTCCGAAGAGAGGATCCCTCTCTTGCTCATTCATAATAGCACTCGATTCTTTGGCCAGAACGCATAAATGCCCTCTTTCTCCCGATTAGGTAAAGATAAAACTAGAAGGCCCTTGAATAAGGTTGCCGAAAAAACTGCGCTCCCTTAACACGATTGTTATCTGGACTGATGTAAGAAATACTTGGCCTGAATATTAAGTGATAAATTATATTTATTATTATTCAAAATATAATATCGATTCATATAAAAACTGTTAATCATTTTAGCGCCTATGGCTCCTTTTTGGAAGCGTCTTTGATATTTAAGCCCTAAGCTGAACTCATTTTGATGTCGATTATAGAGCTCTTTTTGGCCACTACCATGATCCATTTCTAAGAAATAATCATCATCAAACCTAATGGCTTGAAAATCGATTCCTAAAAGACTTTTTTGATCGTAGAGGCTTAACCCTAGAAATTGACTCATTGAACCCCCACCAATCCCCGCTCCCAATACTTGCCCTTGATGGGTGTAGCCTTGATCTACGATTATGTGTTGATAATATGGTGGATTGGCGCGGTACGACCAGCTTTGGTTTCTGACCAAATTACTGTGCTCCATCATAAAGTACAAAACCTTTTCTTTAGGAAGATCAAACGCTTTTTCAAGGCCTAGGGTATAGGCTCGGCTGTGCTCTGGTTCAGTAATGATTCGAATAAAATCCCCACTAAAGTCATTCTTTGCCCATTCAAAATAGATCCTCAAATCAGCCTCCTCAAACTTCCAATCTACAAACAATGAAGCCATTTGATCAAAGGAATCTTTAGTCAAAACCGAATCAATCATGATTCCTTGATCAAAAACCCAAAACAACGCAGCTAAGTCGGGTGGCGTAAAATACTTACTTTGCTTGTACAATACTTTATTAAAGCCCAATACTAAATTTGGCAAAAAAGGAGGGCTATAACCTACCGTCATTCCTGTAAAAAATAGCTTATTATTCTCCGGAAAATTATCAAAATAGTTAGATTCGGACAGTTGACCAAAAATGATCTTGGTTTCAAAAGCCCCCAAGTCTTTATTTTTAAAATGAAGCGGAAGCGGTTGGGCCGTCCCCAAATCTAAACTAGGAAAGCCCCCTGCGTTACGACTTAAAATGATTGGATTGATGTTCGCTGGTCCTAATTTTAAGTTTTGGGTTCCCAGACCCACGGTGAAAATACTGTCTTGATATCTAAGCTCCGACTGCCCTAAATGAAAATTCACAAACGCTTTATCCCCATACCGCTGAACCCAATCGGTTCGATAAGAAACGGAAGCCTTGTTCGCAAATTGATAAGAAAAAGGGCTCACGTCTTTTTTAATCTGGGGCGCAAGCTCAAAGGAAGCATTTTGAGAATAAAAAATGTTGGGTAAAAAAGTCAATGAAAACCTGTTTTTTTTCAACCGCAACCCCACGTTGACTTCCTGAGTGAGGCCTCGCCCCCGCCAAGAGGGGCCGTCGTTGTAACCTCGTGGATAAGCTGTATTAATATGTGTTTTGAATCCTAAGTCTAAAAGGGTCAGACCCTCAGTTACGTTTATTTTAGATTGGAATCGATCCCATAAAGACCACTCCAAAGAATCAAAAAATGGATCAATCGTCAGCCCATAACCCAAATGATTAACCTGCTGATTTTTAAGAGCTAATAATTGAAAATATTCGTTCTCCAAGTCCCCAGGTACATCAACCTGAGCCTTGATTAAATCAATACTAACTAACAAAAATATTGAAACAAAGAAAAGCTTTTGCATGAGTCTCAGATTCACCTGCCAAAATATTATCTATATATTCTCCTGTTCTATAAAGGCCTTATTATCATTATATGGTTGTTAAGGAGATTCTTTCAGTCCGTAAATTTAACATTTTAAATAGGAGTGGAAATAAAAACTTTAGTAGAAACTCCCCTTTTCATACCATTCCATGATTAATTTTACTTTTTAGTGAATCCTTTGTAGACGCTCTAGCTCTTAAATTTTACAACATATGGTTACTGTTTTGCTGATGAACTATAAACGTCGAGAGAATCTTAATAAAATCATCCTGGCTTTAAAATCTCAAACCATTCCCTGTGAAATCTTTGTTTGGAATAATGCTCCAGAACCTTTTGTTCACGCTGATGTTGATTGGGTTTTAAATTCCTCGGATAATGTTCGCTGTTGGCCAAGATGGCTCATGGGTACCTTTGCTAAAAACGATTACATCATGTCACACGATGATGATCTACTCATTACCCAGCATGATGCTTTAGAATGCCTAATCAAAGAATACAAGCAATTTGGCAAAGAAGGCATGGCCTTGGGTCCTTTTGGAGTTATCCTGGGTAAAGACAACTTATACTTTCCAAAAACGCTGCTCGATAAGGGGCTGCAAAAATTGGGTGCTAGTGGCATTCCGCAACATCTTAGCCATCCTCTAAAAAGCACAAAAGTAGATCTAATTAAAGGTAGAATGGTTTTTTTCAAAAAATCAGATCTACATAAAATTCCCCTGTTTCCTATGGGTCCAAATGATTTAGCTGCAGGTGATGACATCGTCATTAGTGCACATTTGGCCCATGGGGCTTTAGGTCATCATCTTGTCACCAATAGGCTGAATGGAAAAATCCAAGATATTGAAGATAAGGGGAGCAGTACTGGATTATGGAAAAGCCATCCTAATTGGAAAGAATTGCGCAATGAAACTGCACAATATCATTTTAAAGAAAAACATTAAAGAATTGATCCTCCTTAATTGGTTGCACTATAATAATTTCAGGAGCCCACTCCGATGACTCCTTAATTTAGCGGTGGCCCATTCAATGATTGTTGCCGTCGCCTTTTGTAAAACTAACTTCTTCATGTTTTCTCTCCGGTTTTCATCATCCGTTTGCGTGATATGAAAAGCAAATTTCCCGTGTCCAATGAAACGATAAAACCAATGATATTTGGCACAATACCTCCTTGAGATAAGTTGTTGATTATTATAAAATTTAGGCATCACGTAGTTCCAATATACACCTTGATTCCGTGGATGTTTATCCGCCAAATGACGCCCCTCGCCCCTAGACGCCTTCATCCACTCATCCACAATTTTCCTGCCATGCTGAGATCTTCTCACCATAATAAAGCCCGCATTAGGCTTTCTCCATTTAAAAAAATGTGTGTCTCCTGGCATGAGAATGTGAATGTTCGAAGGCACCTTTTTAATAAAAAAATCTAAGGAAATCTCACTATTCATTAAGATAAGGTCTGCATCAAAAAGCACAATCCATTCGGATGCGCTCGATACAAGGGCCTGCCTGATCATTTCTATTTTGGTCCAGTTCACATGCATATCTTCGACCAATTGTGAGCGCTGAACTGAATAACTGTATCCGTGCTTTTGGGCATATCCATAAACAGACGCCATCCCATATTGGGCATAATCGTCAATGTTCGGCGTAATCAACTGATATAAATCGAATTTTGATTTCATTTTTCTTCTTGTTGAATCGTCTGTTCCCCATTCTTGTTTTTAAGACAGGGCATGACAAAATTAAGCTTATCTAATCATGCAGTACAAAGCAGGTATTAGCTTTTTTCAAAAGGCTCCATTTCTCCCTCTTTATTCAAAAACAGGATCTCTTCTCGAAGACCGAAGCTGCCGTTATTCGCGTTCAGTTTTTGTTGTTTGATATTGGTTTTAGAACGCGCTTTGTTCCAACGCTCCATGCTTCGAAATGACATGTGGGCCGGTTTGTATTTTTCATGCTTGATGGCCTTGTTATATAGTTTGTCGTTACGTTCTATTCTCTTGACGCCCATTTTTAAAGCCCTTAACATAAGATCATTGTCTTGAAAGCCCATCTCCATTAACCCTTCATCATAGCCTCCAAGATCCTCAAAAGTCTGCTGATAAAATGACATCCTTCCGTAGGACCCGTCTCGCCTCACCCTACTGAATTGCCAAAGCATTAGATTGCTCTCCTCTTTGTAATATTGTTCCAATACAAATCTTCCTCCTTCCCGACCAGTAAAATTATCGCAATCTAAATTGGTTAATATTGTGCCGCTCGCGACATAATGAGCGGTGTTTTTTGCCAATGGTGCCGACCAACCTTGCATCTTAGCCCTAAAATATTTCAAATAGCCTTGTCCAATTTCTTTAGGAAAAGTTTCCTTTATCCAATGCATCACCTCATCAGATTCATGAAAATCCATTAATATAAACTCAATTTCTAACTGATCTTCTTCGTTATCTTTTAAATTTTGAAATAAGGTTTTTTGAAGATATTCGAATCTGTCTTTATGGGTAATACAAAAACTCAATTTTGGGCTTTGATCCACTGTAATTTCGATGGGCGCCTTCAAAAAGGGGCCTTTGCCCGGTTTTGTTGGTATCCCAAACCAATGATGCAAAAACGTTCTCAAATGATCATTTATTTATGGTTGTCGAAAACACCTTTCCTTCAGAAAATTCAATAATTCGGTCCGCCACATCATAATAATTACTGTCATGGCTGATGATAATGATAGTTTTTCCTTTTTTCCGTAACTCAGGGATGATTTTTCGGTAATATTTTTTCTTAAAATAAGGGTCTTGATTTGCCGCCCACTCATCGAACAGCATGACCGGTTTATCTTCTAAAATGGTTCTCAGTAGATTCAACCTTCCTCTTTGACCAAAAGATAAATTTACATCCGATAACCTCATCCGATCTAGCGAAATTTTATCCTCCAATTCTAGCATTTGAATAAGCTCTTTGGCATACACCCAAATCGGTGACTCTTTAAGGTAGGTGAGATCATCAAATACATAAGAATCTGCAAAAATGGCGGAATGAACATTTCGGTAACTTGAGACCAAAGCAGGGGTTATGGGCTGGCTTCCAAAAATTATCTGCCCTTTTTCCGGTGTATAAAGCCCCGTAAGTAATTTTGAAAACGTTGTTTTTCCGCTCCCATTCCCTCCGGTAACAAATAAAACTTCATTTTTAAAGATTTTTAAACTGATTGGTCCAACGGTAAAAACCCGCTTATTAGACTGATAGCTATAGGCGACTTTTTCTAATTCTATTAAGCATGCCTTTTTTTGAATGCTTCCGCCACTCTCCTCACTTAAGCTCAAAGATTCAACCTCTTTCTCATTGTCGTCCGTTTTTTTTCCTAATTCAAGTCCTAATTCATTGATTTTTTCAACCGCTACTTTCATTCTTTTTACCCCACTAAAAAAACTAATTAAAACAATCATCGAGGGTAGGAGAAAAAGCATCAAGGTAAAAAATTTAATAAATTCGTCTTCTGAAAACCAGGAAATATTTTCTGCAAACATAACCAGGCCTGCAATGGCCATGATGGCGATCCATTCAGGTGATTTTATTAAAAAAAGATTGATGTTATTAAGTATGATGTTTTGCCGAGCGTAGCCATTACTTTTGGGAGAAATGGACCGCTCAATATAACTATCGTGATGTTTTTTGTTGAGTACCAATTCTTTTATCCCTGTAACCATCCCTTGTATACTGGCATAAATACCAAGATTAAATTCCTTCGCCTTTCTTTCTTCTCTATGAACCCTTCCCAAAACACTGAAATTAATAGCCAGAATAACCCCTAAGAGCAACGCAATAAATAAAGATATTTGCCATGAGAGCCATAACATGTACATGAGAATCCCAAAAATTTTCAAGCTAGAAATGATGGCCTCCGGTAGCAACTTGACGAAACTGGTCAGGGTATTGACTTCAGCAGTTAAAATGGGCGCTATTTTTGTCGCTTTTCTTTCTATTGTTTCAAATGAGGTCTTCATTACTTTTCGACTCAAATCAATTCTTAAAACATCGATTTTTTCTTCAAAAAGACGATTCATGTGCTGCCCTGAAAAAACTGAAAGACCCACTGAAACGGTGATTAATAGAACCACAGAGATTATGTTTTCCACATTATTCTCTGTGGTCAGTGTATCATGTACGACTTTAATGCCATACGCATATAATATGGCTGAGACGCCTCCCGCTAATAATAACCAAGTGAATCGCCTCCACCTATCCCCTATAAGTACATAAATAACTTCCATTCTATCTTTCTACGTGTGAAGTTAATAGAATATGACCTGCTTTTAAATTTCGTTTTTTAATTCTTTTAATCATCCGATAATAAAGAAGGTTACTCTGCTTTTGTTGATTTCCCTATTAACTCTTTTATTCTTCTCTTTTTGAGATCTGCCTTTTGCTTATTTTCTTGCGGCTTTCCAATGATCTCCATCGTCTCTAATTAATTGGAAAACTGATCTTGTCCATTATCAATATCAATAATGGTCCTTCTCATCTCATTATTGATGCGCGGGTTTCAATAAGTCGTTAATTGTTTTTACTGGATTGAACGTACTCAATGGAACTTCCACAAAAACTGTGTGCCAATATGCCATGGCGCCATTCCATAATCCGGGCAATTCCTGTGCTTTAAGATCCCTCCCACCTTGAGACTTTTGGGTGATGATTCCTGCACTTAAATCGCGAAACTTCAGCAAATCAAATTTTTGGTTCTTGTGATTTTTGACACCGCAAACAATATCAACGGGATTAAAATGAGTTGCTTTCTCAAAAATCTGCTTTTGTTCCATTACATTAAAATTCACCTGTGCCCCCTCCACAATTTGTAAAGATCTTCCTTGATCTGTAGCTGTCCAAAAAGGGCCTCCCCCTGGTTCTCCCTCATTTTTCACCATCCCACAAACTCTTATAGGGCGGTTCAAATGGTCCCATAAAGCCCCTCTATTGAAATCCGCAGATGAATCAAAGCCCAATTCATTACGCACCCATTGATTCATCTCGATCAGCCTTTGTTCAGAGCAAGTTGTCTCTAGTTCTTTTAAGAGGGAAAATACTTTAGCTTGGACCTCCATTAACTTTCCTCCCAATATTTTTTTGTGTTCAATGGTCTCTGACGGATATCGGTCGATAGAAATGTTGTCTATGTTCTTTATAAAAATAAGGTCTGCATCAATTTCATTGAGGTTCTCGAGCAATGCCCCATGACCTGCTGGGCGAAAAAGTAGAGACCCATCGTCTTTTCTAAAAGGGTCATTTTTCAAATCTACCGCTATTATGTCGGTTGCTGTTTTTTGCTCACTAAGGGTGATCTCAATGATTTTTCCATACGCCTCTTCGTAACCCTTGCGCACTTCTTTTAAGTGCCTGTCAAAAGATTCGTGATGATGGGCACTAATGGTAAAATGGATATGGACCCGTCCTTGATCATCTGCAGCATACAAACATCCCTCAACAAGATGCTCTTCGACAGGTGTCCGCGTTCCCCCTGGGTAAGCATGAAACTTGATCAGCCCTTTGGGAAACTGCCCATAATTTAATCCTTTTTCCTGCAATAATTCCTTTATTATCTCCTTGGGTGCTTCCTCAAAGATTCCTTTTTCGATAAGCCCTGCTTTCAACGTTTCATAAAAAGGAAATTCCGACAAATGATTCAAGAAATGCGCTACTTGATCTGTAAGTGGGGGCATCTCATTCTCTTTTCCTTCGTCCTGATTTACTGCTGAAAGGTATTCGAAAAGACCCTTAAACATTCGGGTTGCCACACCTGAGGCTGGGGTAAATTTTACCTTTTTTTTGGCTTTTCCACGCTGCTCATAAAGGGACCGTAATTCTTTTTTTTGCGTTGCATTCAAACTTATGATACCCTCCGAAATCTTGGCAGGTTTTATCAATTTTGCAAAGGGAAATCCCTTTTGAAAACACTTTAACTGTTCCCCCACTTCTGAGGCCTTTACGCCTTGGGCCAATAGTTGTTCCTTGTCTAAATGAACCATCATCTCACTTCTTTCTGCCACAATAATATGGGATTCTCCTTGTTTTTACCTGGTTTCAGAGGCCTTTTTGATTTTTTCCTTTCAGCTTAAAATTTCTTTCGTGTTTTTCCCTCCTTTTGATCACGTAAAATTTTTTTGGAAAGGGAAAGTTTTAGCTTTGTCGTCGAGTTTTAAAATTCAGAAATGAAAGTAAAAGAAGTCGTCTCACTTTTTGAAAATGACCCTGCGGTTAATCTTCTTTTGGCAAAGATTGGCGAACCCCGAACAAACATCAAACTGAAAGGATTGGTCGGCAGTTCTGACGCCCTGAATCTATTGGTTACCTCAGAAAAAATTGAGCAGCCCATGCTCGTGATCATGCACGACAAAGAAGATGCGGATTTACTCATGAATGACTTGATCCATTTAGAAGAATCGAGGGTTCCTTCTTTTTTTCCTACTTCATACAAGAAACCTTATCAGCCCGAATCCATAGACAACGCCAATATTCTTCACCGTTCTGAAACCTTGACACGGGCGCTCAATGAAGAAACTAAAATCATCGTAACCTATCCAGAGGCCCTCGTAGAAAAAGTCCTCAACAAACGTTCGCTCCTTCAAAACGTCTTTAAGGCCAATGTCGGAGAGCTCGTTGACATTCCTTTTTTGTCAGAATTGTTCTCAACCTATGGTTTTGAAAGTACTGATTTCGTCTATGAACCCGGACAGTTCGCCGTACGAGGAGGCATTATTGATGTCTTCTCCTTTAGCTCTGAATTTCCGCTGCGTCTCGAATTATTTGGAAACGAAATTGAAAGCATTCGTACGTTTGATCCAGAAACTCAATTATCTAAAAATTCGCTTCAATGGGCTTCCATCATGCCCAATACACACACCCAATTATTAAAGGAAGAGCGAATTTCTTTGTTGGAATATTTGCCAGAAAACACATTGATTTGGATCAAAGATTTAAGAGAAACCCAGGACATCATCACTAAAGCATTTGAAAAAGCGGCGGATTCATTTCATACCGTTATCTCAATAAGTAACAATACTCAAGTCGTTCAATCTCCCCCCTTACTTTACGAAACCTCTGCCTCTTTTACCTCGCTCTTAGAAAAACGTAAAGTAATAGAGTTTGGTAAACGTGCTTTTTTATCGCCTTCTTTTGAAATCGATTTTGAAAATCAGCCCCAACCTTCATTTAATAAAAACTTTGAGTTCTTGGCAGATAGTCTTGGCGCATTACAACATGACGGGTTTGATATTTTTATTTTCTCCGATTCCGAAAAACAACTTGAACGACTGACAACCATCTTTGAAGAAATCGATCCCTCTTTGTCTTTTTCTGGAATCACAGGTAGCCTCAACGCAGGCTTTATCTCTCCTGCTTCAAAAATTGCCTGTTTGACGGACCATCAAATCTTTGATCGGATACATCGAACGAATGAAAAACCCAAATTCAACAAAAAAAAGGCCCTTACCCTGAGGGAGCTCAAATCTTTACAAACAGGTGATTATGTCGTTCATATTGACCACGGTGTCGCCCGTTTTGCCGGACTAGATAAAGTCATGCGCAACGGAAATCAACAAGAGGTCATTCGTTTGGTATACAGAGATGATGATTTACTCTACGTAAGCGTACATGCCTTGCATAAAATTTCTAAGTATGCAGGAAAAGAAGGCGGGCCTCCCGCCACCAGCAAACTGGGTTCTAAAGATTGGGAAACGAAAAAAAACCGGGTAAAAAGTAAAGTAAAAGACATTGCTAAAGAATTAATCACCCTATACGCCAAAAGAAAAACCGCTCCCGGATTTGCGTTTCCTAAGGATACTTTTTTGCAGGCTGAGTTAGAATCCAGCTTTATGTACCAAGAAACCCCAGATCAACATTCCGCTACCGTAGATATCAAAACAGATATGGAGCGAGTGCACCCTATGGATCGCCTGATCTGTGGAGATGTCGGTTTTGGAAAAACGGAAGTGGCCATTCGAGCAGCCTTCAAAGCAGTAAACGCCAATAAACAAGTGGCCGTTCTGGTTCCTACCACAATTTTGGCTCTCCAACATTATCAAACCTTCTCAGAACGGCTTCGCGATTTTCCGATCACCGTTGATTTTGTAAATCGATTTAAAACCGCCAAGGAAATTACAGCCATTAAGAAAAAATTACGCGACGGACACATAGATATTCTCATTGGTACCCACCGTATTGTAAATAAAGACATGATTTTCAAAGATCTTGGCCTCATGATTATTGATGAGGAACAAAAGTTTGGTGTCAAAATTAAAGAGCAATTGAAAGAATTACGCGTGAATGTAGACGCCATGACGCTGACCGCTACACCCATCCCTCGGACCCTTCATTTTTCCCTCATGGGGGCTCGAGATTTATCTATCATCGCAACCCCGCCTCCAAATAGAGTTCCCGTTACCACAGAAGTCTGCGAATTCAGTGAAGAAGTGATTAGAGATGCGGTGCATCATGAGCTTCGAAGAAACGGCCAAGTCTTCTTTGTTCACAACCGAATTGGAGATATTGAAAGTTTAGCCAATCTGATTTATAGGCTTGTTCCTGATGCGCGCATTGCCATTGCACATGGGCAAATGGCTGGTCCCAAATTAGAAAAAGTCATGGTCAGCTTTATAAATGGTGCGTACGATGTTCTGATCTCAACCAACATTATTGAGTCTGGATTAGATATCCCCAATGCCAATACAATTATTATCAATAGGGCGCATATGTTTGGTCTCTCTGACCTTCATCAGATGCGAGGTAGAGTCGGGCGGTCAAATACCAAAGCCTACTGTTATTTGTTAACCCCTGCTCATTCGACGGTCTCTTCTGATGCCAGAAAACGCTTGATTGCACTGGAAGAGTTTTCCGAGCTGGGCGATGGTTTCAAAGTGGCCATGAGAGATTTAGATATTCGAGGTGCGGGGGATCTTTTAGGAAGCGAACAAAGTGGTTTTGTAAATGATCTTGGTTTTGATATGTATCATAAAATCCTCGATGATGCGGTCCTTGAATTGAAAGAAAATGAATTCAAGGAATTATTTCAAGACGACTTAGTACATGAAAAGGTCTCTGATTCATTTGTCAGTGATTGCGTGCTAGAAACCGATCTGGAAATCCTTATTCCTCAAGAATATATTACCAATACCTCTGAAAGGCTTAGATTATACAATGATCTAGATAATGTGGAAACAGATGAAGCCTTGTTAACCCTTCAAAACAGCACCAAAGATCGATTTGGTGCACTGCCTGAGCCTGTAAACGAATTGATAAAATCGGTCCGATTGCGTTGGCTTGGCCGCGATTTTGGATTAGATAAAATTGTATTAAAAAACAGTGCGATGAAGTTACACATATTAGAAGGTAAAAAAGACGCCTATTTTCTTTCTCCTGCTTTTAAAAGTCTCATTCAATTTGCCCAAAATCATCCCAGACGTTGCAAAATCAAAGAACAAAACCAAAAATTGATTTTTTCTATTGATCACATTCATTCCCTCGATGATTCCTTCCCTATTTTTGCCTCCTTTCATAGAATATAGGTCTTTCTAGACTCTTTTTTTGCTTTTTAAGAAGGAGAACCCGCTTTTTCATTTTCCATTTCGGAAAATAATATAATTTTTGCCTACATTAGCATTATTAAGTTTAAAGATAGTTAACCAATCTTATGAAAAATGTTTATTCTATGGTGAAGTCATTGACCTACACCATAACAATCGCATCAATATTAACCTCTTGTATTTTTGGAGGAGGCAACCCGAATAGTTCCAATCCTGGAAGCGCCAGTACGGTCACGGGTTTAGAATGGAATGTCGATGAAGAAGACGGGGGTAGTTTTCAAGTCAGTGAATATGCCGGTCAACCCGTGGGTCCTAACCTAGTTTTTATAGAGGGGGGTAGAACCGTCTTAGGTTCTTCGGAAGAAGACGTTTTAAGTTCAAGAGACAATGTAGAACGTTCAGTAACCATCGCTTCCTTTTACATGGATGAAACAGAGATAACCAACATCAACTGGCTTGAATACGAGCATTATATTCGTATTGATTCTGAAGAAGTTTATTGGCAAAATAACTTGCCGGATACGACTGTCTGGTCACGAGACCTTGCATTCAATGATCCTTATGTTTCACATTATTACAGGTATCCTGGATTTAGATTTTTTCCTGTAGTAGGGATCAACTGGAGGCAGGCTGTGAATTATTGTGCTTGGCGAACTGAAGTAGTAAACCTCAAGTTGGCAACAGACGCTGGCTTCTTTGAAGAAAGTGAAGATGACGGAGGTGAAGACGATGCTTTCGCTGATGACGATGCCTTCGCTGAAGACGAAAATACCGAAGTTGCCAGTGTACAAGGAAACAGTTCTCGCGTCCCGATTGAAAGTGGTATCGTATTACCTGCTTATCGACTTCCTACCGAAGCCGAATGGGAATATGCTGCTCAAGCTCTTATAGGTACTCAATGGTTAGATGAGCAACAAACAAACAGCAGAATTTACCCTTGGGATGGTCATGCACTTAGAAATCCTTATGGCAAGTCACTTGGCTACATGTTGGCGAATTATAAAAGAGGTCGAGGTGATTATGCCGGTATTGCGGGGAAACTAAATGATGGATCTATGATTACCGACTACGTTTATAATTACCCTCCTAATGATTATGGGTTATATAACATGGCTGGTAATGTAAACGAATGGGTCCAAGATGTCTATCGTCCACTCTCTTTTCAAGATATGGATGACTTAAATCCGGTAAGACGTGATGCGACATTAGATGAAGAGGATGCTTACGATGGTGGTTACAGCTTCATTGGAAACGAAAAAGCTTATGAAACTGAAGAAGAGGCTCTCAATGCAGGTGTACCTATATCACAATATAATGTGGACAACCCTCCTATGAAACGTATGAGAGTTTTCAAAGGAGGATCTTGGAAAGATGTCGCCTATTGGATGTCTCCAGGAACCCGACGCGCTATTTTTGAAGATTCCTCTACGTCTGCCATTGGCTTTAGATGTGCCATGATCCATGCTGGATCAAATTATTAAAAAACATTAATACAAAAAAGCGATCCGTGGAAATGCAGATCGCTTTTTTTATGCCTTCTTTTCCCGTTTCACCGACTTGGAATTTTTTTCCCTCATCATTATGAGCATTGAGTAGATGGAAAGCAAGATATCACCAAGACTTCTTATCTTAATTGGTATTGTATTTGAAAGCGTTCTTTTCTTCACCTTTTTTCTTTTAAAAGATGAGTTAGGAGAGGTGTTCAGATATGCTGCTCGCTATTCTGGAAGATTTTCGTTTGTCTTATATTTACTCGCATTCTATTGGTTTATACTGGGCAGACCCTTAATCTCCCCCTTATTAGAACCAAAAAATGGGTCTCCGTTTTCAGTATCATGCACGTCATCCATTTTGGCTTCTTAGCTGCCTCTGTAGGGCTCAGACTTACCCATAGTCCCTGTTAAACTCATTGGGGGCTTCATGGCCTATGTGGGGATCCTTTGCTATCCCTTCTTTATAGGAAAAATCCGAAGAATAGCCCTCCATCTGATCTACTTCTATTATGTTGGTTTCGTGATGGCCATGACTTTTTTGGCCCGCATTCGTGGAGAATTTGTAGGCGCGGATCCTGAAGTTTTTCACTTTATTGGTTTCGGTATCGTACTCGTTTCTTTTGGAATGGCTGGGATTCAACTGTACCGAATAAGGTCGTTGTGACCCTATCTATCCTTTCTTAGGATAAAAAACATCCACTCACCCCTTTTTAAGAGATGGTTGATCAACTAATCATATGCTTAAATAAAATAGATCTAGCAATAACAAATATATCTCAATCATAGAGGTACCATTAAGTAGTCAGCATCTAACCGGAGAAACATTCTCTTCTCCTTTTATTTTATATAAAAAATTATGGTGTTACCTGTTTATTTTCCCGTGGCAAGGGCCAAAATAGTGATTTCCCTTACTTTCGGCCCAATCAATTCACAAACGGCGACCATGGTAGCTCCTGTTGTGATGACATCATCAATGACAATCACCGACTTCCCTTTCAAAGCATCCAACTTTAGGCCAGCATACACTTCTTCTTGATTTTGCCATCGTGCCACCCTATCCTGTTTGCTCTGTGATTTATCTTGTTTTATTCTTAGGATAACATCATCCTTGATAGGAATACCCATTTTCTCTGAAAGACCCCTTGCTATTTCGCGACTTTGGTTAAACCCTCTCTTTTGCTCCTTGTCTGAATGTAAAGGAATAGGTATTAAATAATCCGCTTTGAGTCCTCCTTTAAGGACTAAAGAAGTACCAAAATGGCGTCCCATCAACACAGCCAATGCTTTATTTCCCCGATACTTGAAGCCATATAATATCGCTTGCGCCAGCCCCTTCTTATTAAGCACTAAGTAGACTTTAACGGAGACTACCTTTGGTAAAAAACTAAAAAATAAAGAGAGTCTTTGATTTTGATCAGGTGATGCGTCAAAGTAAGGTAAATTCAGAAAACATCGGGTACACAGAAATGACTCGTTTTTTACCAAAGCAGTCATACACCCGACACAGCATTGGGGGTAGATTAATGCTACAAAGTCTTTCCAAATAATCCTCAAACAATGTATTAAAGATGCCATATAATTAATTCTAAATGGCTTCTTTTGTTGGCTTATTGAGGGTCGAAACCCTATTATTTTGTCTAAAACACGAAGTTTCGAAGTAAGTATATAACTTTTGAATATGAATTGAAAGCAAAAATAGATTTAACACTTATCTTACCTATTAGAAAGTTCTAAATTCAATCTTTTCTTATACGCTAACTATATTTATATAGCATACTACATGAGTTTTCCTCACTTATTTGATTGCCAAAAATTTAAGAAATGATTGATCCATCCCTTAACGACCAATTAACCTCTTTTCGGCGTAAGTTTTTCTATAATAAGTTACTTAGAGGAAGCCTTATTTTCATCGCATTATTGGGAAGCTATTGCATGCTTATTGCTGGATTTGAATCTTTTATTCGACCCGGTACTTTCATAAGAGGACTTTTATTGACGCTGAGTATTCTTTTTTTAATAACCGGGCTCTGGGTCTTCATCGTTCGGCATCTTATCGCCCTATTAAGACCTAAACAACACTTGACTGATGAGCAAGCCGCACGTCTGATTGGACAGCAGTTCACTGATATTGGTGATCGCCTTATTAATACGCTTCAACTACAGCATCTCGTCGACGACCAGAGAGGTCTTGCTCAAGCCAGTATTGACCAACGGGCCCTCGAATTTGATAAATATGCTTTTGATCAATCCATCAATTTAAAATTAAACGGTAAATACCTGTATTTTACGCTTCCCATCCTCTTTTTATTCATGGTATTAGGTCAATTACAACCTGGTATTTATTCTGACAGCTCTCAAAGAATCATCAACTACGACTTATTTTACGCAAGCCTTGCTCCATTTGAATTCGATTTACTTTCTGAAAATTTAGAGGTCTTCAAGAATGAAAGCTTATTGTTAGAATTAGCGTTGCGCGGAAATGAAATCCCAGACCAGTGTTATATCCTGATTGGCGACCAAAAAATACGCATGAAAACAGACCAAAATGGTCAATTTTCTTATCTATTTGAAACCGTCCCTAATGATCTCGTTTTTTCTTTCTTATCCGCGGGTTATCAAAGTAAGTCGTACACAATCACCACAAAAGTCAAACCAGAACTTATAAGTTTTGATGTTCAATTAAAATACCCACCACATACGCACAAACAAACAGATGTTTTTTCCAATAATGGTAACCTAAACCTACCCGAACATACCCAAATATCTTGGACTATTTCTTGCCAAGACGCCGATAGCGTACGGTTAACAGTCGGTAATCATTCCTCTGTTTCAGCGACTTATATTACTGATAATCAGTTATTTAAGCTGAGATACAATGCAATCAAGAGTGATCCATATGAGCTTCTATTAACCAATCAATACGGACACAATCAAGAGTCCATAAAATACCAATTAACGGTGCAAAAAGATCTATTTCCTGAATTAGAGGTCGCCTTTTTCGTCGACACGCTATATTATGACTTCGTGCTAATCACAGGTACCTTTTCGGATGACTACGGCATCCATTCTTTGAATATAAATCAAAAAGGGACATCAGATAGCCTAATGATGCTTCCTGTAAAAGACATTCCCAACACCCAATCATTTTACCATCAAGTCCCGATAACCTCGGAAATGCTTGATCAACAAGCCCGAATTGAGCTACAAGTTATCCTAACAGATAATGATCTGCCCAATGGTTATAAACCCACCTCTTCAGCTCCTTTTTATTTGCAAATACCCGATGAAAAATATTTTAAATCTCTGCTCTCTCAAAAAAGCGCGACTTCTGAAAATGCCATAAAAGAGCTTATTTCAAAAAATGAATCTCTTCAAGACAAGTTGTTAAACATGGAAGAAAAATTGAAAATGAAGCAAAGCCTAGACTGGCAAGATCGTTCAATGTTCGAAGAGATCCTTAAAGAAAAGCAACAATTACAAGAAGCCATTGAGGAACTGTCTCAAAAAATGAAGGAGCTTAATCAGCAACAGAATAAATTTAATGATAAAGATCCCGTATTAAAGCAAAAAGCCGATCAATTAAAAGAGCTCATATCGAGTGTTTTAGATGAAAAAACCAAAAAATTATTTGACGAGTTAGAACAATTACTTAAGGAAAAACAAAACGTTCAGGACATCCAAAAAAAACTATCTAATCTTACCAATAAAGAAGAAAACATAGAACAAGCACTTAACCGTGCTCTCGAACTATTCAAAAGATTAAAGCTCGAAAATGATTTAGATCAAGCGCAGAAAATGATTGAAAAATTGAGCCAAGATCAGCAAACCCTCTCCACTGAATCAAATAAAAAGGAACTTTCAATGGATGAATTAAAACTACAACAAAATGAAATATCGCAAAAATTTGAAGAGTTTAAACTTGATTTAAACGAAATAGAATCCTTAAATCAAGAATTACTCCGGCCCGAATCTCTCTCACCGACGCAGAATTCAGAAGATCGTATTGATCAATCTCTTCAAGAAATCAACGATGCAATCAACGAAAAGGAAAGAAAAAAAACAAGTAAAAAACAAAAAGAAACCAGTCAAGCAATGAAGCATTTGAGTGATGCTCTTGCAGATATGCAGTCAAATATGCAAAAAGAAACGATGTCTGAAAACATTGAAGATCTTAATAAGATACTTGATGATTTAATTAAACTTTCTTTTAAACAAGAAGGCCTAATGAAATCCTTCCGTACACTGAAATCAATGAACCCTATGTTTGTCACCTTGTCCCAAGAACAATTAAAACTGAAGGACCAGGTGACCGTATTGTCAGACAGTCTTTTGGCATTATCAAAAAGAGTGGTCGCCATCTCCAGCTTTGTAACAAGCGAACTAAGTGAACTCAATAGGAACATCAATGCATCCATCCTCTCATTACGTCAACGGAAAGCAAACACTGCCGTTGTTAATCAACAGTTTTCTATGACCTCAATGAACAATTTAGCCCTTTTGTTAAATGACCTCCTTCAACAGATGCGTGATCAAGCCAATAATCAAGGCAGCGGTGAACCCCAAAATCAGCCCTCAGGCGACCTGCCCAATCTCCGTGAATTACAACAACAGCTGTCGGAACAAATACAACAACTTAAAAAAGGAGGTCTAAAGGGAAGGGAACTCAGCCAAGAGCTCGCAGAAATGGCCGCACGACAAGAGATGATCCGAAATGAACTCAATAAACTGAACAATAAGCTCAAAGGACAACTAGGAAACGAAAACACCAATAACACATTGAATAAAGCCGCCGAAGACATGGAAAAGAACGAACTGAATCTGATCAATAAGCAAATCACTCAAGAATTAATCGACAGGCAAGAGCAGATATTAACACGTATGCTTGAAGCTGAAAATGCCCTGAAAAATCAGGACGAGGATCAACGCCGCGAGGCCGAAACCGCACAAGATTATAAGTCTCGCCTACCTGCTGCCTTAGATAATTATTTAAAACAAAAGTCTAAAGAAATCGAGTTATTAGAAAGCATTCCCATTAATCTCCATCCTTTTTACAAATCTGAAGTCAACGAATATTTTAAAAGAATCAATGACAAGAAAGAAAATTAAAGCTCTTATGGCAACAGGAGATCTAATAAACCGCGTTCTCTTTTAATTAATTACTCTACTTTTGCCGTTTGGTGGGCTCATCTTTTAATATAAATTAAATTAATATGCGCGATGATCTATATTTTCATTTTGAAGACATTTCGGAATTCTCACTCCCTGATCATATTTGTGATTGGATTAAAGGAGTTATCCTCAATGAAGAATTCGTGCTCTCAGAAGTAAATGTTGTCTTTACTAGTGATCATTATCTATTAACCTTAAATAAAAAACATTTGGCTCATGACTATTATACCGACATTGTCACTTTTGATTATCGCACCGAACCTAAAGAAATTCGTGGCGATTTATTCATCAGCAAAGAACGCGTCACAGAAAACGCAACTACTTTCAACGTCTCAATAAATCATGAATTGCTTCGAGTCGTTGTACATGGTCTTCTCCACCTCTTTGGATATTCAGATAAATCTGAGAAGGACAAAGAACTTATGCGATCAATGGAGGACTTCTATTTATCTTTGTATACAAATAAATATGTTTCACGTGGAACATAATGAATCAGTACAACAACACATTATATATAAAAACTAATGTTCGAAAAATATGACGTCATCGTAGTTGGTGCCGGCCATGCAGGATGTGAAGCCGCCCATGCCGCGGCAACCATGGGATCCAAAGTTTTACTGGCTACCATGAACATGAACACGATTGCTCAAATGTCCTGCAACCCGGCCATGGGTGGTGTCGCAAAGGGTCAAATTGTTAGAGAAATAGATGCGCTCGGTGGGTGCTCTGGGATCATTACCGACCAAACCATGATCCAATTTCGAATGCTTAACAAATCCAAAGGGCCCGCTATGTGGAGTCCACGAGCCCAGTCTGATAGAATGCGTTTTGCTGAAACTTGGCGACTTACCTTGGAAGCTAACCCCAATATAGACTTTTGGCAAGAGATGATTTCTGCCATTATTGTAGAGAACCATGTCGTCACCGGTGTGCGTACCTCACTGGGTATTGACATCAAATCTCAATCTGTTATACTTACCAATGGCACCTTTCTCAATGGCCTAATCCATATCGGTAACAAGCAATTTGGCGGTGGGCGAACGGGTGAATCGGCCGCCTTCGGAATTACCGAACAATTAGTTGGTCTTGGCTTTGATGCTGGCCGAATGAAGACGGGTACGCCACCACGTGTAGATGGGAGGTCATTAGACTATAAAAAGATGCAGGAACAAAAAGGGGACATAATCCCTGAAAAATTTTCTTATCTGCCTGATATTCAGTCATTAACAAATCAAAAAAGCTGTTGGATCACGCATACCAACGCCGCTGTACACGAACAGTTGCAACTGGGCTTTGATCAATCCCCTATGTTTAACGGTAGGATCAAAGGATTAGGCCCTCGTTACTGTCCCTCTATCGAAGATAAAATCAATCGCTTTGCGGATCGATCACAACATCAAATCTTCGTAGAGCCCGAAGGTTGGAATACGGTAGAGGTCTATGTCAACGGATTCTCTTCGTCCCTTCCAGAAGAAATTCAATATAACGCTTTGCGATTAATCACCGGTTTCGAGAAGGTCAAAATGTTCCGTCCTGGTTATGCCATCGAATACGATTATTTTCCTCCTACACAACTCAACCTTACCTTAGAAACTCAGCTTATCGAGAACTTATATTTTGCCGGACAAATCAACGGCACCACGGGATATGAAGAAGCGGCTTGCCAAGGTCTCATGGCTGGTATCAACGCCCATCTCAAAAACAATTTAAAAGACCCCTTTATCATCTCTCGATCAGAAGGTTATATAGGTGTACTCATTGACGACCTCGTCAACAAGGGGACCGATGAGCCTTACCGTATGTTTACCTCTAGAGCAGAGTATCGGTTATTACTAAGACAGGACAATGCCGATCAACGGCTCACAGCTAAAGGACATGCCCTCGGCTTAGCAAGTGACGAGCGACTGGCATTGCTACAGACTAAAGTTGAAGACACCGCTTCGCTCCAACGCTACCTAAAATCTGAAAAGGTACTACCCATAGAGATAAATAAGTACCTAACTCAACAAGATACCGCCGTCGTTACCGAAAAAATTTCTTTGGAACAATTACTGAAACGACCTCAACTCAACATCGCTGACCTACCTTCATTGTCTAAAAAGATACAAAAAGACTTGGATCCTTATCCCCGCGACGTACAAGAGCAAACAGAAATTCTCATAAAATACGCATCCTACATACAGAAGGAGGAACAACAATCCAAGAAACAGTTATCAATGGAAACTCTTCGGCTAAAAACTGCCCTTAATTATGAAGATATTAATTCACTTTCATCCGAGGCCAAAGAAAAATTAACTAAATTCCGCCCATCGACTTTAGGTCAAGCATCAAGGATCAGCGGAGTTAGTCCTGCCGACATTTCAATACTCATGGTATACCTAGGAAGATAATGTACAAAAAAATAGACTTTTGTCCTTCTTGTAAGCACGTTACTTTTGCCAATCGCCTCATTGCTAAAGATCATCTGGTCAGTGATGAAAGTTTTGCTATAGTCCAATGTCAAGCATGTCTTCTCCTTTTCACAAATCCTCGCCCCAGTGATTCTCGTTTACCTCACTACTACGACTCAGACCACTATGTATCACATAACGACAAAAAAAACTCGCTTCAGAATTTCGTCTACCGAGTAGTTCGTCAAATTACATTACGCCAAAAACTTAAAACTATTAGAAAATACCACACTTCAGGATCGCTCTTAGACTTCGGCGCGGGCACGGGTGCGTTTCTCCAAAAAGCGGGTGCCGACTTCGATATCACAGGTGTTGAGCCCAGCTCAAATGCTGTCGAACATGCCCCTGTGTCAATTAAAGCACGAATTTATGAAACCCTCGACTCTTTTAAATCAGACCAAAAATTTGATGTGATTACATTGTGGCATGTATTAGAACATTTACCCAATTTGGGTACCGCCTTTCGTGAAATTACAGAACGCCTGTCTAAAAAAGGACATCTTTTCATAGCAGTACCGAACCCCAACTCATGGGACAGTAAACATTATGGTGCTCATTGGGCCGGTTATGATGTACCTAGGCATTTATATCATTTCGGCCAAGAAGCCATGGGTGCGTTTTTGAAACCATATGGCCTCCGTATTCTGGAAACTAAACCCATGACATTTGATGCTTATTATGTGTCCATGCTTAGCGAACGACATTTAACTAACCCCTATTCATTTATAAAAGGCCTCTATATGGGATACCTCTCCAATAGATCTGCCTATACAAGCCGGCAATATTCGAGTCTATTATACGTCATTGGTACATGAAGATATTTGTCAAAGCCTGTCTGATTGCCCTTATACTTATGAACCTAAATTGTGCCAATCAGCGCGGCCCGACGGGAGGACCAAAGGACACGATTCCACCCACCTTAACAGCCTCTATCCCGCTTAATGAGGCCCTTAATTTTGATAATGACTGGATTGAACTTTCATTCGATGATGAGATCAATACTGCCACCCTCAAAAAAAACTTGGTTATTAGTCCGCTTACGGAATTGAAGTACAAAGCCAAAACTAAAAAAAATAAAGTTCGGCTCGAATTCGAAGAGCCACTCTTAGATAGCACCACTTACACATTCAATTTTTTGCAAGGGATTACCGACCTTACCGAAAAAAATCCAGTGATCAACCTTTCACTGGCACTAAGCACCGGGCCCTATATTGACTCCCTTTTCATTAAAGGCTCCGTCCATGAGTTATACACCCAACTCCCCGCCAAGGGTGTTTTAGTTGGGCTCTATTCGTATTCTGACAGCTTAGATCTTACCGAAGATAAACCACTCTACTTTAGTACTACCAATGATTCTGGAGCTTATGTTATTAACAATATTAAATATGGTCGGTACAAAATATTCGCCTTTAGTGACGAAAACAGCAATTTCACCTTTAATTCGGAGAATGAGACCTATGGATTGAGATCTTCCTTTGTTCCTCTATCCGCCGGTTTAGATAGCGTCAACCTGATCATAAATACCATTGATTCTCGTCCACTCAACTTTATCTCCTCACGCTCATTTGGACGCTATTACGACGTGCGTTATTCTAAACCGATCACATCTTATCAACTCACTTATCTGCCTCCCCATACATATACTTTTCTTCATCAACTTCAAGAAGATTTAACAACCATTCGCATATATCCACCTTTAGATACGCTCTATAATCACGACGGCGACAGTAGTCAGCTCATAATGACTGTTCATGACACCATTCATCAACAATCTCTCGATACCCTCATGGTCAAATTTCTCTCGTCTCAACGTCCCCCAACACCTCCTACTTCGAAGATCAGTGCGGAGGCCATCAATACTCGCCAATATAAGGTCTCCTTGTCATTTGATAAACCCATAGCTCTCTTTGACACGCTGATCGTACTTCTCAACACCGACACCCTCTTGCCCGCTACACCCATTGATGTAGACAGATACAATTGGAATTATAACAGAACTTCGCTCTCCTTTAAGGTTTCTGTAGACTGGGCTCTCCTTCAGGATTCTCTCAACCATCAACTTCAAAAACTCCATGAAAAAGATTCGCTGATTCCTGATCAACGTGTGTTAAGCCTAACCAATATCGTATTTGATAGCGCTTGCTTTAAAGATGCTGATGGGATTAGCTTACCGAAAATCCTTGTCAAACTCACAAAGAAGGAAGCCGCCGACTTCGGCATCCTTCACATCAAAGCAAAAACCTCAAAGACATCATTCATTATTCAGATTCTAGATACTAAAAACGAGCTTATTGCGGAACGACGAAACCAAACAGACTTCACTGTCAATTTCCTTAATCCAGGTACTTATAAAGTACGTGTTTTAATTGATAACAACTTAGATGGCGTTTGGTCGGTCGGGAATTTTATAGATGACAGCACTCCAGAAAGTATTTATTTGTATCCTCAACCCACAAAAATTTCCTCAAATTGGGAAATCTCTATCGACGACCTCACCTTTTAGTGTGTGTATAAGTCTCTCTGCTCAGTGCATAACTTCTCTGTAACCTCTACTTATACTCAATCCTTAATATCTGCTCTATTTTATGTCTATAAACAAAAAATCTTCACACCAAAATGTTAAAAGCATCTCAATGACTTTCATTTATATTACTACAGACAGTAAAGTTGATAATTATTTAATCTTTTATGAATCAAAGACTTGTAAATATTTAAACGGTGCATAACATCTTGATAATCCTCTTTATATAAACAAATATAATTTCCTAAACATATTTCACTATTTTGCTAACATATCAACAGAGATAGTATATTATAATAATTAATTAATCTTATATAAATATAATAAATAAGCCCCTAAAAATGTGGAAAAACAATTAATCAATTATCTGATGAGCTTAATGATAATAGCTACTACATTTGGACAAGAATCGGATCAAATCAAACTGGCAAATGAATATTATCAAACGAAAGAATATGACAAGGCAGCCGAGATATATAAAAAATTATCAAAACAGAAAAAAAATATCCTGCGAATTCATACCAATTATCTTGATCTGATGATCAATAATGATAAGCATGATGACGCATATACATATATAAATTATGTAATTAAACAATATCCCGAGGACTCAAGATACCGCGTGGATCAAATCTATGTAGCTAGTTTGCTCCCAAACCAAAAGGAGTATAAACGGTTAAAGGAACGCCTATACAACGCAAGTCGGGGGAATGTAAATACATTAAAAAGAATAGCAGAGGAATTAACTCAACGACAGCTTCATAACGATGCCTTGGTCTTTTTATCTCATGCCCGAAATCAATCCCAGGATCCGAAGGCATATGCACTTGATTTTGCTAAGAGCTATAGTGCGATAGGCAATGATCCTAAAATGATAGCAGAATATGTAACTTTTGCGTCACAGCAAACTCGCCACATACCTTACATAAAAAACATATTACAGGAGCTGCTATCAGAAGAAAGTATCAAGGAAATACTAGAGGAACAGCTTATTATCAAATCCCAAGAATATCCCGATGACGTGCTTTATAATGATTTGTTAATGTGGTTATATATTCAGCAAAATGATTATTACGGGGCATTTGTCCAAGCAAAGGCGATCGACAGAAATTCCAAAAGAAGGGGAAATACTGTAATGCAGGTGGCCAAGGTAGCCTATGATAATCAAGCCTATGGAGATGCTATGCTCTTTTATGATTATATAGTAACAAAAAGTGATCAAGGACCAATGCTAGAAAAAGCCCGATTCTTGTCCCTACTATCTAAAGAGAAAAAAATGTCTGATAAGCTGCCGACAGACAAACAAGCCCTCTATCAGATAGCAGGGGCATATCAACAATTTTATGAACGTGCCACAGAAACGAATCCTTATCGGTTGCAGTCCTTAAAGAATAAAGCAGGAATAATGGCCTACCATTTAAATGAACCAGATACGGCAATAAAAATTTTAGAAAAACTGAAAAACCTGCCTGGGATAACGAAACCTTTCCAGGCTCAAGTAAAGATGGATCTTGGTAATATCAATGTGATTGTCGGAAATCATTGGGAAGCATCTTTATTGTATTCACAAATTGAAAAAGACAATCCATATGCGGCCATGGGCTATGAGGCTAAATTAAAAAATGCGAGGCTTCATTATTTTATGAGTAATTTCGATTTAGCCAAGGCACATTTGGACATATTGAAGCGCTCTACGACCAAAGAGATAGCCAATGATGCCCTAGATCTGAGTTTATTCATAGAAACCAATACGATGGGCGACAGCAACGAACTGGGGCTAATGGAGTACGCCAGCATTTCTTTGCTAATGTATCAGAATAGATTTGATGAAGCCCGAGAGAAGCTAGAAATCCTGACCAACACCCAATTGGGTCATCCTATTCGGGACGATGGTTTTTGGTTATTAGCAAAACTTGATAAGCGCATGGGCAAATACCAAGAAGCATTAGGCTCCTTAAACATTCTGATAAGCGAATATTCAGAGGGAGTGTTAGGTGATGACGCTTTATTTATGAAGGCTCAAATTTTGGAAGAATATTTAGATAACACATCCGAGGCACAACAAGTGTATCAACAGTTCCTCGAAGATTTTCCTGGCAGCGCTTACGCAGTAGAGGCCAGAAGGCGTTTTCGTATATTGCGTGGTGATGGCCTAAATTAAATGAAGATCAATTGATCTGAGGGTTGTTTAGGCAGTAACATCTCCGGATCCGGATTCAAATGGCGATTGTAAAAATCATTCAAGACATCTTGGGTATCGTTAGATATAAGAGGAATAATTTCTTCTATCGCCGATTGAGAAATCAGATAGGGAGAAATGCTCTTAATGAGCCTATTTCCATGAAAATGACCATAAATCTGATAACTAGTAATCTCCCTAATCGGGGTTTTCTTTACAGCACATTGGGCTAAGCACTGATCAATATCGATAGGACCTTTTTGATGAGGGAGCGGATTCATAATGACGTGTTCTGATAAATAGGCATTTATTTTTGCCAAAGAATCTGTTGAAAATTCTTGCCTCATTTTTAATGCACAAGCCAAACAAATGGCGTAATCAAAGATAACGTCTTGTGCGGTATATCCTGGATGCTTCTTGTACGCCTTTTCAATCACGTAGGTCTGATCGTCTAATAAATAGCAATTACAGACCAAACAGTCACAAAAGGGCTTTTGTGTTTGATAAGAATAAAAAATTTTGGGAATTTCTTGAAAGTCAGACGCGCTCATAACATAGCAATTATATCAGTAAGATAATGTGATTTTGTCTCGAAGCAAAGCGTGCATATTAAAAAAAATATGCTATCATACGCAATAGAATGGCTATATTTACGACAACCATGAAAAAAGAACAAAGCATTGATTTTAATATCAAAATAGCGTGGCATGCCATCTCACGTATGTATAGTCAATATGGACAGGATTTCGAAATCTCCCCATCAAGTGGTTTTGTTCTGCTTAATATAGATGTTGAAAAGGGAACTCCTGCTACAAAAATTGCACCCTTGATGGGTCTTGAAGCGAGGAGCCTGACCAGAATTCTGAAAGCATTGGAGCTAAAAAAATGGATCATCAGGAAAAAAGACCCCTTAGATGGACGATTAGTTCGCATTTTTCTCACCCAGATTGGAAGGGAAAAACGAGCGTTTTCTAGTGGTTCTGTAAAGGCATTCAACAAACATATACTGCAAAAAATAACAGAAGAGGAATTACAATCCTTTTTAAAAGTGACCGCTATTGTCAATGACATAGCCTCAGATAAAGAGCGTATTCAAGAGGAATTACAACAACTGAGGAACCTCAAGGAGTGAATCAAAATGGAATACGTATCCAACGAGCAGAACGTATCTGATGAGGGCAAAATGATGCGAATGTATGACGATGACTATCAGACGAATCATCGTACATGATCATGCCCCATTAACGGTGATGACCAACTTTCTAATCCCACCATTATTGCGATGTTCACCTAAATAGATGCCTTGCCAGGTACCTAATCGAGGTCGTCCAAAGGAAATGGGGAAATGGACGGATGTACCTAGCAATGAGGCCTTGATGTGGGCCGGCATGTCATCTGAACCCTCGTAGTTATGTTGATAATAAGCTTGATTTTCTGGAACCAATTCATTGATGTGTGACTCAAAATCAAGTCGAACGGAAGGATCTGTATTTTCATTGATGCTCAGACTGGCCGAAGTGTGTAAGAGGAAGACCTGTGCGGTACCTGTTTGAATACCGGATGATTGAATCACCTCGCTGACCAGGTCAGTAATGAGATGAAATCCTCTTGGAAATGGGGTTAAAGAGGTTTCTTTTTGAAAAATCATGTGTTTGTTCTTCCTTGCAAATTTTAATCAAATTGATGTTTAGTATGATATCGCCAATTTAGAAAGGGGCAGAGGTTTTGCCAAGAATAATCGGGAATACTATTTTTAATAGGGTCACGTTCATATCACGCCCTCGCGGCTTCTTAGCGGAACCCTATCAGTTTATATTGAAGAAATGTACCACAGAGACCAACCCATCAGCGATCGATTGAGCCCATTCATTTCCAGTACCTCTACCTACAATATAGGTAACAAAAAACACGTATATTCCCAATAAAATAAAGGCCTTCCCGCGTCCCATATATTTGCCAGTGGTAAAAATCACAAGGGCCGCTACGGTAGATAAAAGCAGTAGCAATCTCAATTCACTACTTAAATCAATGATGTCCTCAGACATAACAATAGGCCCGTTGATTAACGTAAACACAAATAGGGGCAATCCCAAGGCAAAACAGACATCAAAAATATTGCTCCCAAGCGCATTGGATATGGCATCGTCATAATTACCTTTCTTAGCATCTTTAATTGAAATGATGGTATCTGGAAAACTTGATGCCGCTGATGCCAAAATCAAGGCAACAAACATAACAGGAATGTCCAATCCCTCGAAGGTTCCAAGGTAGGGGACTTCATAGGTCTTTTCGCCCAACCATTCACAGGCCAAAACCAGCCAATAGCAAACCCCCGCAATGCACATCGTGGCAGTAACCAATAAAAACCAAGCGCGGGTATCATTAATTTTGGCTTTTCCTATGAAAACCCGTTCTAAATCCAGGGTAATGACCGCTAAAAAAAAGGAGGAGGATCCCCGGCCTTCAACGGCTTCTACAGGGTCCTCTTGAGGCGAAGAGGCCATCAAAGCCTCTTTGGTCTTTTTGTCCATAGAGGCAAACATAAAAACGATATAGACCACATAAACAGACATCAACAACAATCCATGATGCCAGTCCAACGAAGATCCACTGATCAAAATAAGGAAAATGAACTCTGCAATAATTAAGGCGATGCCATCACGAAAAAGAACCTTACGCGATATCTCAATCTTTTTAACGGCCCCCATAGAGATCACCGCGATGATGGAAACAGCAGGAATGACCATACTATTAAAAATGGCACTCCCGGCAGTCGTTCCGATACCTCCCGAAAAACCGGTTGCATCATTGAGTACAAAAAGGAAGAAGAAAGAAGTAAAGACCTCCGGCATCGAGCTTGCTATGGCGTTTATTGTGGCTCCCCTGACACCTTCTGAAAGATTCCGGCCAACATATTCAGAGGCGACCATGAAGCCATCCCCTGCGCGCCAGATCACCAGACAACATAATGCAATAATTATTAGTGGAATCAACAAGCCCATGGGTATCTCTTTTGTTTTGTTTCTACCTAATCGTTGTCAAGGATTAAATATCAAATCATATATCCACAAGATTACCTAAATATGTGGACATTTTATAGAATTTACTTTTTATTTTCTACAACTAAAATTCTTGCGTTATCGGTTTGATAAGGGCCTATAAGCACTTATTGTAACATCACTAAAAAATTAATCCTTTAACCCAAGGCAAAAGTTTACACTTAATTGTGCTAATTTGAACTTTCATTTTAGATGAGATCATGTATATAAATCTTTCTGGTTTAAACATTTTAGTTACTGGGGCCAGCCGTGGACTAGGAAAGGCCATTGCGACGAAACTCGCAGAAGCAGGAGCCACTATCGCTGTTCACTATAATAAGAACATGAATGAAGCCGAAAGTTTGGCTCAGGTGTTGGGCAATGAATCCAAAGCATTCCAAGCAGATCTTTCAGATCCCGGAGAAGCGGTAAAACTTTTTGAACGTGTTGTTTTAGAGCTGGGAAGTATTGAAACCTTGATCAATAATGCGGGCATCGCAGAGCCGGCATCTATTGATCTGGTACAAGAAGAATGGGATGTCCTTTGGCAAAAAACCATGACCGTTAATCTGCACAGCCCTGCTATTTTATGCAAAAAAGCGGTGCAACATTTTATTCAGAAAAAAGCGTCGGGAAGAATCATTAATATCAGTTCTCGGGCGGCTTATCGGGGAGAAACGGCAGATTATTTAGCGTATGCAAGCTCCAAGGCAGGCCTGGTGGCCTTGACCCGATCTATCGCCAAATCATTTGGAAAAAAAGGGGTGAAAGCCTTTAATATAGCGCCTGGTTTTGTGCGAACCGATATGGCCAAAGCTTTTATGTCCCAGTATGGAGAAGAGCATGCCAAGGGAGACATCGCTTTGGAGCGCCTTACTGAGCCCAAGGATTTGGCTCCTCTGATTACCTTTCTGGCTTCAGGAATGGCCGATCACGCCACGGGGTCTACCTTTGATATCAATGCCGGCAGTTATTTACATGACGCCTGATTTTTATACTTCGTGGTTTAATTTTTTCGTTTTATTCTTTTTTTTTATTCTCAATTCTTTGAATAAATCGTTAGCTTTGATTGCATAGAATTAATCAGAAACCATAAAAGAGAAAAACATGAGTACCATCAAAGCGCAACTAAGCACCTTAATAGAGTTGGCCAAAATAGACGGTGAATTTGACGGGCAAGAAAAATTGCACATTTTGATGTTGGGGAGAGCCAATGGCCTTTCGGAGATAGAAATAAAAGATATTGTCAAAAATCCTGTACCTATGCCCGACGTTAATTTACTTTCCTCGGACGATAAATTTGATTATTTATTCAACATCATTCAGCTCATGAAAATTGATCAAGAGGTATACAAAAGCGAAATTCACCACTGTGAAAAATTAGCAGGAAAATTAGGGTTCAAAACGAAGGTCGTGTCGGCAATTTCCTCTCAGGTATATTCAGACCCTTCGATCAGTGCTGATATTGAAGCACTTAAGAAAGCAGTGAGAAAATACGAACTATAAGGTCTCTTTGCCAAGAACGATGATAAAATACGATTGGCATCCTTTACGTTACGTTCCCCCTAACACATTTTTAACGCTTAATACAAAGCTTCATTTGGCGGCTCAAAATGTGGCCTTAGTAGGTATTCATTACACCGAGCAAGCGGATGAGCAGCCACACAATACCCTGAGTTGGATTCCTGGCCTTTGGAGAATGGCTGGGCGTTGGGTAGAGGGCACCAAAACTTTTCGTTCATCCCTTTCCCTTACCTCATTTGAACTCTTCCTGGTGGACAAAAAGCTCAATACACTGGGCCAGTTTTCGTTGATAGATAAAAAATTCAATCAATCCCTTCTTTGGTTAGAAGAACAAATGGGTTCCTTAGACTTGGGTCATCAACACCTTTCTCTTAAGATCCCTTACAAAATGACGGGCCTCCATCAAAACCTCCCCTTTGATGGGATTGACCTCGATCTATTGACACATTTGGGTGCCTATTATCACAACACCTTTATCCTTTTTCGTGATTTTCGAGCACAATCGGAAGATGCGACTTCCGAAATCAGGATTTGGCCCCAATTTTTGAATCAAACCTTAAATATTATTGTCAAAGATTCGGGGGATGCGCATTTAGATACCTATGTAACCCTCGGCTACATGCCCGGAGGCGTATATACAAAAGAACCTTGTTTTTATGTCAAGTCACGGCCGCATACCGAAGTGACCGTATTGAAGCCCTTGCCCAAGGGGGCTTATTGGAACCAGACCGATTGGACCGGAGCCCTCCTCCCGATATCTACTATTTGGGATCTTGAAGATCAGCAGTCATTTGTCTTTTCTTTTTATAAAAATGCCTTTGAACAGTTAAAAAACGCCCTTTTAGGTTGATCCCTTATTTTTGGAATTGCGCCATCATGAGGGCTTTAAAATTATACAAGGCGTCTTCCCAAGTTTCATCTGCATCATAATAGCGTCCCGCATAAAGATCCCCATTGGCGGTTTTCTGAATATAAAACTTATACACTTTTTTTTGCTTTTCTAAGGTCTTGAGCGTTCGGTTTCCTTCCACGGGTACCGTCGAAATGTATTGGGTTTGGGAAGGGTCCAGCTCATAGCCCAATGCCGTTCGTAACTCGTCGCCGGGCATGTAGGCATACCGCAAGACGTACTGATATCGATTTTTTGAATACGCAGCGTCTGATTGATCCTCAAGAAATTCGACTTTGTAAGGGTAATCGGAAAAGATTTCTTGGATACGGGCATTTTTTAGCGCCACCCTTTCATTGTATTGAGACAGATACGCACGTTGTTCATCGTTCAAGAAAGCCCCATCGGCAGGCAGGCTAGAGAATAATGAGACAGCGAGTGGAAATCGCTTGAGTTGCGTCGGGTAACGTGGAAAATGAGTCCCACTAAAAAGCTGGACTCGGGTATCGAACTCCGGTCCTGGTGGAATTAAGTAATTGCTGTAGGGTAAATCCAGGGTCTTCATTTTATTGGCCAATTGAATCAAGACCTGATTTATTGTTTGACCCTTTGCTTGCCATGCTTTGGTCTCAAAATCCACCCATGTGGCGGTCCCCATACGCGCCAAAGTCAACGTAACCCCTTGGGTAGATACCTCCACAAACATCAAGAGCCCGATGTCTCTTTTTTGTAAAGCCGCAAGGGTCTTTCTATAGACATCTTGCCCCCCATACAATTGATCATAATAGAGATAGCGCATGGCATCAATACCCATTGCTTCCAAATTTAAATGCAGTTTTTGCGCCAGCGATGGATCCTCCACCTCGGGCATCTGATGGATGATGACGCAGACTCGATCCGAAGTAATCCCCACGGGCAAATTCCCTGACAGCGTCATCAAAGGAGTTTCAAAAACCTGTGCCCAAACCCCTTGGGTAAGCACACAAAAAAACAAGGCCATTAATTTTTTATTTACCATTTTTTTTCGCCAGACTTAACTAAATTTATAAGGTACTTATGATACCAAATCGACTCTTATGAATAAAAAAATTTGCGCGTGGGCAGCCCATACCTATCCCGATTATATCAGCTATCATAACGAAGAATGGGGAGTTCCCGTGCACGAAGATAAGACACATTTTGAATTTTTAACTTTAGAAGGGGCACAAGCAGGCCTTAGTTGGCGAACTATTTTAAACAAAAGGGGTGGCTATCGCGAGGCATTTGCTGATTTTAATGTGTCTCGCATCTCAAAATTTACCTCCACACATCTAGCGTCCCTCATGACGAACCCCAATATTGTCAGAAACCGGCTTAAAATAGCCTCTGTGCATGAAAATGCTAAAGCGTTTATCCAAATACAAAAAGAATTTGGCTCCTTTGATGCTTATGTGTGGCGCTTTGTCGATCACCAACCTATCCAAGGCGCATGGCACGCAAAAAAAGAGGGCCCGCCCAGTCAGTCCAACAGGTCTCTTCAATTATCCAAAGACCTCAAAAAACGGGGATTCAAATTTGTGGGCAGCACCATCATGTATGCCTATATGCAAGCTATCGGGATGGTCAATGATCATGGTCATGATTGTTATCGCTACCGGCAAATCAAGGCGCTCACAAGTTCTTGATGATTTCTTTTTTTGGTATTTTGATGCGCCAAAGTCCCATCAGCGCACCCTCTTCAAAATCAAATGATTGGTCTTCAGGGAACTGCTCTTGCAGTAATTTGTTGGTTTTAGCATCTATCTGCAGCCCTTTTTTGCCATGGCATCCCTGACAGGCTTGCTTCATATAAATGGGTGCCCAATAGCGCAGCGTCGTCTCATTTAGTTCCTCTAAACTTGGGATGATTTTAAGTTGCCGTCGAGCGGCGTATTCAAAAGCTTCATAGACCGCCACTTCAACCGAATCCAATGCGCGGCCCCTTCTTCTCGGATTCAATGAAATTCTAGAGACTTCAATGCCCCGTGCTTGGGCCGCCACCACCGCAGGCAATGATGGGAGGCTGCATCGATCGATACCCTTCTCAACGGCAAGCAAAGAGGCCAAATGTTGACGGGTCACCTCAGCTTGTATGGCTTCTCCTGTGTTTAGGGCACGCGTCATGATATCGGAAGCTGAAACTTTTCTAATCTTTCGAGACTGAATCTCTTCTTTGATGGCTTTGCTGTCCACAGGCGCCCCCGGATCACAGGCAGCGGTAAGCATCATCGCCGTAAGAAATAGGCAACAGCTCAGATCACTTGTCTTCATCATCTCTTAAAAGTAGCTTTCATTTGGGGCCAAAGATAAATGGGAAATGCTTAGGCCCTCACGTTCTTATTGAGAATAACGGTCAATAAACACAATAAATTTAAAGAAAGACACCTATATAACGCATTCCATTCATTTATAATAGAATTAATCAATTTGACCTTTTATATTTGTTCTAATGAATAAGAATTGATTGTTCATAAAATTAACCTAATATGAAACTTTGCAGATTATTTTTATCTTGGATAGTGCTCTTGTTTTTTCTTCCCTCCATGAGCCAAGATCTTGGATTTTCACAATACTACAACGCCCCCATTTTTCTAAATCCTGCCTTTACGGGTACTTCCGAATTCACACGCGTTGGGTTAAATTATAGAATGCAAAAGGTCGGCTCGCTTTCGGCCTACAATATTTCTCAAGTTTCATTAGATCACAGCTTCAAGGATTATCACAGCAGTGTGGGCCTCATGGTGTTCAATGAAGTAGATGAGGCCAGTGGCTATACCCACAACAAATTGGCCCTTCCTTTGTGCTATGACTTCTCTGTATCCAAGAATATGCAGATCCGGTTTGGTCTGGAGGGGAGTTACAGTCAACAAAACTTCAATGTCGGCAATTTTATCTTTTCGGATCAGTTAGATGCTTTTGGCAACATCACAGGGCTGTCTGCAGAAAGTTTGGCTTCGGGTAAGGTCAACTATTTTGATGCCTCATTTGGTGTGCTGGGCTATTCCAAGGAACTCTGGTTTGGATTTGCTGCGCACAATCTGTTTAAAAACAATATCTCTTTCATGGAGGGCAGTGAATATCAACTGAAGACTCGTTTTTCTGGTCACATGGGCTACCGGTACCGACTCAAGACACTTTCGCGACAGTCCCGCAGAAACATCGCCATCATGCCCACCTTTAGTTTTACCAGTCAAGGACCGCTGAATCGTTTGGATGTGGGTATGTACAATGTGATCGATCCTGTCATTATTGGGGTTTTCTACGGCACGGATCCCTTTGCTTTTGAAGACAATAATTTTCTCAGCTTGATGATCGGCTTGAAGAAAAACACGTTTACCACGATTTACAGTTATGACCTGTCTTTGACCCAGGGTGCTGCCATGCAAGG
>CAJQKV010000026.1 GCA_905479015.1 uncultured Cyclobacteriaceae bacterium
ATATCGTTGTATGCCAACCAGGAATGACCGAAGTTGCAAAATCCATAGAGACAATGTGTGAACTGAAAGTACCAATGGAGTGGCTAAGCCTGCCAATACCAATGCAACCGTTTCATACCTACTCCAAGTCTTTGCCGCACCATCCCAACCAAAACTCAGCGCTCCATAAATAGATTTAGAGATCTTATTTTTAGCACGGTCTCTTATCGTAGCAAAATCAGGAATCAAACCTATATACCAAAAGATTAATGAAACCAAAAAGTAAGTAGAAATAGCAAATACATCCCATAAAAGCGGAGAATTAAAGTTTACCCAAAGTGACCCAAAGGTATTGGGTAAGGGAAACATCCAATAAATGGCTAGCCAAGGTCTTCCCGTATGTAAAATGGGGAATTGCAAAGCACATATAACTGCAAAAATAGTCATCGCTTCAGCGGCTCTATTGATTGACATCCTCCAACGTTGTCTAAACAATAACAAAATAGCTGAAATTAACGTACCGGCGTGACCAATACCTACCCACCAAACAAAGTTGGTAATATCCCAGGCCCAACCAACGGTTTTGTTTAAGCCCCACATACCTATTCCTTCCCACAAAAGTAAGAACACGGTGTAAGCACCTATTGCAAGAAGACCCAGTGAAATGGTCATAGCCAACATCCATAATTTGGTTGGCTTTTCCTCAACACGTCTAGAAATATCTTCAGTGACATCGTGGACTGTTTTTCCACCTGTTATTAAAGGTTCTCTAATTACTGATTCTGAACTCATAATCTAATCTTTAAGAGTGAGCATTAGCTGCTTCCTTCTTTTCATCTTTATTTCTGATCTTAGTCAAATACCAAACATTTGGCATTTCTCTTAATTCTTCTAGGACATGATACGCTCTTGGCTCTTGAGCTTCAACGCCTTTATCCATTGATTTAATTTGAAGCATTTTGGATATTCTTGATTTGGGGTCTTTCATATCTCCAAATACTAAAGCTTCAGATGGGCATGATGAAGCACACGCAGTAGTAATTTCTCCATCTACAGGCCTTCTTCCTTCTTTTTTAGCTTCAAGCTTTCCTGATTGGATGCGTTGTACACAAAATGAACATTTTTCTATGACTCCTCTTGATCGTACAGTTACGTCAGGATTAAGCACCATTTTGCCTAAATCATTGTTCATCGCAAGATTATCTCCAAACTGCTCGTTGTCGTGAAATTTAAACCAATTGAATCTTCTTACTTTGTAGGGACAGTTGTTCGCACAATATCTAGTCCCAATGCACCGATTGTAGGTCATTTGATTCAGTCCCTCAGAGCTGTGGGTAGTCGCTGCTACCGGACAAACTGTCTCACAAGAAGCGTTGTTACAATGCTGACACATCATCGGCTGAAATGTAACTTCAGGATTTTCAGCAGCTATTTCCATATCGGCATAGCTATCACCATTAGAATCACTTGAATAATATCTATCAATTCTGATCCAAGCCATATCACGCCTGTTAAGTACCTCTTTCTTTCCTATCACAGAAATATTATTTTCTGTTTGGCAAGCAATTGAGCAAGTACCACATCCCGTGCAAGAATTTAAATCAATCATCAATCCCCAATGGTGATTGGCATATTGATGGCCTTTCCACAATGAAACTGCTGTAGGCTTCTTGAACCCTTCAGAGGTCGCAATTTTGGGCATGTGTCTACCTGCTTGAGGATCTTTTTGATACTCAGACAACGTGGCTTCTTGGATGACATTCCCCCTTCCCATGAACGTATGATGTGTTTGGGTCTGGGCTATAGCATACACCTCATCCGTTGGTTCAACGGTCACATTCGCATAAATGTTAAAGTCAAGCTGACCTCCTTCATCAACATTGATCATGGGATAGGCATTGAAACCTACTTGATTACCCACCTTGCCCGCAACGGATCGGCCATATCCAATGGCTAAACCTACAGTACCGTATTTTTGGCCTGGTTGAGGTAAAACGGGTAACTTCAAACTTTGACCGTTGACGGTTAAGTTGACCATTTGAGTAGTCATGTCACCCAACTCGGTTCCCCATTCTTCTACTTGCTTTGGAGAAACGGTCAAATAATTATCCCAACAAGCTTTGGTGATGGGGTCTGACATTTCTTGCAACCAAGGGTTATTGGATTGAATTCCATTTCCTACCGTGCCATTTTCAAAAATGACTAATTCTAGAAAAGAACTTGGTTTAGTAATATTAAAGGCTGCTTTTCCAAGTACTGACAAATCCATATCAACCTCATTAGTAACTACCGTTTCTGGTTCAAAAATTCCGTCATGGAGACATTCCTCCCAAAAGGCATCAAAATCAAGAATAGATTTTTTGCTGAGAGAAGCTAAGTTTTCAGCCCAATTGGTTCTTAAAAAGTCATAGTAGTTGACCCCCATATCTGCCCATGAAAGCAAACTGTCCTGAACTTGTCTGGTATTGAATAAATTAGAAATCGCCGGTTGTGAAAGGCTGTATTTACCATGAACGGGCTCAAAATCATTCCAAGCCTCTAAATAATGATGATCAGGTGCTAAATATGAAACCAAGGAATTGGTTTCATCCATCCTATCTGTAGTAGCCACTGAAAAACTTATATTTTTAAGCGATGCTGCTATCTTAGATCCCAGTGGATGATCGTAAACAGGATTGCAATTATAGAATATCACTCCTCCAGCGGAAGACAATTGCTTTACGAATTGGCCAAAGGCTTTATCATCACCTGATCTGATATTTTGATGCCTCTCAAAATCAATGGTAGCTCCAATATTCCCTAACATTGCATTGATGGCATTGACGAACATTTGGATGCTTGCATCATTGGACCCAGATACCACAATAGAAGATCCTTTGGCATGTAATAAGTCGCTTGCCGCTTTTGATAAGATTTGGTTGTCAATCGAGGGTAAACCATCGATAACCTGACCTCCTGTTTCTTTCGCTATCGTATTGTAGAGACTGGTAATGTAAGCTCCTTGTTCTGAAGCTCTGATAGGTGTCCTGTAATCAGCATTGGCACCGGTGAGCGATAAAATACTTTCAAACGAATACAACCGAGACATCTCTTTTTTAGAGGCAGATAATCTTCTGCTTTCAGCAAACTGCTTATTGGCAAGTGGAGTATTCACTCCCGTACCCAAGAAATCATATCCAAAAGAGACAATCGTTTTGGCTTTTGAATAATCATATGATGGTAATGCACGTTTCCCAAATACAGCGAGATTGGCGTCTAATTGACCACTCACTGAATTTTGATCATAGGCCACATGGGAAAGCGAGGCATATTTATTTTTGAATCCTTCGATCACCTTTTTGGTCGATGGACTTGATAAACTGTTGGTAACCAAATAAATGGGTCCAGAAGCAGTCGCCAATTCGCTTTTGATATTGGCATCTAATTCTTCCCAAGACACCTCTTTTCCTTTAGCAGCCGGACCTTTTAATCTTTCTTGATCGTACAAGGAGAGTACGGATGCTTCAATTTGTGCACTTGTGCCTCCTCCCGTAACTGAAGATAATTTGTTCCCTTCAATTTTTATAGGCCTGCCTTCTCTTGTTTTAACGACAACACTGGTCTGATCACTACCTGAGTGGTAAGTGGATGCAAAATAATTAGCGATGGTAGGATCTACATTAACTGGCTTTTTGACGTAAGGTATCGCCTTTTTGATGGGCGTTTCACAAGCTGCTAAGGATGCAGCAGCCACTCCAAAACCCATTACTTTTAAAAAATCTCGGCGCGACGTTTCTCCATCACTATCACCTAAGGGCAATTCTTGTGCGAACTCCTTGTTAGCGTATTTCTCAAATCCTGGAGTCTTCTGAAGCTGCTCCAGTCCTTTCCAGTATTTTTTTGTTTCTTTCATTTTAGCTGTTTCGTACGCTGTGTATTAATAATGACATTTAGAACATTCAAGACCTCCAATATCTTCTACTTTCATCGGCTCTTTTGTATTCTTTTCGTTGTGTAATTCGACCAAATTGGTATAATAATCATTACCTTTTGACTTTACATTGGTCTCACGATGACAGTTGATACACCAACCCATCGTCAGGTTAGAGTATTGGTAAACTACCTCCATCTCTTTGATCGGACCATGACACGTCTCACATTCTAACCCACCTACTTTGACGTGCTGAGAGTGATTAAAATAGGCCAAGTCAGGTAAATTGTGCACCCTGACCCATTCTATAGGTTGTGTATCCTCACCATACTCTCCGGTCTCTGGATCATAATCAATAGCTGCATAAATCTTCTGTATCTCCTTGCTTTCCGTTTTGATGGCTACATGACAATTCATACAAATATTCGCTGATGGTATGTTTGCTGATTTACTTTTTCGCACACCCGTATGACAGTAATTACAGTCAATTTCATACTGCCCCGCATGTAGCTCATGTGAGTAGGCAATGGGTTGAGTAGGCATGTACCCCTGTTGAACTCCAATCGTAAAAAGACCATCAATCCCTGTCTTCAACCCGACAGCTACAAAAATGAAGATAATCATTCCTAAAACCGTGTTGGACTTAAGAAAAGCGAAAACATCGACTTCTTGATCAATAACTAACTCTTGATCTTCATGGGATACCTCTTTGTCCGTTCCTATGTATTTGGTCAAGAGTGAGATGATCAAACCCAAAACCACCAAGATGAGACCCAGAACGAAAATAAACACAATGAGTATGGCATACATGAAAGTGTTTGACATGCCTTCGTTACTCCCTCCTGCACCATTCTCTCCTCCTGCCACAACCACGGCAGCAACCTGAGGAACCACCTTTGAGGCGACATCAATATATTCTAAAACAGAAATGATCTCTGCATCCGTAAATGGGTAAGCGGGCATGGCTACTTTTTTGTACTTTTCATACAAAGCAACAGCGTATTCGTCGCCACTTTCAATTACTTTTTGAGAATTCTTTATCCAACTTAAAAGCCAAGGTCTCTCACGACGCTCTTCAATTCCTTTGAGCGCTGGGCCAATCACCACTTCATTGATGGCATGGCACTGGGTACAATTAGCGTTGTATAATTTTTCACCTGATGCTATAATCGCCGGATCGATTACATCTTCTTGACTGAAGGCAGTTGTCGCCAAAATAATTCCCAGAAAGAATATGGTGGCTAGTTTGAATCCCCGGTTGGGTATATATTTTTTAGACATCTATTTTTTAGTGACCTAATCTATGTGGTTACAAATCTAACTATTGGGTTTTTGTAAATCAAACCCACAAGGCTTCTTATTTTTCTATTTATAAGACCTAGATTCCATGATAAGTGTAATATATTCAAAATCAACACTTTAAGCAGCCATACATTTTAAATATAATTATTATTTATAATGATTCTAAATAATAGATTTTATGAACACGCGCTCGTAAATTTAAGCTGAGTTATTCTTTGGTAATCCTACTTGTCTTCAACTAATATTTTGTTCTGTGAAGTACCAAAATGCATCTGTCAATTATTGACATCAGAAATAAAATCAATATTGATCAACAGCACCGGTTTCGGACCTTAATTCAAATACATTACTAAGCATTATGCTCCCTTTTTTTGTGACTATTAAAGATAGAAATTGACAATTAACGATATGGTTGATAATGTTATCATTTTTTTTTATCTTTTTCCGCATATCATATTATATCAGAAATAAGAGTTGAGAATTATCTAATTACCACTAGTGGAATTGATACCATATTGGGTAGTGGGAAATGGATATCAATCCACTGGGGGCCGAAAACCAACAGCATTCCTATAAAACTTACATAACCCATATCACTATTATAACATTATTTATAATCATCAATGGATAAAATCTTTAAAGAATTTAGAGAAATAGTTAGCTATAAAAGAATAGGTTGAACTCATCCCTTAATTGAGTTGGTTTTAGTTCATATTATTAATTTGGAATTATCCTCCTTTTTGACTTTGGTCTAACCAAGTCACCAACATAAATTTTTTCTTTACTTTCTTTCAATGAATAATGTCAACCTATTCATCTCTGGAACTCTTCAAGTTTTTAGAAGGTCAGCTTAACCATGAAAATAAAGTAATTGTTATAAAAAAATAACTGCACGAAGTATTAACATTGCATTTCAAAATCATACACCGTCATAATTGGAAAACATAAAACATTTTATTATCGATTTTGACTCTACTTTTACTAAAGTAGAAGCGCTCGATATTTTGGCTGAAATTGCCTTGGAAGGTAATCCTAAAAAAGAGGCCATTATCAACCGTGTGAAGGAAGTCACTGATTTAGGGATGAGTGGGGAATTATCATTTAGGGATTCCTTGGAGGAACGCATTTCCATCATCAAGGCCCACAAAGATCACTTACCGCCTTTGGTAAGTGATCTAAAGAATAAAATTTCGAATTCATTCAAGAGAAATAAAGAATTTATTAAAAAAAATGCGCACCAATTTTATATATTATCTAATGGCTTTAAAGAATTTATCATACCTGTAGTCGCAGAATACGGTATTGAAGCTAAAAATGTATTTGCCAATGATTTTGTATTTGATCCAGAGGGAAATATTGTTAGTTTTAACAAAAATAATGTACTCTCTTCGAATAAGGGGAAGCCAAAACAGATCGAAAAGTTAAAATTAAAAGGCGAAGTCCATGTTTTGGGAGATGGCTTTACAGACTATGAAATCAAGGAAGCTGGATTTGCTAAAACCTTTTATGCCTTTACTGAAAATGTAAAAAGAGAAAAAGTCATCAGTCATGCCGACTTTGAGGCGCCTAATCTTGACGAAGTATTTTATCAAAATAATATGGAACGAGCCCTATCTTATCCGAAAAGTAGAATTAAAGTTTTGTTACTTGAAAATGTCCATGAAAATGCCATTTCAAAACTTCGTACTGAAGGTTATCAAGTAAGTATACACAATTCAGGAATGTCTGAGGACGATCTTTGCGAAGCGATTAAAGACGTATCTATTCTTGGAATTCGCTCTAAAACTCAAGTTACAAAAAAAGTACTCAGCCATGCTAAAAGATTGCTTGCCATTGGTGCTTTTTGTATCGGGACGAATCAAATAGACATTAAATCAGCCCAGAAAAAAGGAATTACTGTATTCAATGCACCTTATTCAAATACAAGATCTGTCGTTGAATTGGTATTAGCAGAAATTATCATTTTGATGCGGAATTTGGTAGACAAAATTCCTAAAATGCATCAAGGTGAATGGAACAAATCAGCGTACAACAGTTTTGAAATTAGAGGAAAAACGTTGGGCATTATTGGTTACGGAAGCATCGGTTCACAGTTGTCTATAGTTGCTGAGTCTATGGGTATGAAAGTCATCTATTTTGACATTGTAGAAAAATTAGGGCTCGGAAATGTCAGCCCTTGTGAGTCTTTAGAAGAACTGATGACGCAATCTGATGTCATTTCTGTGCATGTAGACGGTAGACCAGAAAATAATGACCTTATTGGAGAATCACAATTTGACCTGATGAAACCAGGGGTTATTTTCTTGAATTTAAGTCGTGGAAATGTGGTCAATTATAAGGCTTTAAAGAGTGCGATCCAATCTGGGAAAGTTGCGGGTGCTGGAGTGGATGTTTTTCCAAAAGAACCCATGAGTAATGAGGATGAGTTTATCTCTGAATTACGGGGACTACCCAATACCATTTTAACGCCTCACATTGGAGGCAGCACATTAGAAGCTCAAAAAAACATAGCCAGTTTTGTCCCTTCTCGAATTATAGATTACATCAATACCGGCTCTACTTCAAATACGGTGGGATTCCCTGATATCGCTCTCCCTATTTTACATGAAGCGCATAGGTTCATTCATATTCATATGAATGCCGCCGGCGTACTTGCTAAAATTAATAATATACTCGCCAATCATAAGCTTAATATTGTGGGGCAATATCTTAAAACCAATGAGGATATTGGCTATGTAATTACGGATATAGATAAAAAATATGACAAAGACGTCATCAAAGAATTAAAAGGAATTGATGAAACTATTCGATTTAGAGTTTTGTATTAATTCTTTTTGGTGGGGCGTTGGATACATTATTTCTTATTCAAATGACCATAAGCGCTCTAAAATCACGGTCATTCAGTTGTCTTAAAGGGGTTAATGCTATAAATTTTGAGTTAACTATCTGAGTATATTTTATGTCAAATCAATTGTTTTTCACACCCGGCCCTTCTCAATTATACCCTACAGTCACTCAGCATCTCAACAATGCCATGAGAGAAAACATTGGCTCCATTTCCCATAGAGGTAAAGAATTTCAAATGATCTTTCAGGAAATGAAAGAGCTCCTCTCCGATGTGCTTAACATACCCCCTGATTATGAGATATTTATCACAAGTTCTGCTACCGAAATTTGGGAAAAAATCATTCAAAATTTAATCACTAAGAGCTCTCACCATTTTGTAAATGGGTCTTTTTCTGAAAGATTCTATAATTTCACGACCGCCTATCAGTTAAAATCAACTAGACAAATTTCAGATTTTAGTCAAGAATTTGGCGAATTTAAGGTGCCCGATGAAGCTGAATTGATTTCCATTACTCAAAATGAAACAAGTGTCGGTTACTCATTTAATCCCGAGGAAATCAAATATATTAGGAAAAATAATTCTGAAAAACTCATTGCCCTAGATTTAGTAAGTGCCGTTCCAAGTATTCCCGTAGATTTAAGTCAAATAGATACTGCGTATTTTTCTGTTCAAAAATGCTTTGGTCTTCCTGCTGGGATGGGCGTTTGGATCGTGGGGCCCAAGTGTTTTGAAGTTTCGAAAGCAAAAGCATTGAAAAATGGAATAGTAGGAAGTTATCACAGCCTTGCTGAATTGAAAAAAAATGGCGATAAAAATCAAACGCCCGAGACTCCCAATGTGTTGAATCTTTATTTGTTAAAAAATGTATTGAAAGATATGCAACTTAAAGGCATCTCTTCCATTCAAAATGAGACAAAATATAAAGCGGCCTTGCTTTATCAAACTTTCGATCACATAACAGAACTAAAAACAGTCATTCCTCATCCGGTAAACCGGTCTAAAACAGTATGCGTAAGTGAGGTACTTGGTGGGAATACAGGCTTAATTGAACATTTGAAATCAAAACAATTAATCATTGGGTCTGGCTATGGAAGTTTTAAGGATCAACACATAAGGATCGCCAATTTTCCAGCACATTCTAAAGAATCTATTGAAATGCTTGTGGATGAAATAGGTAAATACTTTGAGGATAAATGAACAAAATTACCGCTCCCTATTTTCGCTTTTTGATCTGGACAGCTTGACTCATGAAAAGACTTCATTCTCCGAAAACGTAGGTTTATTATAGACAAAAAAGATAATTTTCTTAAAGTCTCTGAATATTCATTTTTAAAAATTAACTTTGTTCACCGTAACATGACCTACGCATTCATCTCAAATGACTAAGACAAAATATATTTTCGTTACGGGGGGTGTCACTTCCTCACTCGGTAAAGGTATCATTGCGGCATCTCTCGCCAAATTACTTCAATCTCGAGGCTTTAGTGTCACCATTCAAAAATTTGATCCTTATATCAATATTGATCCTGGAACTCTGAATCCCTATGAACATGGAGAGTGCTACGTAACTGACGATGGTGCAGAAACAGATCTTGATTTAGGCCATTATGAAAGATTCCTAAACATCACTACCTCTCAAAGTAATAACATTACGACGGGTAAAATTTATAACAACGTCATCCAAAAAGAACGTGCTGGAGATTTTTTAGGAAAAACGGTTCAGGTGATCCCTCACATTACCGATGAAATAAAATCTAATTTTTATAAATTAGGAGAAACGGGATTGTACGACTTTATCATTACAGAAATTGGAGGATGTGTGGGTGATATTGAATCATTGCCCTTCATTGAAGCGGTTAGACAAACGCGTTTTGAATTGGGATCAGATCATGTCGTTTCTATTCACTTAACCCTTATCCCCTATCTAAAAGCCGCTGGGGAACTGAAGACCAAACCGACCCAACATTCTGTTAAAGAGCTTTTAGAGGCAGGTATACAACCAGATATTTTAGTATGCCGTTCTGAGTATGAACTTAATGACGAGATCAGAAGAAAATTAGCCTTATTCTGCAATGTTCAGATAGACCATGTCATCGAATCTTTGGATGCAGAGACCATCTATGATGTCCCCATTTTAATGCTCAAAGAAAAACTTGATTTGCGGGTTCTAGATAAGTTTAAAATTAGAAGTAAGGAAGAACCCAATATTGCCTCTTGGAAAGAGTATTTAGTTAGACTGAAGAATCCAACTTCGATCGTAAAAATTGGACTGGTGGGTAAGTACATTGAACTAAAAGATGCTTACAAATCTATCATTGAGTCTTTTATTCATGCTGGGGCCGTCAAAGATTGTAAAGTTGAAATCGTTTGGATTCAATCTGAAGATATCCAAGAAGACAATTGTTTAGAATTACTGAGTGACTTAAATGGCATATTGGTAGCTCCAGGATTTGGTGAAAGGGGTATAGATGGAAAAATCAGCGCCATCAAAATAGCCCGAGAGCATCAAATTCCCTTTTTCGGAATTTGCTTGGGTATGCAATGTGCGGTTGTTGAATTTGCGCGCAATGTTCTAAGTCTTGATGATGCAAGCTCAACTGAAATTGAAAATAGCCCCCTACATCCCGTAATTGATATTATGGAAGACCAAAAGGATATCAAAAAAATGGGAGGTACGATGAGGTTAGGAGCTTATACCTGCTTACTGGAACAAGATTCTCTGGCAGGTAAAGTGTACGGCCAACATGAAATCTCTGAAAGACATAGGCACAGGTATGAATTTAATAATGATTATTTGTCCCGCTTCAAAGAAGCCGGTATGATTGCATCAGGAATAGATCAAGAGACCGGTTTGGTTGAAATAATGGAACTCAAAAATCACCCTTGGTTCATCGCAACTCAGTTTCACCCTGAATTAAAGTCAACCGTTATCAACCCACATCCGCTGTTTGTAGCGTTTGTTGATGCAGCATTAAAACACAAAAAAAATCAATAACTTAAACGTTCTTCTTGAGTAACTTTTATGGACAAAAATAATATAATTGGCTTGACATTGATGATGGTCATGCTTGCCGTCTACTTTCAATTTTTCAGCCCTGAACCTCCTGTTTCAGAAATTATTGACAACCCTGTGGTTGATAATAGCCCTTCAAATTTGTCTGAAAAAGTCAATAATGAGGTTGCTTTAAATCTACCATTGGACCCATCCGATTCTTCTTTGACCCAATTAAACACATTAAAATATGGATTGTTTGCTTCAAAAATCGCAGGAGAGGAGTCCATCATCAGCCTCACTACCGAAGAACTAGAAGTTACTTTCACAAATAAAGGAGGGACCTTTAAAAATGTTGAAATAAAAAATTATACCACCTACGATAGCTTGCCCTTGCATTTGTTCAATGAAAATCATGCTATTGATATCTATTTTGAGCATCTGTCAAAAAGCATTTCTCTAAAAGATTTGATTTTTGAATCTGAGTTAATCAAATATTCAGACAGTACAGTATTAGTCTATAGCCTAGATTTGAATGGCAAGCGTCTGCGCCAAATCTATACCCTGTATGACCAAGGTTTTGTCATCAATTATCGGATGGAAAATGATGGATTTGACGAATTGATAGATACCAAAAATCTCAATTTTTATTGGGAAGGGAAGATGCCGAAAATTGAGCGCGAGTTGCTCGATGCGCGACAACGTGCCACAACGCGCTATTACTCCATCAGCGGAAATACTGATTATATCAGTAAAACCTCGACCGAATATGAAGAAATGCCGATTGATGAGCCTGTAAAATGGCTGGCCTTCAATCAAAAGTTCTTTACCGCATCTGTCATTGCCGAAAATAGCTTCAGCAAAGGATTGATCACGCTTACACCATCTAACGATGATCAAATTGTCAAACAAGGGGCACTCTCATCTGAAATCCCCTTTACGGACTTCGTTAATAATCAAGCTCAGTTCAAATTCTTTTTTGGGCCTAATAAATACAGTATCCTCAATGAAGTTACCGAAGGTTTTAGTCAAAATATTGAATTAGGTTGGGTGTTTTTGCCTTTTATAAATAAATATTTAATCATTCCTATCTTTAATTTTCTAGAACGGTTCATGTCCAATTATGGGCTGATCATTATCATAATGGTCCTCATCATCAGGGTGATTCTCTCCCCTCTCACCTACAAATCCCATATCTCTATGGCAAAAATGCGGGTTTTAAAGCCTGAATTAGATGCGATCAAAGAAAAGCATGATGGCGATATGCAAAAAGCACAATCGGACCAAATGGAACTTTACAGAAAAGCAGGCATCAATCCATTAAGTGGTTGTATACCCGTTTTACTTCAGTTTCCTATTTTGGTTTCGCTCTTCTATTTCATACCCAGCGCTATCGAACTACGATTAGAATCATTTCTTTGGGCAGATGACCTTTCTTCATACGACTCCATTCTTTCCTTGCCTTTTAACATCCCGTTTTATGGAGACCACGTCAGTTTATTTACACTCTTGATGGCAGGATCCACCATTTTATATACGATGGCCAATTCACAAATGACCACGATTCAGGGTCCTATGAAAACCATGCAATACCTCATGCCCATCATGTTTTTGTTCTTTTTCAACTCCTACCCTTCAGGTCTTTCCTATTATTATTTCATTACCAATTTAGTTTCTTTCGGTCAAATTGCCTTGTTTAGAAAATTTGTGAATGAAGATAAAATAAAATTGATCATGGAGGAAAATAAAAAGAAAAACGTGAATAAGAAAAAGTCTAAATTCCAGTCACGTCTTGAAGATGCCATGAAAGCGAATCAAACTGCACAAAAAAATAAGGGTAAGAAAAAATAACTGTAATAAATAAGGACCGCGTTTTAACTTAATTATTCATTTTAACTCGACATCTGTATCCAAAATATTAATTGTTGCTTTCTTTATCAAAGTAATGGGATAATTCTCTCCTTCTGACATATATTTGTTTACTCTTTAGAGGCCAAAAAAATTCAGATTCGTTAAAGTATGGGAAAAATTATATCAGTTGCCAATCAAAAAGGTGGCGTCGGAAAGACGACCACTGCAATCAACCTTGCGGCAAGTCTGGCAGCATTAGAGTTTAATACCCTAATTGTAGACGCTGATCCTCAAGCCAATGCCACTTCTGGCGTGGGTTTAGACCCTAATCAAATTACGACGGGTATTTATGAATGTATGATCAATGGAATTGCAGTAAAGGACAGTGTCCACAAAACAAATATTAAGTATTTAGACATCCTCCCCTCTCATATCAATTTGGTGGGAGCAGAGGTTGAAATGATCAATTTGGACAATCGCGAAGACAAAATGAAAAGTGTGCTTAACGAGGTCAGGGAAAATTATGATTTTATCATTATTGACTGCTCGCCTTCCTTGGGTCTCATTACCATCAATGCTTTGACCGCTTCTGACTCAGTAATTGTTCCTGTTCAATGTGAATATTTTGCGCTAGAAGGTTTGGGAAAATTATTGAATACGATTAAAATAATTCAAACTCGACTGAATACAGCCCTCCAAATTGAAGGTATTTTGATGACCATGTACGACATTAGACTCAACTTATCTAATCAAGTGGTAAGTGAAATAAGAACCCATTTTAAAACGATCGCTTTCGAAACCATTATTCCCAGAAATGTGAAGCTCAGCGAATCACCAAGTTTTGGATTACCTGTAATTTCTCATGATGCGGACAGCAAAGGGGCTACGAGTTATATAAACCTAGCCAAAGAGATTTTAAAACGCAATCAAATTAAAGCTGCTTAAAATGGCCGCAAAGAAAAATACAGGTTTAGGTAAAGGTTTGGGGGCATTGCTTTCAGAACCCTCCTTAATCGTTCATCAAATGAATGCGGAGCCCATGATCCGTGATCGATCCCCTCTTATTGGGGAAATCTCAATTTCTCAAATTGAGGTAAATCCTTTTCAACCGAGATCTTATTTTAATGAAGAGGCGCTTAATGATCTCGCGCAATCTATTCAAGTTCAAGGCATCATTCAACCGATCACAGTACGAAAGCTTTCTGAGAATAAATATCAACTTATTTCTGGGGAACGTCGCCTTCAAGCTTCTAAAAAAGCCGGTTTAGAACAAATTCCTGCTTACATAAGGCTAGCAGATGATCAACAGATGCTTGAAATGGCATTGATAGAAAACATTCAAAGAGAAAATCTAAATGCCATTGAAATTGCTTTGAGTTACCAAAGATTACTTTCTGAATGTGATTTAAAGCAAGAGCAATTAGGAGATAGAGTAGGTAAAAATAGATCTACTGTGACCAATTATTTACGTCTATTAAAACTACCGCCTGATATTCAAATTGGATTAAGAGACAATCTTTTGTCTATGGGTCATGCCCGCTCACTTATTGTGATAGATGATATAGCTTTGCAATTAGAGGTATTTCAGAAAATTTTGTCTGAGGGTTTATCTGTCAGAAAAACTGAATCTATGGTGAGAGGTCTTGTCCATAAGAAATCCAACAATCCGGTTGAGGCTGCTGTCATGACTCCTGCAATAGAAAAAGTCCAAAGACAACTCTCCTCGCATTTCGGGACGATGATAAAAATTAAATCAAAAAACAATGCTAAAGGTGAAATCAGTATTCCTTTTACATCCGTTAATGAACTCAATAGAATCTTGGATCTCCTCGAGATATAAAGTACTCTTTGCACTTTCGTGGATGTCTTGTAGCTTTTTTTACAGCCATGCACAAGAGGAATTCAGGTTGGATACGGGCTTTTTGAATATGGATTCGGATATGTATTTCAAAGAGATTTCAAAAGTTGATCCTATGAAATCAGCCATGCTTTCAGCCATACTGCCCGGATTAGGCCAAATTAATAATAAGCAGGCCTTTAAAGTTCCCTTTGTCTACGCCGGGTTTATGGGTTTCGCGCATTTCATCAATGAAAACAATAAACTTTATCATACTTTTAGAAATGCCTATCTCGCAACTACTGATAACCGCTTAGATACGGAAAATAAAATTGAAGGGCAATTCAGCTCTAGTGCTCTTAAGCAACAAGCCGATAATTTAAAGCGAGACCGAGATTATTTGGTTTTACTCATGACCTTATTTTATTTGACGAACGTGGCTGACGCATATATTTTTGGACACTTACGGGAATTTAAAATTAATGACTCTTTTTTGGCGCAATTGCAACCCGCTATTGAATCAACTCCCTTATCTTCGCCCGTGTTTGGATTCTCACTAAAAATTTCTTTCTAACGTTCACGATGAATATTGCGCTGATAGGATATGGTAAAATGGGGAAGTCCATTGAAAAAATAGCGACTGAAAGAGGCCATCACATCTCTTCAATTGTAGATTTGGATAACCAAGAAAAATTATCTAAAATCGCACCTGATAACACGGATGTCGTCATTGAGTTTTCAAATCCTTCTTCCGCATTTGACAATATAGGCGCTTGTTTGAGACAAAAAGTACCTGTAATATCGGGCACAACCGGATGGCTCGATCAATTACCTGACATTGAGGCACTCTGTGTCGCTCATGGAGGAACTTTTTTAACCGCTTCAAATTTTAGTTTGGGGGTCAATATCTTTTTCAAACTCAATGAATGGTTGAGTCAAGTCATGGGACAATTTCCAGATTACAAAATAGCTATTGAGGAAACTCACCATTTACAAAAATTAGATAAACCTAGTGGTACAGCCATAACCCTGGCCGAAGACATTATTAATACCCATCCTCACTATCGTCGTTGGGCCCTCGATGCTTCCAAGGAAAAAGATGTAAAAATAGCTTCTTTTAGACAGGCAGAAGTAGCCGGAAAGCATGTAATCAACTACCATTCTCCCATCGATACCCTAGCAATAACTCACGAAGCCCACTCGAGAAAAGGCTTTGCCTTGGGAGCAGTGCTCGTTGCTGAATGGATTCAAGATAAGAAAGGCATTTTTACCATGAATGATTTTATAAAAATATAACGCACTGATATGTATTTCAATGATTTTAGTATGACCTCCTTTGTAACCCTTATACTGGGAGGGTATTTACTGCAAGCAATTGCCTATTACAAATTCTTTATAAAGGCTGAGCAGCCCGGATGGATAGGTTTTATACCGATTTACAATTATTACATTCATTTACAAATCGTAGGTCGGCCCAAATGGTGGATGCTTTTATTGTTTGTACCTGTAGCCAATTTCTTTGTCGCCCTAACCATCCACCTAGACTTGCTTAAATCATTCCAAAGATATCGGTATGTAGATCAAGTTTTAGGGGTTCTATTCGCACCTTTTTATATGGTTTATGTTGCCTTTGGTCCGACTACTTACCTTGGTAAAGCTACTGATTTACCCAAAGTTCAAAAAGGCCCTTTTAAAGAATGGTTTGAGGCTATTGTTTTTGCGGTTTTTGCGGCTACCATCATTCGATGGGCATTCATGGAGGCTTATGTCATTCCAACACCTTCGATGGAGCGTTCTCTTTTAGTCGGTGACTTTCTTTTTGTAAGTAAGCTAGAGTACGGGCCTAGAACACCTAAAACTCCACTGCAATTACCCCTTACCCATGCCAAAGTCTGGGGAACTGATCTCCCTTCCTATTTCAGTGGAATACAACTTCCTCAATTTCGACTTCCAAGTTTGGGTCGTGTGGAGAGAAACGATGTAGTCGTATTTAACTATCCCCCAGAGTTTGAAAACCCTAAAGACTTAAGAACGCATTATATCAAAAGATGTATCGGTGTTTCGGGTGATGTGATTGAAGTAAAATTCGGGCAAGTACACATCAATCAAGCCGTCGCTGATAATCCTGAATTCATGCAAATGCGGTATTTTGTTGAAACAGATCAAAATATCAAAGATCGAATTTTTCGAGAAAATAATATTTGGGAATACTACCCCTCTTTCGGTTCAGATAATCGCAAAGGTTATATCATTAATACCACTGAAAGTTCTGCCAATCAGCTAGCTGATCTTAGCTTCATCAAAAGTGTTGACCTTCAACTTGATTATGAAGATAAAATAGAGTCTCGAATATTTCCAAATGCTGAATATTATCCCTGGAATGGTGATCATTATGGTCCCCTCCTTATTCCTTACAAAGGCATGACCATTGATATTAACGACTCAACCCTGGCGATGTATGGAAGTACCATAACCAATTATGAAGAACAGGGAATTATTGAAATCATAGAGGATCAATTACTCATAGCAGGTAAACCGGTCATGCAATATACTTTTGCGAAAAATTATTATTTCATGATGGGTGATAATCGCCATAATTCTTTGGATTCTAGGTATTTTGGATTTGTTTCGGAAGATTTTATTGTAGGAGAAGCCTCCTTTATTTGGCTTTCTCTAGATGAAAAAGCGGATCTGTTTGACAAAATACGCTGGGAACGGCTTTTCAATACCATCAACTGATTAATTTCTTAATGATCAAAAACGACTACCAAGGTATAGGTTGATGGCCGTTCTCGATTAAAAAATAATTGGCTTTACTAAAATGTTCATTCCCCTGAAATCCACGGTAGCATGAAAGCGGTGAAGGGTGTGCAGAAGTTAATATTAGATGTTTTTCAGCGTCAATCAATCCCTTTTTTCGACCGGCAAAAGCACCCCATAAAAGGAAAACTAAATTTTGTTTTTTATTAGACAAATGAAGGATCACCTGATCGGTAAAACGTTCCCATCCTAAATGCTTGTGTGATCCCGGCTGTGACGCTTTGACCGTTAAAATAGCATTCAACAAGAGTACCCCCTGCTCAGCCCAACGCACCAAAGATCCTTCTTTGGGAATCTCGTTTCCTAAATCTCGTTTTATCTCCTTAAAAATATTCAATAATGATGGCGGAATGATCTTGTCTTTTTTAACAGAAAAAGACAATCCATGAGCTTGATCCACGCCATGGTAAGGATCTTGACCCAGAATAATCACCTTTGTTTTGTGAAAAGGACACAATTCAAAAGCTTTAAAAATATCATTTTTATCTGGGTATACATTGCCCGATGCATAGGCCAATAGTACCCTGTTAATCAAGTTTTTATAATAAGGCTCATGGCAACTTTTCTCTAAGATGGCTTGCCAAGAAGGTTCATTAATTGAAAGCACAGATGATGATTATATTTATATATGGCTATAAATTTAAAGGAATGAAGGCAATTATTATTTTTGTCGACTGAGTTACACTTAAAATCATTGAGCCGTTCATATCCTGCAACGATCCTGAACAATCCTCAAATGAATAAATGATGGTCCTAGCTAAAGTTGTTAATCATTCCCAACTAAATAGATCAATAATACACAAAATACCTTCCTTCCTCAGTAATGTCAGTTTTATAAAGAAAGGGAACTTCAAAATATCAAGGAAAACCATAATTAAAATGGAAGAGTTATGATGACTGAATAGAACATCTATCTGCACTAATGCCTAATGCTTTTTCTCTTGCTGCAAAGCTGAGTTCAGAAGCGACAACCTTGAATTTGTCCATATCTACATTCCAAAGAATTTCAAAAAATTCATTTTCATTTTTGGGAACAAGCACCGATTTCATTTCATCACAAAATTTACTCCTCCATTTAAGCGTTTCGCCAAAAAAATGAGCTCATTCATGATGATTTCTTAGGTTCCTCTACTTAATAAGTTCATGAGAATTTATTTTAAAATTTATATAAATATAGTTAAAAACAACCTTGTAGCAAGTGAAGATGTCACGATTTGACCTAGCGTTTTGATCGATTTCAAATTAGATTAGTCGTTGATCATCCTCAAATTAGGTATCTATATTTGAGGATTGAGACTAGAAAATAGTTACAAAAAAATATATAATTTTTTGGGGATTTGAGGGCGCATCCGTTTTAAACCTTATTTTGAATAAGAATCTTTCTTTATTTTAATACGGATTTTTTAGAGATCTTGGAAATAAACAATAAGCTTTATATATTGCTTTTAAGGGGCGATTATATTGAATAAACCCATTCCCGATTAAGAAGATTTTAATTATGGTTACAGATATTACCGAAGATGTAAAAGTGAGTGTGGAGACAGCCTATCGAGCGGATTATTCAGATCCTGCCCAGAGTCATTTTGTTTTTACCTACCGCATTACTATCGAAAATCAAGGTAATAAAACAGTTCAGTTGAAACTTCGGCATTGGGAAATATTTGATACGACTTATCCATTGAAAGAGGTTGATGGCGAAGGCGTAACGGGAAAACAACCCATCCTTGAGCCTGGACAATCACATCAATACGTATCTGGATGCAATCTCAAATCTGGTGTGGGTAAAATGGTAGGCTATTATACCATGGAACGCATCAGTGATGGCTACCAATTTAACGTAAACATCCCTGAATTTGTATTGATCAATCCTATCAAATTCAATTAACATTTTGTCGAGGCTTAGCTCCTACTTTCTAAGGGGTCTCTATTATTTAAATTACATCAACAATGCCTTGGATGGCCATCAAATACATTCTCCTTATGTTTTTAATCTTTATTCGGCGTTAATTAAAAACAACGGCAGCCGCTTCAAGCCTAGAAAAATCCATCAACAGCTCCTTAACCTTGAAGAAATCAATGCGTCGATCGCATCAAAAAAAACACAGCAATACATTGCTGATCTTGTGCCTCACTTGGGTCTTCAATCTTTATTATATGTTCATTATGATTCTGGATCTCATTCAAAAAATGTCTTCAGCCAGATTAAATTCATTTCCACCCGAATAAAGGAAACCACCTGGTTCAGCACGGGGGTAGCATCACCCCCTACTCAGAAATCAGATTTGAATGAAAAAGAGTTCGAAATTGACCCTAAGGCTTCTTTTTTTCATATCATTAACCGTGATCTCTATGAAATGGTCATATTAGACATCTCATGGATACGCGAAGATCTGTCAGATTATCTAACGTTATTGTCATCAATACATCAACCACCAAAAGCAATCCTTTTTCTGAATATACATCTCAATCCCCAAAATCATCAATCATGGAAAAGCATCACCAATGATGCGAAGATCTCATTGACCATTGATTTATTCCACATTGGGCTGGTTTTTCTTAATTTAAAAATGGAAAAACAGCATTTTGTTCTAAAGAGTTGATCAAATATTTACGGTATCCTTTAAATTTGTAAAAAATTATCGAATTTAATGTCAGATCATCAAAACGAAGTCCCGAGCCTTCTCTCCGATCCTCAACTCCCAAAAAAAAATAATAAGACTCTAAAAATTGGAATGACTTTAGCCATAATGGCCATTGCGTTACTTGTTTATTTTATTCAGGACGAACAGCAACAAAATTTGCTGAAAGAAGAAGCTTTGACCGCCGCATTTTTACAACTGGACTCTCTCTCCAATGAGCTAGATAAACGCATCTTAACCATCTCTCAACTGGGTGGTGAGATAGATACATTGGTAGGCATCAAGCAAAAACTTGAGGAAGAAAAAATGTATTTTCTAAATAAAGACCAACGACAAAAAATAACTCTGGGTACGCTCAGAGATAAAGTGGAAGGCTACCGCCAGTTGCTGCTGATCAAAGATGAAGAAATCAATCAATTGACTCAGATAAATGAGCAACTCACGACCGAAAATATCGAATTAAAAAATGAAACACAGGCGCTCAATCAGTCAATCAATGATATAAAGCTAGAAAAAAAAGATCTCAATCAAAAGGTACAATTGCTGTCAAAGCTTAAAATCGAAGATTTTACCATTGCTGCAATCGATGTGAAGGGCAAAGAACGCTCAGACAGTTTTAGAAAAAAGCACATTAACCAGCTCCAAATTACTTTTGTACTGTCAGAAAATGAAGTCGCACCCATCGAGGGTAAAAAGTTATGGATCCGTGTGGTCGCTCCAGACAACAATGTGTATTATGATGTGAATATGGGTTCTGGTTCCTTTACTTTTTTAAGTAGGGAATTATTCTATACCGCTCAAAAAGAAATTCTTTATGACCGTTCCCAACAAAGAGTCGTAGTTTATTACGAAAAAGGTACGTCTTACTTGATTGGACCACATACTGTAGAAGTTTATACGGACGACTATCTCGTTGGATCGGGAAGTTTTATTGTGAAAAGCTAGTCAAAAAGATTGATTTTTAATCAACATTAGCTATTTTTGCACCCTTAAAATTACATTTTATAAATTTCAATATGAAAAAGAATTACGAAACAGTATTCATTTTAACTCCCGTTTTGTCTGACGATCAGATGAAGGATGCTGTTCTTAAATTCATAAAAGTAATTACTGATAATAAAGGCGAAGTCATCAATGAAGAGCATTGGGGATTGAAAAAATTAGCCTATTCCATCGAGCATAAAAATACTGGATTTTATCATTTACTTGAATTTAAGGCAGATCCCTCATTGGTTTCAAAACTAGAAATTGAACTCAGAAGAGACGAGAAAGTTATGCGATTTTTAACCGTAGCAATAGATAAGCATGCGCTTATTTACAACGAAAGAAGACGTAAAGGTGCTTTTAATAAGAAAGAAAATAAAGAGGAGGCTGCAAAAAAATGACATTACAAAACGAACCAATAAATAACGATCAAGTACTTAAGAAGTACTGTAGATTCAAGAAAAGTGGAATCAAGTATATTGATTACAAAGACGGAAATTTTTTACTGAAGTTTGTAAATGATCAAGGTAAAATTTTGCCTCGCAGACTTACAGGTACTAGTTTGAAGTTTCAACGAAAAGTAGCACAGGCGGTAAAAAGGGCAAGACATATTGCCGTTTTGCCATATGTGGCCGATTCTCTTAAATAAAATAGTTATGGATATAATATTAAGAGAAGACATCAAAGGACTGGGTTATAAGAATGACACCGTCAAAGTAAAAGCAGGATACGGAAGAAATTATCTGATTCCTAAAGGAGTGGCTATATTGGCCAGCAAATCCAATAGAAAAATGATTGATGAGAACATTCGTCAAGCTGCCCATAAAGCTGAAAAATCACTTAAAGATGCTCAAGCTATTGCTGATAAAATCGGTGAAATGATTTTAGAAATCAAAACAAAAGCAGGAGAAAGTGGGAAAATTTTCGGTGCGATTACCGCAATTCAAGCGGCTGAAGCCTTGTCAGGCAGAGGATTTGATATTGACAGAAAGAAAATAACCCTTTCTAAAGATATCAAACATGTTGGAGACCACTCAGCAGTGATTGATCTGCATAAAAATGTACATCATGAAATTACCATAAGGGTGGTTACTGAATAATTACAAACTAATTGTATAGATTTATAAAACCTGAAATAATATTTCAGGTTTTTTTTTATGCTCTAGGTAGATTAATTATGAAATTTAAACTTGATTTTGATATTGCTAAGTCTGATGCTTACATCAAGTATGGTCAGGCCATTACCTCATTAGGTTCGTGTTTTGCGAATAATATGACACAAAAGTTTTTGACGCATAAGTTTAATGTTATTGATCACAAGTTGGGTACACTCTACAACCCCTACGCTATCTTTAAATTGATAAAAAAAGCCCTTCATAAAACATACCCTAAATCTGTTTTGATTGATGGCATGCATATGAGTTTTGATTTGCATTCTGATATTCGAGCAGCCCACCAGACTGAATTTAGCTCCTTATGTGAAAGTAGAATGAATATGCTACATCGAGGGCTGAAAGAAAGTGAATGGCTCATAATCACCCTAGGTACTGCTTGGACGCATACCTATCTCAGTACAAATACCATGGTGGCCAACTGCCATAAACTCCCTCAAACATTATTTAAGAAAGAATTACTGTCCGTCGACTTCATCCTTCAACAGTTTGAAGAGCTACAGGCATTGCTCACTCCATTTAATCCTAAATTAAAAATATTATTTACGGTAAGCCCTGTGAGGCATACCAAAGATGGACTACACGAGAATACACTTTCCAAAGCCACACTCCATCTGGCGGTACAGGCGATCGTCAAAAAATTCAGTCATACTTATTATTTCCCTGCCTATGAAATCATGATAGACGAACTTCGCGATTATAGATTTTACAAAACCGATTTAATTCATCCCAATGAATTGGCCATTGACTATATTTGGGATCAACTTACGCATACATATTTTGATGAGACCACTTTTAAGTTTTATGAGGAATTGAAAGTATTGTTAAAGTCCATTGGGCATAGGCCTTTTAACCCCAACAGTGATCAACATCAAAAATTCATTATTGAAACGTTGAATAAAACAAGAGCTCTATCAGATACCATCGATCTTACCACAGAAATTGAGCAGTTAACAAAATTATTAAGATGAAATTATTGATAATAATGCTTTCTTTAGGGCTGATCTCTGGTTGTGTCCCATCAAGTAAAACCACCAAAAATAAAATGGAAAACGCTGCTACATCCAATCGCCTTATCAATGCTTCATCTCCTTATCTCTTGCAGCATGCGTATAATCCTGTAGATTGGTATCCTTGGGGGGAAGAAGCGCTCTTAAAAGCCAAAAATGAAGACAAACCCATAGTGGTAAGCATAGGCTATTCTTCTTGTCACTGGTGCCACGTAATGGCCCATGAATCCTTTGAAAATGATAGTATTGCTGCTCTTATGAATGCAAACTTTGTAAATATAAAAATAGATCGTGAAGAGCGACCTGATATTGATCAAATATATATGGAAGCAGTACAGGCCATGGGTATCAATGGTGGATGGCCGCTTAATGTCTTCCTAACACCCGATCAGAAGCCTTTTTATGGAGGTACATATTTTCCTAGTCAAGGTTGGCGCGAATTACTAATGAACGTAAAGACCGTTTTTGCTGAAAATAGAAGTAAACTGGAGGAATCCGCTGAGGTATATACGAAAGCCATTAACGCCAATGTTTCGGAAAAATATCAATTATCACCCACAGCGATTACCCAGGAAAAAATAGATTCTGGTTATCAAAAACTCGCCCAATCATTTGACACGCAATGGGGTGGATTAAAAAAAGCGCCCAAGTTCATCATGCCCTCCCAATGGTCTTTTCTTATAGATCTAGCTTATCTGAATCCCACCTTAAATATTCAACCCCACCTGGAGTTCACTCTGAATAAAATAATAGACGGTGGTATTTATGATCAAATTGGGGGGGGATTTTCTCGTTATTCAGTAGATGAATTTTGGCATGTTCCTCACTTCGAGAAAATGCTCTATGACAATGGGCAATTGTTGTCATTGTATGCCAAGGCCTATAAAATGAGCAGTAATGAACGTTATGCTTCCGTTATTGATGAAACCATCCAATGGCTGATTCGAGAGATGCTAGATGACTCTGGTGGCTTTTATGCTGCCCTCGACGCTGACAGTGAAGGGGAAGAAGGTAAGTTCTATGTTTGGACCTATGATGAAATGAAGGAAGTGGCCGGTGAATACACTCCACTTATTGCTGCTTATTATGATATCCAAGAAAAAGGTAATTGGGAGTCTACCAATGTTCCTCGTATGTTGCACAGTGAGGATGATATTGCTACACAATTTGGATTGGAACTTGTGACGCTTCAATCTATCATTACTCAATTTAAGCAACGAGCACTCCTCAAGAGAGCCGAAAGAATCCGACCGGGTCTAGACAATAAAATCATTTCGGGTTGGAATGGGTTGACCTTGACAGGAATTTTAGAAGCTTACCAAGCCACAGGCAAAACCACTTATCTCACACTTGCTAAGAGAAATTATGACTTCATTCTTAAAAATTTATTAAAAGACGGTACCTTGATTCATGTCGCCAATCTATCAACTCAAGGGTTTGCGGAAGATTATGCTGCCATAATTCAAGCATTGATCAAATATTATGAAACGACTTTTGATGAGGAAGCGCTACGTGTAGCCAATGACTTAACCCTGCAGATGAACGAGCAGTACTATGATCCTCAGGAGAAATTATTTTACTTTACGAGCATCCATGCTGAAAATCTCATTGCAAGAAAAAATGATCTCTTTGATAATGTCATTCCTTCTTCAAATTCTATGATGGCAGAAAATTTATTAAAATTAGGTTTACATCTAGATAATGAACCGTACAAAAAACAAGCTTTAGATATGGTCAACCAGGTGGGTGAAATGATGGCTCAAGAAACAAGTTATCTGTCACAATGGGCCTCTGTAGCCACTTTATTGGTAAAGCCCATTCCTGAAATCGTCATCTTTGGAGACGACTATCAAGAAGTAACCACAGCGCTCAATGCCCTTCATATTACCCGAAAAGTAGTGGCTGCTTCGGCGATAGAGAGTGATTTGCCCCTACTGCAGTATAAAACTGAAATCAACGGTAAAACAGCCATTTATGTGTGTTATAATAAAACTTGCAAATTACCTGTGACCGATCTTGACGTAGCTTTGACTCAAATTTCATCTGAGTAGCCTGTCCATTTGCGCTATATTGAAGTCATACTACCCATCCCCATCCCCGGCGTATTTTCCTATGCGGTTCCGGCACATGTAAAACAAGAAATCCTGAAAGGGTGTCGGGTCATCGTTCCCTTTGGAAAGAGGAAATATTATACGGGTTTGGTCTATGCTACTGTAGATCAAGTTTCATCAAAATATGTAGTTAAAGAGATTTTTGAAGTTTTAGATGTTGAACCCATTGTCACCACAGCGCAATTAAAATTCATAGATTGGATTTCAAACTATTATATGTGTGCTCTAGGAGATGCCTACAATGCGGCCTTGCCTGCCGGTTTAAAATTAACGAGCGAATCCTATTTAGGTATTTTACCCGATATCGACATCAATTATGCGAGTTTAACCGATACTGAAAAAATGGTTCTTACTCATTTACAAAAAGAAAATATCTCCGCAGAAGAAGTTAAAAAAATCACAGGACTCAAATATCCTTTTCAATTGGTCAAAAGTCTCATTGATGCAGGGATCATCTATACCTTTGAAAAAATAAAAGATAAATACAGTCCGAAAATGGAAACTCGGATTAAACTCCACTCACATTACACCACCGAAGAGCCCCTCAATGAACTCTCAAAAACCTTAGATAAATACCCCAAGCAAGCCCACGTTTTGATGGCCTATCTAAAAGAGATCCCCATATTTGAAAACACCGAATTAAATGATTTTGGCATCAGTAAAAAATCTCTCCAATCAGCAGGCATAAGTACTTCATCCCTAAATACATTGGTGAAAAATAAAATACTTGAAACTTGGGAGCATCAAATTGATCGATTTTCATTTGACCATAGGCCCATCGCAGCACTTCCTGATTTGACGACGCATCAGCATCAAGCACTACTTGAGATTCAGAAAAGTTTTGCTGAAAATCCAACAACCTTATTGCGAGGCATTACAGGAAGTGGAAAGACAGAAATTTACATAACCCTGGTACATCAAATCATAGAAAATGGAGGACAAACACTCATACTCCTCCCTGAAATCGCGCTAACGACTCAAATAATTCAGAGGTTTCGGAGCTATTTTGGCAATCGATTTGGCGTCTACCATTCTCGGTTTTCTGACAATGAACGTACTGAGATTTATCAAAACTGTTTGAATCAGAAGTACGACTTTGTCATTGGCGTGCGGAGTGCCGTCTTTCTCCCTTTTAAGCACCTAGAACTCATCATCGTAGATGAGGAGCATGAATATTCTTATAAGCAATATGATCCTGCTCCTAGATATCACGCAAGAGACAGTGCTTTATATTTGGCCCAAATTCATCATGCCAAGGTATTATTAGGATCCGCAACACCCTCCTTAGAAAGTTATCAAAATGCCATCAATGGCAAATTTGGATATGTAACCCTTAATCATAGATTCAAGAATCAACCCTTACCTGAAATAAAATTTGCTGATTTCTCTAAAGCCCGAAAACAAAAAAAAATAAAAGGCCATTTTACCCTAGCATTGCTTGACCAAATCAAATCCAGTATAGCCGAAAACAAACAGGTAATTCTCTTTCAAAACAGACGGGGTTACGCGCCATATGTAGAATGTAATGACTGCAATCACATTCCTAACTGTCCCAACTGCGCCGTCAGTCTAACCTATCATATTTATCAGAATGAAATCATTTGCCATTATTGTGGGTATAAAATATTTTTTGATGCGAAATGCGAAAAATGTCAATCGAATGAAATCAAGACCGTAGGCATAGGAACTGAGCAAATCGAAGAAGAACTCTCTATCCTCATTCCTGATATAAAAATCAAGCGTATGGACCTTGATACTACGCGAAGTAAGCATGCTTATCAGCAAATCATTGATGCATTTGAAAGCAGGGAAATAGATGTACTGGTAGGTACTCAAATGGTAACCAAAGGACTTGATTTTGAACACGTGAACTTAGTCGGTATTTTTGATGCCGATCGAATCATTCATTTTCCTGACTTCAGATCACACGAAAGAGCGTTCCAGTTGATTACCCAAGTAAGTGGTCGGTCAGGTCGAAAACATGATAGAGGTCAAGTGATTGTCCAAACGAACCAACCCGATCATCCATTATTATTACAGATAAAAGAAGGGCATTTGGATTTATTTTATGGACAAGAACTTGCTGAGCGTCAAAAATTCAAATATCCGCCATTCTATCGATTGATTAAAATCATAATTAAAGGAAAAGATAAAAATTTAACACATCAGGCAGCAAATGCATTGAATGTAATACTTCAAAAAAACCTCACAGAAAAACGTGTTCTGGGCCCTATTGAACCCGTCATCAACAAAATAAGAAATTACTACTTGTTTGAAATCATCATCAAAATTGAAAGAAAAACAACCCATCTCAAATCGATCAAAGAATTCATTCAAGGATCTCGCCATACGTTATTAGCTTTGCCCTCGTTTAAATCTATACTCATCCATTTTGATGTAGACCCAATATGATAAAGACCGCTCATATTATCGTCCTATTGATAACCCTAGTCATGCTGTCACATTGTGACGAATGCGACGACTGTGATGGGCTTATCACTGAACCTACCGCCTCTTTTGCCTTTATTGATGCGGACAGTTTACTCTGGGTAGAAAATAATCTAGAATTGCTGACCGATTCATTGTTATATACTGATTCTGTCAGTGATCAGTTGTCTCTAATCTTAGACTATCTTGAGGATAGCCTCACCATCCTTACCGATAGTATTGGAAATGGAGGACTATTAGAAGCTGAGCAGAACCTGATAACTGATCAAATTGTTTGGGTAGACAGTCTGATCTTTATCAATGAAGAATATGATGCTTATTACACAACAGAAATCGGTACATTGAACATAATAAAAACAGCCCTGGTCAGTGGAAATGTTTTGGTAGATACGGTATTCAACTTATTCAACAATCAATATCAAGTATTGGAAGATATAGCCACTCAATATGAAATCCCCTTGAACTATAATGATCCCCTTTCATCATTGGGATTCAGTATTGCAGGTCATCTTTATTTTATCAATTTACATCATACCAACGAATGGGTGATCGATGTGCGTGGCAATGCCAGAGTCTCTATTTCTCAAATCGATACCGTAGCCACCGCACACAATTTTTCCAATATAATTATTCAATGTGAAAATTCATCCTGCAAAGCAAATGAAATCGTATTTACTTGTTATTATTAGTTTGCTCTGCATCAGCATGGCTGTGGCCCAAGATGATAGCCTTCTGATCCAAAAGAGGCTATTTCAACCTAGAATATATTGGGATTATGGTCAAACATTAATGCTCTGGCAAGAGCGTTCTCAGAAATATGAAGGAGGTCTTGAATGGCTCCTTTTTGATAAGGTGCAAATTTTCGCTGAAGCCGGTTATACGAAAATCAATCCTAATAACCTTTATAAAAACATTGACTATCAAAGTGAAGGTCGTTTTTATAGGCTAGGATTGGGCTATTTGGCTTATCTAGATGAAGTCAATCGATTGGGTTTGGGTGTGAGGTTCGCTGAATCGAGTTTCAAAGATGAAGGAGTTATTTTTATCAACTCTGAAACCATTAATAGCCCAATGAGAGATGATTTTAAAAGATCTGATCTTCAAGCAACTTGGATAGAAATCGTTTTGAATTCTGAAAAACAATTAAGACTGAAGAAAGACGTCCCTAGCTCTTATTGGAACAAATTCTTTTCGATCGGAATCATGATACGATACAAAATGCTCTTAGACTATCCAAGTTATCAACCCATCGAAGTTTTCAGTATACCCGGTTATGGCAGACTCATCAACAAAAGAAACCTCGGTTTCAATCTGTTTTTAAAAATAAATGTTTAGAAATTCCAGTCCTCATTCATTTGATTAATAGCCTCATAAGAGGTCAAGTCAAACTGACAGGGGACCATACTTATGTAGTTGTTTTTTATGGCCCACTCATCGTGATCTTGACCTTTATCATTGTTGATTAGGTTACCCACCATCCAATAATAATCTCTCCCGTAAGGATCGACGCGTAGATCAAAATCTTCTTGCCATCGGGTATCTGCCTGACGGCATATTTTTATTCCTTTGATTTGCTCATCACTAATAGCTGGAATGTTCACATTAAGGGCAATGTTTTTGGGCAATCCTTTGCTAAGTACTTCTTTTACAATTTTAGTAATAAATGGTATCCCATGAGAAAAATCACCCTTGGGATTATAATCACATAATGAAAAGCCTATCGCAGGGGTCCCTTCAATAGCTGCTTCAATCGCAGCTCCCATAGTACCCGAATATAAAACGCTGATTGAAGTATTGCTCCCATGATTGATACCACTGAGTACCAGATCTACCTGCCTACCCTTCAAAATTTGATGTTTAGCCAATTTCACACAATCAGCAGGTGTTCCACTGCATTCATAAGCCTCAATGTCTTTAAAAATTTGATTTTTCTTTACCCTCAACGTTTCACCAACGGTAATAGCATGCCCCTTACCTGACTGGGGACCGTCTGGAGCGACCACAATAATTTCACCTAAATCTTTGACTGCGGAGACTAATTCAAATATTCCTTTTGAAGTGATCCCATCATCATTGGTGATGAGAATTAATGGTTTTTTCATAATTAAATAGAATTGTAAAAGGCGATGATTCTGACCAAGTCTCTAAGCTCGTCTGTTTTTAACCTATTGCTTTTTATAAAGGTTTGAAGTTCGTTTTTCTTCTTCGCTAAAATCCTTAGAAGATCCTTCTTTGATCCACTAAACTGAGTGATTTTACCTGCTTTGGTAAGAAAAAAAAAGTCATATCTCACGGAAGGTTGAGAAACAATGGGTAGACCATAACCGTAACCCAAGCTGGAAGTTTCCATAACGATATTTTCCCGAGACAATAAGGATAAAACACTTTCATATTGGAGCTCGAACAATACAGGGGTCATATAATTTGATGTATTTTTATAAGGAATTGTATAAAATTCACGATAGCTTTTGTAATCCTCATCATAAATTTCAAAATATATCAGTTTGTGACTTGAAAAGGCAATCACAGATTCGTTTTTGACCAAAGTGACCATATTGGTAGAAAAATCATACTTAATCTCACCGGAAATTGTATCTTGATCCGTAGTCACTACAATCCCCTTGTGCCACTCATTAGATGAGATCTGACCCAAAGACCAAGTCGTATAACAGAGAAAAGCAATACCAAAAATAATGCGCATACTATTTCAATATATCATGTCCCATGCGATCTCGCTTGGTTTCTAAATATTTTTTATTATGAACATTGGGATCTACTTCAATAGAGATATTTTCTACTATCTCTAAGCCATATCCAATCAATCCCACCCGCTTTTTCGGATTGTTGGTAATGAGTTTTAGCTTTGAAATCCCCATATCTCTAATGATTTGTGCTCCCACACCATAGTCTCTCTGGTCCCCCTTAAATCCTAAATGTTCATTTGCCTCGACCGTATCCATACCACTTTCTTGAAGTTTATAGGCCTTCAGCTTATTGATCAAGCCAATACCCCTACCTTCTTGATTCATATAAACAACGGCTCCTCTACCTTCTTTTTCAACCATTCTCAAGGCGCTGTGAAGTTGCGTACCACAATCACATCTACAAGACCCAAAAATATCACCCGTAACACAAGAGGAGTGCACTCTGACCAACACGGGCTCATCAACTGTCCACGCGCCTTTATAAAGTACCAAATGATCATCTCCTGTATTGGTTTGCCGGTAAGCTTTGAGCTTAAAGTCACCAAAATCTGTAGGAAGATCTACAATAATTTGCTCCTCAATAAGTGATTCATTACTTAAACGATAAGCAATGAGATCATCTATTGAAACCAACTTTAATTTAAACTTATCCGCAATAATTCTGAGATCTGGCAGCCGGGCCATGGTCCCATCTTCTTTAAGCACTTCTATCAGAACACCTGCGGGGGTCAGTCCTGCTAAGCGGGCAAAATCTATGGCTGCTTCGGTATGCCCTGCTCTTCTTAAAACACCCCCTTCTTTGGCTTTTAAAGGAAAAATATGACCTGGTCTTCCCAGATCATTGGGTTTTGTAGTAGTATCTGCCAATGCTCTAATGGTCAGTGCCCTATCTGAAGTAGAAATTCCTGTACTCGTATCTTTGCTGTTCAAGTCAACACTTACCGTAAAGGGCGTCTCATGAAGGGCTGTATTCTTACCAACCATGAGATCAAGTTGAAGCTCATCACACCTGGCTTCCACCAAGGGTACACATAATAAACCGCGTCCTTCTCTAGCCATGAAATTGACAATTTCAGGAGTAATTTTCTCTGCTGCACAAATAAAATCTCCTTCATTCTCACGATCTTCATCATCTACCACTACTATGACTTCCCCATTTTTTATAGCGGCTATGGCTTCCTTGATTGAATCAAGTTTAATGTCTTCTTTCATACACTCGTTTTAACTAATTAATAACAATTATTTTACGGTTACGTTCCCTATAATTTTAGCGATTTCCATTTCGGTTTGCTTCAACTCGCTAATTTCATCTAATAAAGCATCTACATCACCTTCTATAGCCGTTTTTAATTTTTCATTTTGAACCTCAATGAGATGTTGGATCACCCTAAACTTAAGGCGTAAAATATTTGAATAAGTGAGCTCTTTAATGAAATCTTCTTCCAAGGGTATCTCAATATGGTATTTTTCCTTCCAAAATTCACTAATTTCATATTTTGGAGCACATAACTCTATGATGGTTTTCTGTATTTCTGGATCGTCAATGGATAAAAAATATTCAAAATTTAAGGGTAATTGCTCCTTATTTCGTTGAACCATGGCCTTGAATATTTTATTATAGATGGGATGTGTAAATTCAATGTCCTCTGACTCACTGATAAAATAATCCCATAAAGTCATCTCATTTTCATCCGTCTTTTGGATGATCTCATCTCCATAATTTAAAAGTACTCTGATACTTTCTTTTTCTTGATATGCAATGATTTTTGAAAAATCAGTAACTGCTATTTCTTCTGATTCCAAAGGAAGGATCCCCGCCGCTTCCTCGTTATATTGAAATGTATTTTGATTTGATCTCTTCTGAGTAATTAAAATTTTATTTTGTTCTGCAATCAAGATGGCCTCGCTGATTTGCAATAAATCGCTGCATTCTTTCAAATAAACCGATCGTTTGATCGCGTCTCCGATTTTGGAGATGCTTTCTACAATGTCTCTGACCACTCCCGCCTTCTTAATCGGATCATCCTTAACGCCATCCATCAATAGCGCTGTTTTGAATTTTATAAAATCAACCGCTCCTTCCGTTAAAAAATGGACATAAGCAGTGGCTCCCAACTTATGACTGTAACTGTCTGGATCTTCACCATCAGGAAAAGTAACGGCCCTGACATTAAGTCCTCCTTCTAAGAGAATATCAATGCCTCTAAATGAAGCACGTATACCTGGAGCATCTCCGTCATAAAGTACGGTTACATTCTGGGTATATCTTTTGATGAGTTTTACTTGATCTTCTGTCAAGGCAGTACCTGAGGAGGAAACCACATTTTTGACACCGACCTGATGCATAGATATGACATCCGTATAACCTTCCACTAAATAGCAATTGTCCTCTTGTCTTATTTGTTGCTTAGATTGAAACAAGCCATACAGGACCCTACTTTTATTATAGAGCTCCGTTTCGGGTGAATTTAAATATTTAGGCTGATTTTTGGCTGCGTCTGATACAAGGATTCTGGCACCAAAAGCAATGGTTTTACCCGTGACGTTGTGGATGGGGAACATCACCCGGCCTCTGAAGCGATCGTATATTTTATTTTCTTTACTTACAATTAAACCGGCTGCTTCCAAATTTTCTTTTGTAAACCCCCTTTTGATTCCTTCTTGATGAAAATGGTCCCAAACATTCAAACTATAACCCAAATTGAATGATTCGATGATCTCATCGGAAAAACCACGTTCTTTGAAATAGCTTAAACCAATGGACTTGCCCTCCTCATGTGAATGCAATAAATCTTGAAAATAGTCCGTGGCAAATTTCAATACAATGTATAAGCTCTCACGCTGATTTTGCGCTTCTTGAATCTCATCTGTTTGTACTTCTTCCTCAATGGCAATGTTATATTTGGCCGCCAAGTATTTGAGCGCTTCAATATAACTCAAGCCGTCTACTTCCATGACAAAAGTAATGGCATCTCCACCTTTTCCTGAACTGAAGCATTTAAATATGCCTTTGGAAGGAACCACATAGAAGGAAGGCGTTTTTTCGGCCGTAAAAGGGCTCAATGCTTTCAAACTAGAACCCGATTTCTTTAGATTTACAAAATCACCAACCACCTCGACAATATCCATTGCCATTTTTATGTCATCTATTGTTGAGGGTTTGATCATTGAATAAAGTAATTCTTTTTCAAAAGTAACACTTATAGATTTTTGATGAAAACAAGTCCTGAACTAAACTTGTATAAAATTAGCATCCAAAAAATGGCCGTAACAAAAAAAGCCCTACTTAAAGCCCTCAGCAATGTACAAGATCCTGATTTAAAGCAAGATCTCGTCACTTTAGATATGATACAGAATATCAAAATTGAAGCAGAAAAAGTTTCTTTTGATGTTGTCTTGACCACACCTGCGTGTCCATTGAAAGAATTGATCAGGAAAGATTGCGAAAAGGCACTTTTGGAGGCCTTCGATACAACAGTCGCTTTTTTAATAAATATGACCTCAAACGTTACAACTATCAATGATAGAGGTCCCCTGCTCCCTCAAGTGAAAAACATCATTGCGGTGGCTTCCGGCAAAGGTGGTGTCGGTAAATCTACCACTACGGCGAACTTGGCTGTAGCCTTAGCAAAAACAGGTGCCAAGGTGGGCATCATTGATGCCGATATTTTTGGGCCCAGTATCCCCACCATGTTCAATTGTGAAAATGAACAACCCTCCGTAAAAGTCGAAGATGGGCGCAATATGATAATTCCTATTGAGCAGTATGGCGTTCAATTAATGTCTATTGGATTTTTAACGCCTACCGAGGACGCCATCGTATGGCGAGGACCCATGGCCAGCTCAGCACTCAAACAATTCATTAGCGATACCAAATGGCATGATTTGGACTATCTCCTCATCGACTTACCCCCCGGTACCAGCGATATTCATTTGACCTTAGTTCAAACCATACCTGTGACGGGCGTCATCATCGTAACCACTCCACAAAAAGTAGCCCTGGCAGATGCACAAAAAGGCCTGGCAATGTTCAAACAACCTCAAATCAACGTTCCAATTCTGGGTATTGTTGAAAACATGGCTTTTTTCACTCCTGAAGAGTTACCTAATAACAAATACTTTATCTTTGGAGAAGAAGGGGGAACAAAGTTTGCAAAAAAGAATGATGTACCTCTTTTGGGTCAAATTCCAATTGTCCAGTCTATCAGGGAAAGCGGTGACAATGGATATCCCGCAGTGATGACCGAAGGGATTACAGCTGATGCTTATAAAGAGCTCGCGGCGGGATTGGCAAGGCAAGTGGCCATTAGGAATGCCAAAGGGAATAAGACACAAGTCGTTGAAGTTACCGTTTAGTAAATAATGAGTTCAGATTTAAAAGAAAGAGTAGAGTTAGCATTGACCAGTATCAGACCTTATTTAGAGGCTGATGGCGGTGATGTGCGGGTAGTAGAAATTAAAAAAGACACCGTGATACTCGAGCTTTTGGGAAATTGTGGTACCTGCCCCATGTCTACCATGACCCTCAAAGCAGGCGTTGAAGAAGCGATTAAACGCGTGGCTCCCGAAATCATGCATGTCGAAGCATTGAATCTGATGCATGAGTCATGATGCTCATTTGATATTTTATTTACAAATTAATGTGCATGCGATTAAGCAGGCTCTTATTCATAGCGATTCTTTTTTCAGTCTTTGACGGCTTGGGTCAGAAAAGATGTGGATTAGATGGTTATGACAATCCACAAGAAACAACAGAGCAGTTCGAGGAGTGGCTTTCAAATCACCAAAAAAATGCGCTTATCGTATTTAATAGTCCTGGAAAAGCCAAGGAAATCTTTCAAATACCTGTCGTTTTTCATGTCATCCACCGTGGAGAAGATCTAGGGATAGGCACCAATGTCTCCGATGAGAAAGTCCTAGAACAATTGTCTATCTTAAATGACGATTTCGGGAGATTAAATAGCGATCAAACACTCACACCACTGGAATTTTTAGATGTGGCAGCAGATACTGAAATAACCTTTGTTTTGGCGAAGCAAGATGTTGAAGGTCTACCAACCCAAGGGATCACCAGACAACAAGGTACTCAAAATATATATAAGTTTTCTGAAGATGAGATCTTGTACGCAGAAAATTACTGGCCTGCAGAAGACTATCTCAATATTTACATTGCCGATTTGGAAGGCTATCTAGGTTGGGCAAATTTTCCGTTTTCAGATTTAGAAGGTATCGTCGAAATCAATAACGACAGATTATTGGACGGGGTGGCTATTGACTACCATTGGCTGGGGGTAAATGAAAATACGGGAAGTTTTAGTAGTTATGGCAGAACACTTACCCATGAAGTCGGGCATTATTTTGGTTTAAGACATATCTGGGGCAATCAGCAAAATTGTGGTGCAGATGATTATTGTGAGGATACCCCTTTACAATCCACTTCTTACAGCGGAGCATGCCCTTCTGACGCTGCGATCAGTTGTGAGACCTCTGACATGTATTCTAATTTCATGAATTATACTGACGATGCTTGTATGAATATTTTCACTCAAAATCAAAAAGAAAGAATGCATGTCGTTTTAAATCACAGCCCGCGCCGCAATACTTTGGTGCATTCTCACGCCTTGGATGACCCCATTATAGCTCTCAATGATTTGGGCATAAAGACCTTTAATGCCATCCGTTTGAGTGATTGCAACAGTCTTCTCGTGCCAAAGATTGAAGTTCGGAATTATGGAACAAATGTCATTGAAAATTTCTTCATCTCATTTTTCTTAAATGATTTGTTGATCGAAACCATTGAAATAAATGATCGATATGAGCCGCTTGAAATCGCTACCATCGACTTTCAATCAATCACTCTAAATGATTTATCCAACCCGGTTCTGACCTTCGAAATTGGTTTAGTTAACCAAACTGAAGATGGAAATTTGAAAAATAATATATTGAGTTCATCTCTTCCAAACTATGCGACAGCAACCTTACCCTTTGTTATGAATTTTGAAGGGAATATTGAATTCGAAACTACACTAGAGCAGGGTCAAATGAGTCATTGGGATACTGTCCATCTGAATACGAATGATGTCCTCAATCGAGCCCTCTCCATCGATTTTACAGCTGATACAGCTGCATTAGGATTGTTTGATTACTTATTCACGCCTAATTTTAATTTAAGTAATTACGTCATCCCACAAATTTCATTCAACTATGCCTATCAAAGTACAGGGTTAGATTATGAACAAGACGGTCTCATTGTTGCACTCTCTTATGATTGCGGTCAAAACTTTTATTCAGAAGATTATCTGATTGAATTGTATGGGCCAAATCTAGCTACGGTAAGTTCAACGAGCTCCTCATTCTTTGCTCCAAAAGATTCTTCGGAATGGAAAAATATGACGATCGATTTGATCGCTTTCCAAAAAGAAACGAACCTTCAATTTGCCTTTATTGGCCAATCAAGTACTGCTTCACAATTATATCTGGATGACATCATGGTAGTTGATCTTGCTGATTTTGATTATGATCTGCATTTGGATATTCAAAATGAAGTGCCCTTAATTACTTGTGAAAACGAGCAAAAAATTAGCCTTAACCTTGAGAATAGAGGTAATCAAATACGCAGTGATATTAGCCTTAATGTCTCTATAAACAATATTCTTGAGTCTTCTAAAGTCATCAGCAGCTCACTAGAACCCGGTCGATCTATCTCATATGAACTGGTTATTGAGGAATTAGAGACAGGCTTATCCAATTTTAAAGTTTGGGTATCAACCCCCAAGGGACCCACAGATCAATACTTTGATAACGATACCCTTCAATGGTCTACTACCTTGAATGACCTTGAAGTAGACTTACCTATCAGATTGGATTTTGAAGAAGCTTATGACTGGGTCATCACCAATCAGGAAAATAATCCCATATGGGAAGCTGCAAGTTTTGAAAAAAACATCTATTTAATGGCCAAAGGCTATGAAAATACAGATATGGGAAATGAAAGTTGGCTCATCAGCCCCTTATTATTTTCCGATTATTTAGATAGTTTAAGTCTTCAATTCGATTATGCTTACAAGAGAACATTAAATAAAAATGATCGACTGAGAGTTCTCATCTCTGTGGACTGTGGAGCACATTTTGATTATGTGCTTTTTGACAAAAACAGCGATCAGCTTAGCGATATTATTTCTAATGAGGGCTTCCTTATCGATACAAATTCGGTCTGGCAGAATGTATTCATTGATCTTAATGATTTTTTGGTTGAGGAATCACTCCGCATCGCCTTTGTTTTTACCAATGGTAATGGCAATAATTTGTATTTAGATAATATTGAGTTCATAAATACTGGCAACTCCGAACGTCCTCAATTTACCTCTTGGGCCACCCTCTATCCAAATCCGGTTTCAGACTACTTAAATGTCAGCTTTAATTTACCCTTTAAACAAGATGTTACGGTTCAACTTATCGACATTTCAGGTCAAATACACCAACAACTAGAATACACTCAATTATTGAATGAAACCGTGCAATTAGAGGTCCAAGACCTATCTGGCCTCTTTTTTCTCATAATTACGGGACCCGATGAGTATTCTGTTGAAAAAGTTATCATTAAGAATTGAAGGATTCTTTAAACTAAAGTTTTCATATCCAAGCCTAAAGTCTATTTTTGTCATCATATGCCGAGCAAAAATTTAATCATTCTTTTTGGCGGTCGTTCGGTTGAGCATGAGATCTCTGTGCGATCTGCGACCAATGTTGTAAAATATATAGACCCAACACATTTTAACCTTTCTGTGATTGGCATATCTAAAGGTGGAAATTGGTTTTTACTTGATCATCCTGAGCAAGGTATTGAAACAGGAAAAGAAATTTCCCTGTTTTTATCCGCAACCCATCCTCATTTTGAGGTCAAAGCATCCCATGAATCTACAGCGATTCAAATCGTCTTCCCTGTACTACATGGAACGGATGGAGAAGATGGCATTATTCAGGGCCTGTTGCAGTCCTTGAATGTCATCCTTATCGGATCAAGTGTATTGGGTTCGGCTATCTCAATGGATAAAATTGTATCAAAAAAACTTTTGGAACATGCGGGTGTTCCGGTAGTTCCCTACATGAGCTTTACCAAAGATGAAGAGATCTCTTACGATAAAATCAAAAACAAACTGGGACTGCCATTTATCGTTAAAGCAGGTAATTTGGGCTCTAGTGTTGGTATATCAAAGGTAAATACGTTGGAAGACTTTGATGATGCCCTCTCGGACAGTTTCAAATATGGACATGAAATTCTCATAGAATCCTTTATAAAGTGTAGGGAACTTGAATGTGGAATCATAGGAAATGAGGCGCTTTCATCTACCCTTTCAGGTGAAATTATCCTTTTGAAAAATTACGATTTCTATACCTATGAGGCAAAATATCAAGATGAATCAGCTATTAGAGTTGAGATTCCTGCTCAAATCCCTACCGCAGTTCATCAACAAATAAGAGCCCTTTGTGAAAAGGCATTTTTAACCTTAAAATGTAACGACTTTGCCCGTGTTGATGTTTTTCTGACACAAGAGAATGAGATATTCATCAATGAGATCAATACCATCCCTGGATTTACCAATGCCAGTATGTTTCCTGGTCTTTGGGAAAACATGGGTATCTCCTACCCCGAACTCATCTCTAAAATCATTGAGATCGGTGAAGCGAGATGGCAGCAAGAGCAGCAATACATCACCGATTTAAATAGCTCCAATTAATAAAAATATGCTGCATAAAATATTTGATTTTCTTAAAAGTATTGTGGTACCTAGCTCGATACTACAACTCTTGAAACAGCTGTTATTTTTGACTTTGATTGGTATTTTGGCTACTTCCATATTTTTCTATATCTATCTTCCTATCACTACAAATCACGGCGATACGCTCACTGTACCCAATATCACCGGGGTTCATGTAGATGATCTTGATGATTATTTATCACTCAGAAGTCTTCGATATGAGATCAGCGTTGATTCAGGCTATTCATCAGAAATTCCTCCATTGACCGTTTTAAAGCAATTTCCCATGCCCAATGCTCAGGTAAAAGAATTCAGAAAAATATATATCACATTGAATTCAATGGCACCACCTATGGTTAAAATGCCTGACTTAACGAATGGCTCGTTAAAAAATGCCCTGATGATTTTGAAAAACTTTGATTTAAAATTTGGTAAAACCAAATATGTAGCCGATTTGGCCTTTAATGCCGTCCTCATTCAAAAAATGAATGGAGTAGAAGTCGTCCCAGGAACAAAGATTCCCAAAGGATCAGTAATTGATTTGACCATTGGTGATGGATACGGTAATGCCAACCTCAAATCCCCTTATCTCATTGGTTTAGATGCCGATGTTGCACAAGTTACTATTACTGGTTCAGCCTTAAAATTAGGGGATATTGTATACCATAACATAGATACTGCCGTTTTGATATCTATGAATGAGTTAGACGTTGTAGACACACTCAAAATTTCCGTTGAGGTGGGACAAATTGTAGATCAGTATCCACCCCCAGGCGAACCTATGCTCATCAAAGAATCTATAAATTTGTGGATTTATCATCCTGATTCAATAAATAATAACCCTTAAGATAGCAATAATGATGCGCTACATTTTAGTTTGGCTAACTCTTTTGCTTCAATTTTCATTGTGGGGTCAAATCCAGCTAAAACCTTTGAAAAGCATCAATGAGCCACGTTCCAATGGTAGAATAGATCAAGTTTTCAATACTTTGAATTTACCATTTTGGGATGATTTTTCGCAATCTCGAAATGTTCCTGACTCTCTTTTGTGGGAAAGCGGCAACTCTGTTTTTGTTAACAATAACCTGGCCATCCATCCTCCCTCTCAGTATGTGGCCACCTTTGACGGCACCAACATGAGCGGTAATCCTTATGCCTTGAATAGCCTTTTTAATGGTGCTGGTGACAGCTTGGTCACACATCCCATCGATCTGAGTCAAATAGCACCCTCAAAAAGGTCTCAAGTACTCTTAAGTTTTTATTGGCAACTCTTGGGCAGAGGTGAAATTCCAGAATTGGAAGACTCCTTGGCGGTCATGTTTTGGAGTATCGACAGTACTTGGGTCTTGCAGGATCTTTATCCAGAAGATGAAACCCTTTTTTCTCTTGTAGGTGGTTTGGATCAATTAAACTTAGATGCAGATAGCCTACCGAGTTTTCAGCAAATAATTATTCCTGTGTCGGGCAGTGAGTTTTATCACCCTTCTTTTAAGGTCAAATTTCAATCCTTCAGCAGTCTCAATGGTATTTATGATACTTGGAACCTTGACTATATTTATCTCAATGAAAACAGAGAGTCAGATGACTTCAGTCATCAAGATCGTACGCTCTCTGCAGCGCCTAGCTTACTTTTTAGTCCTTATTATGAAATCCCATTGACACAATACCTATCCGACCCCAGTAATTACATTACACCTCAATATACCACAGCCAATAACCTCTATGGATTGCCCAGCCCCTTGGAGTATGTCCATAGCCTGACCAATCAAACCAATGGCAATGCGATTTCAACAGGAAGTGTCGCGCTGTTCAGATTATCTGCATTGGAGACGGGAAGGAAAGTAGAAGGATTGGGTATGGAAGTCTCATTAATCAATATAGAAGACGATTCAGCATTGATTGAATCCACTTTTACCTACAATACAGGGGATAAGTTTTTGTATGAACAAATCACTACAGAGGGAGATACGCTTTTTTCAAATACTAATTTACGTGCCAATGATACCCTTCGGCAGTATTACCAACTTAATGACCATTATGCCTTCGATGATGGGACTGCAGACTTTGCGGCGGGCATCAATTTTATGACGGGTAAGTTGGCGGTTCGTTTTGTGGTCAATGAACCTGATACGTTGACGGGCATGAAAATCAATTTTCCTTCCGTTAATCCAAGTTCAAATGGAAAAGGCTTAGAATTGATGGTTTGGGATGGACTATTAGATTCAGGGGTACTCCATCGTCAATCGTTTCAAATTGTCAACAATGATCGACAAGACTTTAATGAAATTGTCTTTTCCCAAAATATCTATGTCAAGGATACCATCTACATAGGATTCAAACAGTTTACCGAAGATTATATCGGTATCGGATTTGATAAAGACAACCCACTAGGTATGGACGCCATTTTTTCGAATACGGGCACTGAATGGGAACAAAATACACGTCTTCAAGGAGCTTTAATGATAAGAGCTGTATTTGGTAAGGTCACTAACTCCATACTGGGAACTCCTGAAAATAAATTGGAAGCACATATTTATCCAAATCCTTCAGATGGACTCATTCACATTTCTGATACCTATGACCATTATTTTTTATACAACTTATCGGGTAAAATGATCGCGGATGGAGGTTTTAATTCTACATTAGATTTCAGAACCTATCCAAAAGGTATATATTTATTAAACTTACAATATGGATCAAGTTTGATTACTCAAAAGATACTGATCGAAAAATAATTATGGATATCAAAGTTTCAGAATTAAAATCCAGGTTAAATAAAGGTGAAATCCTCAATTTTTTTGATGTAAGAGAGCCTTGGGAGCATGAAGAATCTAATATTGGGGCGCAATTGATGCCTCTAACCAGTATTCCAGACCAGCTTGATGAGCTGAGTCCTTTGAAAGATCAAGAAATCATTGTGCATTGTAAGACTGGAGGCAGATCAAATCAAGCCAAGATCTTTCTTGAGTCAAACGGGTTTACTCAAGTCAGAAGTCTTCTGGGAGGCATTGAAGCCTTCCTAGCGTAGCCTTAGTAAGTTTTATTAGTAAGACCTGGGCCTATTATCTTTCCCGTAACTTGGATGTAAATAGATTTTTTCAGATCATCTGTTATGCATATGAGGTGATGGAGCTGATCAATTAATCATTGGGACTGTGCTTACCGGATAGTCGTTGCACTTGTAATTCTAAAGCATAAAAAAAACCAAGTGAATTCATCATCTTGGTTTTTCTTCTTCATATAAATTGGCTGATGCCGTTGGTATAATAACACCCAAAGGTTAATAATGGTTGGAAGGGTGTGTGAAACTTATCAAATTAATCAGCCACAGGGATACCCGTCATCCCTCTTTGAGGTGCCCAGTTACCATGAATGACCTTCCAGCCATCATTGGTTCGGGTCCAGACGCTAGAAGCACGGGTTCTGTACGCAACTTCTTCGCCCCCGTCTACCGAATATCCACCTTTGGCGTAAAAAGACAAAACAGCCGTATTCATGTCAGGTGAGAATTGACTGTGAAAATCATATAACTCTAAGGCACTCCATTTCACATTTGCTCCATCCATCATCTTGGCTGGGTCAAATTTGTAGAAGTCTTCTAGATTTGAATCCCCCGTGTACATGGGATTATTGGCATCCATGAGTGATAATGCAGTTTCTTGATCCCCTCCGGTGATGGCTACTTGAAGTTTATTTTGCATTTCAATCAAAGTACTTACGATTTCTTCTTTGTTGTTGTAATGCCAGTACTTCTGTGCACCTACCAAATAGGGTGAACCTCCGCCTTGAGCAAAATCTACCGCCTTGAGCTGATTGTCTAAGGCGTTTTGATAGTTGCCTAATTCAAACTCTATCTCAGCCATGGTGTCATAAATATTGGGTCCATCGTGTAGGGCGATCGATTTTCGTCCGCTCTCCATAGCCTTAGCGTAATCAGCTGCTACATCTTCCCCGCGACCATAGCCATAGGTAATTGAATTGAGGGCCGGTGACGCATAGTCAGGGAATTTTTCTGCAAAAGCTATACTGGCATTTACATCTTCTCCCACTGAAAAGTAATTAAACATTGGACTGTTGGGATAGACTGCTAATGCCGCGTTTAATTTTTCTTTTGCTTGACCCTCACTGGCCGTCAGAATATCATACCAAGCTTTTTCCTCATCCGATAAACTCGCACGATCTATGCTGCCTAATTTTTCTTTTCTAGATCCCCAATCTTTATTTGCACTGGCAAGTCCCGCAATGATGATTTTTGCACATCCACAATCTGGGTCCAAAGTCAGGGCAGCTTTGGCTTGACCCAAAGCAATTAAAGGCTCCACATTCATTCGAGATTCGAGTGCCTCATTGGCAATTATGGCTGCCTTTTTTGAACAAGATGTTTTGGCAATCCATTGGGCATGGGAAGTCAATCCAAAAAGTAAACAAGTAATAATTAATAAATTTTTCATCATTCTGATTGGTTTTATGTTTGAAGTAAAAATGTATATTGGTCATGATTTTATATGTCTAAACCACATAAAAATCAGATACAATGATAGTTAAAATTATCACTTTATTCAAATGATCTTAAAATGCTCATTGATAGATAGTTATAAATGTATAATTTTGAAACCAAATTATCTTTGGGGCTTTACTGAAATGAAACACAACTTATTACATATCAGATAATTAGATATAAGTGGATCAACTAAAGCTAGGATTTTTTCGTTAGAGTGAATTTTTATCTAGAACTGCCAGCTTTTACTTTACCGAACGGATCAAAAGGTGCTGATAATGTGACTTATCCCTTATGGATTTGGCGCAACCCCTGCTCCCCTTCTCACCTCGAAGTATTTGGCTTTGTTGAGTTTTTGACTATGAAATATTTTCTAAATGACGGGTGTCATTAGAGGCTACTAATGAAAAATGATTTCCATCATAATTGACTTGATATCTGCATAGGTTGGTATGTTCAAAACTTTCCATTTTACTCAAAGAATCATACAGCAACCAAGAGAGTAAAATCCGCATGGCCCGTCCATGCATACAAATCAAAACTTCAGATTCATGATTTTGTTTCATGATATGAGCGAGGGCCTCTCGCTGACGTGCCATCACTTGATTCGGAGATTCCCCTCCTGGAGACACGCGATCGTAATCCCCTTTTTGCCAACTACCCAAAACATCAAAATGCCTTTTTTCAGTTTCTGGGGTAAATGACTTCCCCTCTTGATCCCCCCAACTGATTTCATTGAGTCCGGTTAATGATTCATAAGGAACCCCTTTATTTATAAAATGTATCACCGACTCTTTGGTCCGTTTTAATGCCGACACATAAATTTTATCCAATGCCAACGTTTGGTAAGTTTTAAAAAAGGCGGTCCCCTGTGCCCGCCCTTGATCATTTAATGACGCATCAATGCCTTGCCCTTGGATGCGTCCTGTTTTATTGTAAACGGTTTCGCCGTGGCGAATGATGTGTATGGTTTTTTTATTCAAAATTAGCTGCCGATTTGAGAAAGCAAAAATATGATTTTTCCATCGAATTCTATAAAAGATGAATCCATCCGTTCATGAAAATGTCTCAAGAAGAATTAATACACATGCCACTAAAAGCAAAAAATGAGAGAATTGTTGATCGAATGAACCCAATATAAGCGTCTCGTTGTATCTTTGAGAGCAAAATCACCTATGTTTCCATCAACCTATACAGTAGACATGTTAAATGCGGCAGGTAAAGACACCTTGGTCGCACATTTGGGGATCGAAATCATGGAGATTGGCGTTGACTTCATTTTGGCAAAAATGCCCGTCGATCATCGGACAGTACAACCTATGGGTTTGTTACATGGCGGCGCTTCTGTCGTCCTTTCTGAAACCTTGGGAAGCCTTGCCGCTTCTTTGTTAATTGATAAATCTATTGAATTTCCTGTTGGTCTGGAAATCAATGCCAATCATATTAAATCGGTAAAATCAGGCTTTGTATATGGCAAGGCTAGCCCTATTCACGTAGGAAGAAGTACGCAGATATGGCAAACAGAGATTAGAAATAAAGCTGGAAAATTAGTTTGTACCAGTAAGCTGACCGTAGCGATAATTAAAAAGGACAATGGCTCTGCAAACCACTAAGACCCATTTAAATACCCTAACCTTTGAGACGCCGTCAGCGCTTTGGAGTGCCTTGATGGACAGTGCCTATCCAGTGGCTATTTGGCGCCTTCCCAATGACCCTTATGTACATGGCATTTCAGATTTAAGACCTCAAATACAAAAACATCAAAAGCTAGAAGATGCCGGTACGGGCTTTTATATCAATCCTTTTTTAAAGCATCATCCCAGTGAGCCACAGCTGATCAAAGGTGATTTGATGATTAAATGGCATCAAAAAAAATGTGTACAAAACTCCCTTGATCCGCTGCTGAATGATCGAGAAATTTCCGATTTTCAAAAATCCATGGGGAATACCCATCGAGCCCTCCACCAAAAGATAGAAAACTCCGCTCATGGATTTCGTAGCGATGTCGTTGAAGCCGTTCAATGTATTAAGAAAGGTGTCTTCGATAAAGTCGTTTTGTCTCGGTTTGATGATCAAGCCTTGCCTACAGATTTTGAGCTCATGAACGCCTTTGAAATGGCTTGTGATACCTATCCAAATGCCTTTATCTATTTGGTTTCTACCCCCAATTTTGGCTGTTGGTTGGGAGCTACGCCAGAAACCTTACTTGAAATCAAGGACCATCAGTTCAAAACCGTTTCTTTGGCAAGCACCCAAAAACTGAGGGCTGATCAAACCATGAATGAGGTCGCATGGACGCAAAAGGAAATTGAAGAGCAGGCCATGGTCAGTCGATACATCATCGATTGCTTCAAAAAAATAAGACTGAGAGAATATCTGGAAAATGGACCTAAAACAGTTAAAGCAGGTCGTATGGCACATCTAAAGACCATTTATCAGGTAGATATGGAAGCGGTAAATATGCCTGAACTCGGCAGCACCATGCTGGAGCTTCTCAATCCTACGTCAGCGGTTTGTGGCATGCCCTTGCAGCCTGCACTGGACTTCATCAAGAAATATGAAAAATACGATCGTGAATTGTACGCGGGCTTTTTGGGGCCTATCAATATCTCGGGTTATACCCATCTGTTTGTCAACCTGAGATGTATGAAAATCATGGGAAACACCGGACGGTTTTATGCCGGTGCAGGTATTACAGAAGATTCTAATCCCGAAAAAGAATTTGAGGAGACCCAATTAAAAATGCAAACCTTGAAAAGAATTGTATTTCAGTCATGAACCAAATTCATTTTGATACTTCTGAAATTTGTTATCAATTAGGCATTCGAGATGCTGTATTTTCTCCAGGATCTCGCAATGCTCCTTTGAGCATTAGCTTTTCGAGGCATCCCCACCTTCGTACCCGTGTGGTGGTGGATGAAAGGTCCGCTGGATTCATTGCCTTGGGCATCGCACAGCATACCCAAAGACCCGTCGTCCTTTGTTGTACTTCTGGGACGGCCTTGCTCAACTATGGTCCTGCGATTGCAGAAGCCTATTACAGCCGAACTCCGTTGATCATTATGAGTGGTGATCGACCTTCAGAGTGGATTGACCAATGGGATGGGCAGACCATCCAACAGCAAAATGTTTTTCAAGCATTTGTCAAAGCATTTATTCAGATGCCCACCTCCCTTGATTTTGAAGATGCTCGTTGGGCCTACCAAACCAAAATAGCGCAGGGTTTCCATTTAGCCACCCAGTCAAGGCGTCCCGTGCACTTAAATTTTCCTTTCAGAGAGCCCTTTTATCCAGATAAAAATCAAAAACTTGCGTTCAGTCAAGACCTCAAAATCATCAAAAGCTATCCTGCTAAAAAGCAAGCCAACTGTGAGGGGTTGATACATGACTGGGCGAAGGCTACCAAAAAAATCATTGTCATTGGACAAGGGACTTTATCTGAAGATTGTAAAAATCAACTGCGCCGCTTGGCTAGTCAAGGCATTCCGATCATAGCAGACATCATTTCAAACGGACACGCGTTGACAGATGTGATCCAACACCAAGACCTTTTCCTCAACAATAGCGCCCTTCAAGAATCCTTAACACCTGATCTGGTGCTGACTTTTGGAAGATCTATCATTTCAAAAAATCTCAAACTTTTTTTAAGAAAAAGCGCAGCCATTCAATGGCATATCGACCCCCAACCTGAGCTAAAAGACCCCTATCAGCGTCTTTTGGGTGTGATAGAAGGCAACCCAGAACAGGTGTTGAATAAACTCATAGACCCGGGCCAGCTGTCCCAAGTGTTTGCCAATCACTGGCAAGTGGCCCAACGCCAAACGGCAAAACTCCTCACCCAATACCAAGCCCCGTTTAGCGAATTTTCAGCCATGCAAGAGGTCTTGAAAAAAGTACCTAGAGATATCCAAATACACCTCAGCAATAGTATGCCTGTGAGATATGCCAATTTCCTGGGCATCGCACCATCCAAAACTAGGGTTTGGGCGAACCGCGGCACCAGTGGTATTGATGGTAGCAATGGTACTGCAGTAGGTCATGCCCTCTCTTCAGATCAATTGTCCCTGCTACTAACGGGCGATTTAAGTTTCCTCTATGACCGTAATGCTTTTTTTCATAATGAGGATTTATCCCATATGAGAATCGTCGTATTTAATAATTTTGGTGGTGGCATCTTTGACTTGATCTCAGGTCCCGAAGCCTTGGATCCAGCAGAAAAAGATAAATTTTTGACGACCCCACATCAAAAAGACCTTAGCCATAGCGCCTTGGACTTAGGTTTTGACTACCAAAAATGTATGGATTCATCGAAATTAAATGCAATATTGATCCGTTTTTTTGAACCTTCTGACAAAGGAAAATTGTTGGAGATTCAGACCCAACATCCCATAAATAAACAAGTTTTTCAAGCATTAAAAAAAATCATTTATGACTACCCATTCATTTAAGTGGACCTCCATCAAGTCCTACGAAGACATCAAGTTTGATTTCTTTGATGGCATTGCTAAAATCACCATCAATCGACCCGAGGTATACAATGCCTTTAGACCCGAAACTAATATAGAGATGATGGACGCTATGGACATCGCTCGAGAACGACAAGATGTGGGCGTGGTGGTCTTTACGGGCATTGGAGATAAGGCCTTTTGTTCGGGTGGGGACCAAAATGTCAAAGGTGTGGGGGGTTACATCAGTGAAAATGGTGTCCCACGATTAAATGTACTGGATTTACACAAAAAAATTCGTGAAATACCCAAACCGGTGATCGCCATGGTCAATGGGTACGCCATTGGTGGTGGACATGTCTTGCATGTAGTCTGCGATTTAACCATTGCAGCTGACCATGCTAAATTTGGCCAGACCGGTCCTAAGGTAGGCAGTTTTGACGGTGGATTTGGATCCTCTTACCTAGCGCGACATGTAGGTCAAAAAAAGGCCCGTGAAATCTGGTTTCTTTGTGAACAATACACAGCAGCGGAAGCTGAGACTATGGGCATGGTCAATAAAGTAGTGCCATTGGAAGAGTTAGAGGCCATCACCGTGCAGTGGTGCCAAACCATCATGCAACGAAGCCCCATGGCCATACGGATGATCAAACGTGGACTTAATGCTGAGCTGGATGGTCAAAGAGGTTTGATGGAATTTGCCGGAGATGCGACTCTCATGTATTATATGATGGAAGAGGCGCAAGAAGGCAAGAATGCTTTTTTAGAAAAACGGGCTCCTGATTTCAAAAAATTTCCTAAGTTTCCCTGATCCTTATAAACAAGACCCTGCAAACGTAATGGTTTGATCCTCTATCTGATAATCAAAACCAAATACCTCGGCAATCGCTGCAGCAATTTCTTTGGGAGTCTGCCCTTCATAACTGCGACTTAGGCGACATTGGGAAGCTGTTTTGTCTATAAATGTGACTTGATAACCATAAACCCGCTCCATCACTGAAGCCACTTCACTGAGTGGGGTATTTTGAAAGAATAAGGTTTGATTGGCCCATGCTAGAAAGTTAGGATCCTTATTGACCGTTTTAATGACCCCACGCGTATTGGCTTTGATGCGACCAATTTGGCCCGATTTGATGTTCAAAGAGGTGCGATTTCCTTTGTAATTATCTCTATTTTGTGTGATTTTTACCAAGCCCTCAGCTACCGTTACATTGGTCTCCTTTGCATTGCTTTCAAGGGTAAAAATAGCATTTATAGCGGTTATCTCTGCCAAATCAGTCACTACTACCAGCGGCTTATTTTCTGTTTCTCGGGTCTCAAAATAGGCCAATCCCTCCATCTTATACGTCTGCTGATTCGGTGCAACTTGTTGAGGAGTCAATTGTGATGATTTATACAATTTCGTCGTTGTCTTGGGCGTTAAAGTCACGGGTGTAGTTAAACCGGTTTCAGTTCCTGATGATCCATTCCGATAAACTAGGACAAGTATCATGACCAAAAAAAGGACCATTAATACATAAGTTGTTTTGGTTATTTTTTTTAATTGCGTCAACATTTTTTTTCTTGTAATATTTAAGGCCTGATGGCTTCCAAATCGCGTATTAATTGTCCCATTCAATGGGATTACAAAGATGTGAATACTTTTTTTTAAAACCCAATTCTAAATCAGAGAAGCTGATAAATCATAAGTTGGCAAATCACTTACAAGAAATGATAATTAGCTAAATTTATGGCGCAATACTTATCAGATACAATCAAAAAAATTTGCGCATTCACTTTAAACGCCTTTCTTTAATACTACATAAAGATGATTTTAGATCATTTTTAACACACAGTAGCTCCCGTACCTCCTTGACCTTAGAAGAGCTGTGGATCCTAAAAATGGCTACTGATTTACAAGAAGGTCTAACTGATTTTTCATTTCAAACCTCAGGGTCGACAGGGGCACCCAAGAAAATAACCTTAAGCAAAGATCAATTGATACAGAGTGCCAAAACGACCTTGTCCTATTTTTCCATAAAACCGGACGCTCGCTTCCTGCTGTGTATTCATCCTCAATTCATAGGTGGGGCCATGCAGATCGTACGAGCTTATGTCAACCAAGGCCAGCTCGATGTTTTGGCTCCTGAAAGGATATTAGATTTAGATCATACACTCTATGATCTTGTCTCTATGGTACCCTTACAGCTAAATAAGCTCTATAAGGATTTAAAAAGTCATCTCAATGATTTCAATCACCTCTTAATCGGCGGCGCAACGATGGATCCCAAGCTTGAACAAAAGATTGCCTCTGACACTTCCGTTATTACTAAAATATACGCTACCTACGGCATGACCGAGACGGCTTCGCACATCGCAGTGAGGCGCTTGGGCTCTCATTTTTTTAAAAGAATAGGGCAATTAATGATTTCTATAAATGATTCCTCTTGTCTTAAAATTAGAGGTTTAATCACCAAAAATCAATGGCTACAAACCCAAGATATCGTCGAATTAATTGATGAAAATACATTTAAATGGTTGGGTCGTCAAGATTTTATGATCAATTCAGGTGGGTTTAAGGTTCATCCTGAGAAAATAGAACATCACCTAAAAAAGCAGACCGATCAACCCTTGATGATTACCTCCTTACCCGATGAAGTATTGGGACAAAAAGTGGTGCTTCTATTAGAGGGGGCACTGATGCCCACCTTCGATTACACCACCCTACATCCTTATGAGAAGCCAAAAAAAAGGTTGAATTTAAAAAAATTCATATATACCAAAAATGGAAAAATAGATCGAAAAGCTACGCAGAAGCTTATTGAAAAATGAGTGATATTTCAAGTTTTTAAGTAATAAGAAATTCTTACATTTCTATAAAAAAAAGTTCTTTATAGCATGATATGGTTTATTTTTATAGAAAATTTCAACCTATTTGACTTTAACCCTTTCACACCTCCTTCTTGGAACACTAATAACCCTAACACTGCTCGGTTTTATTTTATTTAAGAATAATAAAATAAAAAAGGCATTGAGTACCAAACTCTTATTGTCTCATTTTTTCTGTCAATTATGCATTGCATTATACATGATGCTGGTAGTGAATAATTTTATAAACTTCAATCTATATATCTTATCAATTAGTTTTTGTTTCAGTTTTTTTATTTACAACAGTTATCTTAGGATTTTCCTTGAGCGAAAAAAACTTAATCTCGTAAATTTTAG
>CAJQKV010000027.1 GCA_905479015.1 uncultured Cyclobacteriaceae bacterium
TTTTCATATTAAAAAGGTAGTCCAATACCTATATTTATGTTCGACTTATTTCTGAAAACTCCGTTTTGAGATAAGAGTTGGTTTAAAATATATCTTTTTCCTATAGGTTGTGCAGGGTCCATAATTTGGATGGCACCGTCCAATCTTAGAACCATGAAGGAAAAATCATACCGGAGTCCCAAACCGATGCCCACGGCCAGTTCTTTGTAAAAGGAGTCAAAACGAAACTTCCCATCATCTCCCTCATAATCTTTGATGGATTGATTGCTATTGAGCAACCAAATATTCCCCATGTCTGCAAAAAAAGCATAATTTAAGTTCTTGGTCAGTTTATTTCGGTATTCTATAGAGGTTTCTATTATGAGATCTCCCCCTTGTTCTCTTTGATAGCTTATTTGAGCTACCTTATCAAGAGCCCTGTTTTCTATAGAGGTCGCTTCACCGTAGGCACCTGGTCCAAGTCTTCTTACAGGCCAAGCACGGATACTATTGCTACCTCCGGCATAAAATCTACGTTCATAAGGAAGTGCTTGGGCATCCCCATAAGCATAAGCAGCACCTAAATTAATTTTAAAAGCAATTTGACCCTTTTTAGAAACCATGTGAGACCTGAAATCGATATTAAATTTTAACCATTGAAATAAAGTAAAATCTGAATCCGGAAGTAAGTTCTCAAAGGCATTGACATAAAGACCACCCGATTCGGTCAATAATTTTAAAAAGCTAGAATTTGAGGACAAATTGCCATAATTGTTTTGATTGAAGAGAGCTTCGAAAGAATTTAGGGTAGTTAATGAAGGTTTAAAAGCAGCAGATAATGAGCGATTGCCCAAGGTATCTTGCGCATTTAGAAAACCCTGAAAAGACGGATCTATTCGACGAATTTCAGTATAATTAATTCCAAAAGGGGTAAATATAAACTGCTTTTGCTTGTTTTTAGACCACAGGTAGGAGAAATCAGTAAAAATTTGATTTCGTTCGTATTCTTTGGCTCGGTCTTCATAGCTATAGTAGAAAGAGAGTCTGGTACGTGGGTTCAATTCATTTGTTTTTTCAATAAAATTTTCGGGTAAAGGAAATAAAAAATGATGGAACGTAAGGGCCAATCTTCCTCCATATTCAAAAAGTGAATAGGGTTGAGCCCTTGAGTCAATATTGGAGATGCCTAAGAGCGAAAAATTTAAATTTAATTCTGCCATTTCGAAATTACCAAATGCATTTCTTTTTTTGAGCCCCAGATTGACAAAAGGTCCTGGTAAAACCTGTGAAAAGTCATCTTGTAAAAATCCGATTTCGTTACTGGTTTGGTAATTATCCATTGGGCTTGAAAAAATTTGAGCAATCAAATTATTTTGGCCCGTAGTATCGTAGTTTATATTGATGAATTTATAGGTTTCTAGCAGGTTCAAACGTTGTTGAGTTAAAAGCATTTCAGCTTTGCTGTACAACTGACCTGGTTTGATTGAAATAGTACGGCTCAATATTTTTTTATTGAATCCATCACTGTTTTGATCAAAAAACATCTTTTGATCTTCTTTTAATTTATTCTTTTTTTTGGATCCTATATTCTTTGATGAATAAAAATTAACAGCTTTTACGGTATATTTTTTGTGATGATCCTGTTGTGGCGGCAAGGAAAGTTTTACTGCCACCCAAAGGCTATTTCTTTTAATGAGTGTGGTGTCTAGATCAAAAGTTATATATTTTTTATCAAATTTATAATATCCATGATCAGATAAAAGATCATATATGCGTGCTCGTTCTTTATTGATATTTTGCTGATCATATGGCGTTCCTTTTATTAAAAAAGCGATTGCTTGATTTTTTTCTAACAGCATTTTTATGCCCACATCATCGATGTCATATCTTATGGAATCAATGAGAAATTGGTTCCATAATTTGATTTCGTAGTTCAGCTTTATTTTTTTATTTTTTATTTTTTCTGTCAGGTTTATAGAGGCATTAAAATAGCCTTTTGAGGATAGGTAAAGTGCAATTTTATCTATGGATTCAGTATGCTTTTCTTTATCGTATATAGCCAAGGGTTCCCCCAATCGCATAAAGTAATTACCTTGAGCCAACTGAGTATTGGTTTTATCTTTTTTTCTATTCTTCCTCTTTTGTATACGACTAATTTTTCGAGTGGTATTTACTTTACTCATTTCAAGATCATAATTAGCATCTAAGCTTCTCGTCTTTTCATGGTATCGCGCTGTGTCGTATGCAAGGGCACCTAGCTCATAAAGATGGGCGAGGTAGGTAATGGGCAGAAGCCCAGCCAATCTTTTATTTGCTTTTTGAGTAACGAAGTTTGTGATCTCTTTTTCTTGATTAGATGAAAGTCCAATTATTTTCGGATCTTTGACAAGTAATTTTTCACCCTCGGGCAAGAAGCGATAACCTATGCAAGAGGATAGGGATACAACTAATGATAGATAGAGAAGAATAGGTCTCAAAACATGAATAAAATAGCTACCAAATCTGAAATCAAATTCGTTAAGTCACTCAAACTTAAAAAGAATAGAGTTAAAGAAAATAAGTTTATCGTTGAAGGACTTAAGAATGTACAAGAATTATTAAAGTCTAAATATGATGTTTTAGAGCTTTTTTGCACAGAAACACATGCAAATTTATTTAATAATTATGGTTGTAAGCTGATTTCTCCAGAAGAATTATCGAATATGGGAACCTTTAACACCAACAATGCTTGCTTGGCAATAGCGAAGTGTATAGAAGTTGACCCAGATCAATTTTTGAATGAGCGACAAACCATTATTTTAGATGGTGTAGGGGATCCAGGAAATTTAGGGACCATTATCAGAGCCCTTGATTGGTTTGGATTTAAGCATCTGGTCTGCAGTAAAAATTGCGCAGATTTCCACAATCCAAAAACATTGGCAGCATCGATGGGTTCTTTCACCCGCGTCGGCGTATTATACGTTGATTTAAATGATTATTTAAACCACTTTAAGGGTGATCTATATGGTTTAGATTTAGAGGGTAAACCTTTGGATACCTTTAGAAACCCTAATAAATGCGGGTTTATTTTGGGTAATGAATCTCATGGCATCAGCCCAGTTATTCAGCCGCTGCTCAAAGATCGTTTGACCATAAAAAAATATGGAAGTGCGGAATCATTAAATGTGGCCATGACTGCCAATATCCTTTTGTATCAATTAAGATCCTTTGTGTGATAAGTATTTTCGAATCATTTTTTGAGTTGAGGAATCGTGTGATTCATGTACGTCACCTGTTTTAATTTCAGATAAGATGTTGCTAGCCAGTTGTTTACCTAGTTCTACACCCCATTGATCAAAACTAAAAACATTCCATATGAATCCCTGGACAAATATTTTATGTTCATAAAGAGCAATGAGCCCGCCGAGGTTTTCAGGAGACAATTTACCCATTAAAAGGGTACTTGTTGGTCTATTCCCATCAAATACCTTGAAGGGGAGTAAGGCTGTGATTTCTTCAGGGCTCATCCCTTGTTGCTCAAGCTCTGACTTGACCGATGAGGCATCCTTCCCTTTCATTAATGCTTCGGTTTGGGCGATGAAATTGGCCATCAACTTGTCATGATGATCTATTTTATCATGTGCAGGTAGCGCAGCAGCGATAAAATCACAAGGAATCATTTTGGTCCCTTGATGAATGAGCTGATAAAAGGCATGTTGACCATTGGTCCCAGGCTCTCCCCAAATGATTTGACCGGTTTCATATTTGACCTGATGACCCTTTCGATCTGTAGATTTACCATTACTCTCCATATCTGCTTGTTGAAGATATTTTGAAAAATAGGCCAACCTTTGATCATAGGGCAAAATGGCCTGGGTTTGAGTTTTGAAAAAATTATTGTACCAAACACCAATAAAAGCCATAAGTGTGGGTGCATTCATTTCGAAAGGGGCCTGCATAAAATGGTCATCCATTTCCTGGGCACCTTTCAATAGTTTTGAAAAATTATCATAACCTACTGTGCAGACGATACTCAGCCCGATCGATGACCACAGGGAGTATCGACCACCTACCCAGTCCCAAAATTTGAACATGTTTTGAAGATCAATTCCAAATTCGCGTACTTTTTCTTCATTGGTGGATACGGCGACAAAATGTTTTTTAACATCTTGTACTGAAGCATGTTCAATGAACCAATTTCTAGCCGTTCGGGCATTGGTCATGGTCTCTTGAGTCGTAAATGTTTTGGAAGCTATGATAAAGAGGGTAGTAGCAGGATCTAATTTTTGAAGCAGAGGATCTATATGACTGGCGTCAACATTAGAAATAAAATACGTGTTCATCCCCTTGATCCAATAAGGTTTAAGGGCTTCACAGACCATATTAGGCCCTAAATCGGAACCGCCAATACCAATATTTACAATATTTAGAATTTTTTTGGAGGTATAGCCCAGATGTTTGCCCTGATGAAGTTTGATGCTAAAATCCTTCATTTTTCTCAATTCTTCTGAAACTAAAGGCATTATGTTTTCACCTTCGACGATAATGGGTTTATCAGCAGGGTTTCTTAGAGCGGTATGCAATACTGCACGATCTTCGGTTTTATTGATTTTTTGACCTTGAAATAAGGCTTTTTTTGCTTCGCTTAAACCCATTTCATTGGCCAGTGAGGCAAATAAGGATAAAGTTTTTTTAGTTAGATGGTTCTTTGAAAAGTCAAAATAAAAATTCCCCTCATCAAATGAAAGATGTGACAAACGATTGGGCTCTTCTTTAAAAAGATCAATAAGAGATTGGTCTTTGATTTCGTTAAAATGCTGGTCTAGTTCTTTCCAGCTTTTAGTTTGGGTTGGATCGTAATTATTGATTGATGATGGTTGCATATATAAATAATCCTCTTTTAACGCAATTATAGGCAGTTTCCTGTTCATTTCCAAGCATGGGTAAGAGGGGGGTAGCAAGAAAAAGGCTGCATAATTTTGTTACTAAAAGACTTTTTTTATTTGCCTACAGATATATTCAAATGCCTCTAGGTCATCAGTCTAATTTTAAGACAGCGATTTATACCATGTTGTCAACACGGCTTTGCTTAGGATCAGGAATCCCTTAGATTTGTACAAAATTGGAATAGACTAACCATAGTTTGTATGGCCGGACGCTGTAGCCCATTGGAAAATAGAATAGAGAATGATAAAAATAGATTTTAAAAACATATTTGAGATTGTCCTAAGACAGTGTGTCTTTATTATTCTTAATATTTATGCACTATCAAAAATATTTGGCGGACAATTTTATATGCAAGGAAAATTACCTCTTGAAGTTGCTGAAACAACATTAGGAGATGCAAGTAGTTTTTCGTTGGCTTGGACATTTATGGGACATTCCTACTTTTATGTGCTATTTGTAGGCATTACTCAACTTATTGGAGCTTGGTTTCTGTTATGGAATAAAACAAAGCTATTAGGAGTACTGATATTGATACCTATCATGATTAATATAATAATATTTGACATCATTTTTCTTGATGTTTATCCAGCATTAGCAAATGCTATTATTGTTTTTTCAATGTTATTGTTAATAATAATTTTTAATATGGAAATTCTTATCGAGATCTTCCAAGTGCTAATTAATTCCCCAACAACATCCAATGTTCCAATTAAAAGAAGATTCCTCATTATTGGAATTACAATAATTGTGATCTCTTTAATTTTTGCCTTTGATTCCTTTTTAGAACATTGGTTTGGAGTAAGTAAAGAAAAAATAACAGAATAACTGGCCACAACAATGTATATAAAAGGGGCTAAAAAGACCATTTATAGCAACTACTGTTATTAATGCACCTCATAAAGGCTATCTTTTTATAGATAACTTTTAATTTTCTGTCAGGTATTGTTGGGTAGTAGCATCCTTGAAATAGAATTTTACAGAGATATTATTCTTTTCTACGAACTTTATTTTACCTTTTTTTAGTTGATAAAGTAATTCAAACATTTGTTACCTATTTGATAGGTTCGTAATAAATAGGTAGGCCAATAAGTTATAATAGATTACCTATCTGGATCTAAAAACATCAAAACATTTAAAAATTACTAAAAGAGAGATTTTTTTGATGAAAAATTCTTCTTGTCAAGTATCATCTATTGATTGATGACATCTGTTTTATTTTGACCGCAACAGTCTCTTCAATTTATTTTTTAAGCAAATATTTATTGCCTATAAAGAATAAATACAAAGTAGGCCAAAAAGCCGAGAAGATAAAAGACACCTTCTATTCTATCCAATTTGTATTTACCAAAACTATACATAAAGAAGAAAAGCAATAAAGTACCTCCCATACAGATATATAAATCTATATTGAGCTGTACGTTATAACCTAAAGGGGCGTGTATGAAAGTCGTTATGCCTAAAACCAGAAGTACATTAAAAATATTGGAGCCAATGATATTGCCTACAGCGAGATCAGATTTTTTCTTGAATGCAGCAACCGCTGAAGTAGCCAATTCGGGTAAAGAAGTTCCCGCTGCGAGAATAGTGAGACCAATCAATTTCTCACTTACATTATAATATTCAGCTATTTTGACGGCATTCTCAACAATAAGCTGGCCACCGAAAATCAGACCAGCGATACCACCTGTTATCATTAGAGTTGTCTTTAAACTTCCAAAAAGAGGAATTTTGTCTAGTGGTGTTGTATCAGGATTTCTTTTAATATTTAAAAATATATAGACCATGAACAATCCAAATAATGAGATGAGTGTCAGTGCATCTCTGTAGTCTAAACTATTTTGGGAAGCATCAAAGAAGATGACGTCGTTGGCTAAAATAAAGAAGACCACGGTAGCGGCTAGAGAAAAAGGAATCTCTTTCCATAGGGCATTTCTTTGGACCGTAAGCGGATAGATGATGGCTGAAATGCCTAGGATGAGATATAGATTAAAAATATTAGAGCCAATGATATTGCCAAATACGACATCATGGGTTCCTTCCTCAGTAATAATAACTCCAGACATGGCGTTCACCACAAGTTCAGGAGCCGAGGTACCCATGGCCACAACAGTCAAACCAATAACGATATCAGAGACATTAAATCTTTTGGCAAGCGATGAGGCGCCATCTACAAGAAAGTCAGCTCCTTTTATGAGCAACGCAAATCCAATGGCAATTAAAATAATATTAAAAAAGATCATCATGCTTTAGGCTTGTTTGAAAGAGGGCTTTTTCTATTTCTTTAATTCACCAAAGGTGAAATTAAACATTAATGTTCAAAAAATGAGCGTGAGAGTATCTAAAGTGATTAGAAATGCTTCAATAATGATTTTGAAAGTTTTGAGATTTGGGTATCAAGCTGATCCTTTTTTTCTTTCAGCTCACTTTTTCTTTGCAATGAAGAATGTACTGAAAAATAGATTTTTATTTTAGGTTCGGTGCCCGAGGGTCTGATCGATACCCGTGATCCATCTTCTGTAATGAACTGCAAAACATTAGATTTATGTGAGTCTAAAGGGAGGATTTTTTTTGTTTTGGTTTCTAAATGTGTAAGGTTTGAATAGTCAATAATTTCAGTTACCAAAAAATCATTTAAGAAGATTGGAGGGTTGTTCCTGAGTTTATTCATGATTTCTTGGATTTCAAGGGCACCGGCTTTACCTTTTTTGGTAATTGAAATAAGCCCTTCATGGTAGAGGCCGAATTTGATCCATATGTCGAGTAATAAGTCAAATAGGGTTTTGTTCTGTTCTTTGGCCCAAGCAGTGAGTTCAGCAATCATCGCACAAGACATTACGGCATCTTTGTCGCGTACCTTATCTCCAATTAAATAGCCATAGCTCTCTTCTCCACCACCGATAAAGGTTTGCGTACTTTCAAGTTGACGAATTTTTTCAGCGATATATTTAAAACCCGTTAATGTATCCAAACAGGTTACCTTAAAATGTGCGGCAATGGCACTAATGAGTTCTGTTGTAACGATGGTCTTTACAATGTATTCCTGCCCTTTTAACTGCCCTTTTTCTTTCCACTGCGTAAGTAAATAATAGATGAGTAGTGCGGCGGTTTGATTCCCATTGAGCAGTTCAAACTCGTGGTTTGCATTTTTGGCAGCAATCCCGACTCTATCTGCATCTGGATCGGTTGCCAAAACGAGGTCGGCATCGATATTCTTAGCGGTTTTAAGGGCGATCTCTAGGGCTTCTGCTTCCTCTGGGTTAGGGTAAATAACGGTAGGGAAGTTGCCATCTGGTTGGGCTTGCTCAGAAACAAGGGTGATATTTTCAAACCCAAATTTTTCCAAAGCCGAAGGTACCAAAGTAATCCCCGTTCCATGGATAGGCGAAAAAACAATTTTCAGTTCACTTGCTTTGTTTTTCTGAGGGGAGCTCAGACTCAGCGATGCGATCATGTCTAGGTATTGGTGATCGACGGTATCATCCAAGTATTTAATGAGGTTACTCTTTTTATCAAAGTTTACTTCATCAATGGATTTAATTAATTTAACATTATTGATAACATGGTCATCATGAGGCGCGATTAATTGCGCTCCATCATTCCAATATGCCTTATAGCCATTGTACTCTTTGGGATTATGAGAGGCGGTCAAGACGACGCCTCCATGACATTGAAGGGTTCTGATGGCGAAAGAGAGGGTGGGTGTAGGACGAAGCTCTTTAAAGAGGTAGACAAGAATCTCATTGGCGCTGAAAACCTCGGCCGTAATGCGGGTAAATAATTCAGTATTATTCCTGCTATCATGAGCAATGGCTACTTTTATTTGTTGATTTGGAAAGGCTTCTTTTAGGTAATTGGCAAACCCTTGAGTAGCCATGGCTACCGTGTATTCATTGATTCTATTGGATCCCACCCCCATAAGGCCCCTTAAGCCACCTGTTCCGAAAGCTAGATCCTTATAGAAGGCGTCTTCGAAGGCAACGGGGTCTTTTTTTAATAGCTCAATTTGCTGACGAGCAGTATCACTTAATTTGTTTGAGTTCAACCAAGATTGGGCTTTTTCTTCAAAATTCATTTATGCTATTTTTATTAAAGTAACGGGTTTTAAAAAGGATCAGATCAGCTTTTATTTATTTAAAACCCTATTTTATGCTTTACTCGAGCCAATACGGATCGGGCGATTTTAGAGGCTTTAATTTCTCCTGCACAAAGCATTTTTTCCAATAACTCAGGGTGGGCAATGAGTTCCTCATAAGTACTCCTTTCTTTGGTGAATTTTCTGACGACCAGTTCGAATAATTCTTGCTTGGCATGCCCATAACCATAATTACCACCTAGATAGGCCTTACGCAAGGCTTGAACTTCCTCATCAGATCCTAGTAGTTCGAATAGCTTAAACACATTGCAGGTGGAAGGGTCTTTAGGGTCTTCCAAGGCTAGACTATCGGTTTGAATACTCATGATGTTTTTTCTGAGTTTTTTATCAGATTGAAAAATATCGAGAATATTTCCATAAGATTTACTCATTTTTTTACCATCAATTCCGGGAACAATCTCCATTTGGTCGCTGATCTGAGGTTCAGGAATAACAAAAGTATCACCAAATTTCCGATTGAATGTAAGGCCTAAATCTCGAGTCATTTCCAAGTGCTGCTTCTGATCTTTACCTACAGGAACAATGTCAGCATCGTAAAGCAAGATATCGGCAGCCATGAGTACTGGATATACAAATAGGCCCGCATTTACATCACTGAGTTTATCAGATTTGTCTTTGAAAGAGTGGGCATTGGCCAGCATAGGAAAAGGGGTAAAGCAATTTAAAATCCATGCCAACTCACAAACTTCGGGGACTTTTGACTGACGATAAAAAGTGTTTTTTTCAGTATTAAATCCACAAGCAATCCAGGCGGCAGCCACTGATCTTATATTTTCCTTTCTGATTTCAGGATCTTTGATGGTGGTGAGTGAGTGTAAATCAGCAATAAAAAAAAAGGAGTCATTGTGCTGTTCCTTGCTGAGTGCAATTGCAGGAAGTATGGCACCCAATAAATTGCCTAAATGTGGTTTTCCAGAACTTTGGATTCCGGTTAATATTCTGGCCATTTTTCTTTTTTTTTACAAACCTATAATTCCTAGTTGAGAAATCAATTATTAACGACTAAAATTGTGAGTTTTCGCGTAATATTGCGAAGATACCATGAGGCACCTTTCAATCGTTTTTATATTTCTTTCATTCTTTGGCTACGGACAGTCAAATATTAAATTTCAGCAAACTGTTCATCGTTTTGGAGATCTCATTGAAAATGAAGAGGTTAGCCATACTTTTACCTTTTTAAATGAGGGCATAGATAGTGTTGGGATCACCTCAGTAAAAGCTTCCTGCGATTGCGTGGTAACGGAATGGAATATCGCAAAAATAGCACCCAAGGCACTAGACTCAATCACCGTGTCCTTTAATGCCTCTAAGAGATCTGGAGCTTTCCATAAGCTCATTCATGTGGTGACTAATGATGGAACCAGTACCACCTTGCAAATAATAGGTTATGTTATTAATAATGCCAAAAACATGATTTCGGCATTCCCTATCCATTATGGAAATCTTTTTTTGCCTTACAAGATACTTAATATGGGCGCTATTTGGCATCACCAGATAGTTGAAAAAGAATTTAAAATTTATAATAATTCAGACAGTGTGATGACCTTTTTGATGGATTCATCTAGAATCCCAGACTTCATTCAATTAAAGATAATACCCAATATCTTGCCTCCCAAATCTATAGGGACCCTTCTTTTAAATTATGATCCCGTTCATAGAGCAGATTTGGGTTTTTTTAGAGATGGGTTGGATATCATGACTACGGATGTAGAGATGCCCCTAAAACGGATAAGTGTGGTAGCTACTATTGAAGAATATTTTGAAGCTGGACCATCATCCAGGGTAGATTCAGTCAATTATCCAAAACTTGACTTATCCGATGAAAATATAGATTTTGGTAAAATATTAGCGAATCAGCCCAAATTTCATAATTTAAGTTTGTACAATAGAGGAATTGATGTATTAAACATCAGGACGATAAAATCTAATTGTGGGTGTGTTGATTGGAATTTAAAAGATGAGAATATTCCGAGAGGAGACAGTACGGTTTTGATGATTAAATTGGATCCGATCAATAGAAAAGGCCGTCAGTTTAAAAATATAACTTTATTTACCAATGACCCTTCGAATTCAACTCGGGTAATCTCTCTGAAAGCTCTGATACCCTAGTGCTATTTATTCGTTGGGATAGCTGTTATTGGATCGGTCAATATCAGCCATTCTTTGACTGGGATCTATTTCTATCGATTTTATATCATTCAAATTAACTTTTATACGCAAATCATAGGTGGGATGGGTCCAAAGCCAGTCTTTCATTATTTGACGCGCCATGGCATTTTCTGGTTTTTTAATACCTCGCATGATACCTAATGGGATGTAATAAGATTTTTTGGTCCCATTTTTTAAAGTAACTACCAGGTCGATAGGCATGGGCATGGGGTCGATTCTTTTGAGTTGAATATGGGTAGATGCTCCAACAGCATTAACCTCTTGAATGCCGTAGTCAATGGTTTTGATCGAGTGGGCCCAATAGTCATAATACCAATCTAACTCCATAGATGAAGCTTTTTCGGCTATCTTGATGAAATCATGCATGTTGGGATGTTTGAATTTCCATTGATCAAAATAAGTCAATAGAATTTCTTCAAGGCATGCATTACCCACGAGGTAGCCCAATTGAGACAAGCTTACTGCACCCTTTGAATAGGCCGCTCTTTTGTAGGCAAAATTAGTTTCAAAATAATCGGCATGCGTTGACATGGGTTCCTCCTTGCCACTAGAGACCAAACTGAAATAATTGGTATAATTTTTGGCATGTGATCGGTTGTTGTCGGTTCCCATTAAATGGCTCATGGTAAGACTGCTCGCATAGCTGGTATAACCTTCATCCATCCAATGATAATAACTTTCGTTGGTAGCCAAAACGCCTTGATACCAACTATGCAAAGCTTCATGAACGGTCACGCCTACAAGACTTGATAAATCTCTATTACCTGTAATGAGTGTAGACATAGGATATTCCATACCGCCATCTCCTCCTTGAATTACATAGAAATCGCTAAAGGGGTATGCTCCAAAATGAGTATTCATATACTGAAAGGCAGCTATAATTATTTCTGGTAACTTTTCCCAATGCCTTGTGGCTTGTCCTTGCTGATAAAAAAAATGCAATTTGGGGCCATTGGGTACCTGAGCTATTTGGTGAATATAATCAGGGTCGGCTGCCCACATAAAATCATGGGCTTTTTCATTGACAAAATGCCAAGTGAGTTTTCTGCCCTTATGCTTTTGGTCAATCAAGGGATCGTCTTGATAACCATATCCTATTGCATTATTGTTTTCTAAAATCCCTGAGGCAGCGACGACATAATTCTTATCTATCGTGATAGAAACATCAAATTGTCCCCAGGGGGCATAAAATTCCCTAGCCACATAGGGTTCTGCGTGCCATCCTCGCGTATCATATGCGGCTATTTTGGGATACCATTGGGCCATAGAATAAGAAATCCCTTCCTTGTTATCCCTACCTGATCTTCGGATTTGAACAGGTATTTGGGATTTGAAGTTCATATTTAGTTCCGTTGTGGATCCAGGTAAGATGGGGTGGGCCAGTTCAACTTCAAGCACGGTATATTCTATATTGAATGATAGCTCAGCACCTTCTTGTGAGAGGTTTTCTATGATATGATATCCAATTTCATCATCCTTCAATTTTGAAATCCGATCCATGACTCTATCGTCGGGGTCTTCTATGGATCTACTTCGCACATCCATCATACCGTCGGGCTGAAAGGCATTAAAATAGAGGTGGTAGTAAACTTTATGAAGTGTGTCTGGACTGTTATTAGTGTAGCGCAGTATTTGATGTCCAGAAAATTGATGTTTTTCCACATCAACGTCTATTTCCATTGTGTAATCTACTGCTTGCTGCCAATAAGTTCCCTGCGATAGAGTGACAAAAGGCATGGCTATTATTAGGAGTAATAAACTATTCTTCATCTCCTAAAGATAGATACAAAAGGAGCCAAATTAAATGGTTTTAAGCATCTATTTTGGCGTATTTCGCATTTTTCTCAATAAACTCTCTTCTTGGAGCTACTTCATCACCCATTAACATGGAAAACAATCGGTCAGCCTCAGCTGCAGATTCGATAGTAACCTGCTTTAAACTTCTGTTTTTAGGGTCCATGGTAGTCGTCCAGAGTTGTTCTGGATTCATTTCTCCTAAACCCTTGTACCGTTGGAAACTCACATTTTCTTCCTTTCCATTTCCTGCAACTTCTTTAACAACACGATCACGATCATCATCAGACCAAGCGTATTTTTCTGTTTTCCCCTTTTTGACTAGATAAAGGGGTGGCAAAGCGATGTAGAGATAACCTTTTTCTATTAGATCGTTCATGTACCTAAAGAAGAAAGTTAAAATTAAGGTTCTAATATGACTGCCATCAATATCTGCATCTGTCATAATGATGACTTTGTGATATCTCAGTTTTTCCATATTCAGTGCCTTCTCATTTTCTGGAGTACCGAAAGAAATCCCCAAGGCAGTAATCATATTTTTTATTTCCTCATTATCGTAAATACGGTGTTCTTGTGCCTTTTCAACATTAAGAATTTTACCTCTTAATGGAAGAATCGCCTGAAACATTCTGTCTCTACCTTGTTTGGCTGATCCACCAGCAGAGTCTCCTTCAACGAGATAAATTTCACAGGCCTTAGGGTCTTTATTTGAGCAATCTGCTAGTTTTCCTGGCAATCCTGATCCACCTAAAACATTTTTTCGTTGCACCATTTCACGTGCCTTTCTGGCTGCATGACGTGCTTGAGCCGCTAAAACGACTTTCTGAACAATTTGTCGAGCTTCTTTTGGGTTTTCTTCCAAATAGTTATTGAGCATCTCGCTGACACAAGTATCTACGGCTCCACTTACTTCAGAGTTTCCTAATTTCGTCTTGGTTTGACCTTCAAATTGAGGTTCGGCCACCTTTACAGATATTACGGCAGTAAGTCCCTCTCTAAAATCATCACCCGTGATTTCCACTTTCACTTTATCAAGGATGCCCGATTTGTCGGCATAGGCTTTCAAGGTTCTGGTTAGGGCACGTCTAAATCCTGCGATGTGCGTACCTCCTTCAATGGTATTGATGTTATTGACATAAGAGATGACATGCTCAGTATAAGAGGTGTTATAACTCAATGCCACTTGAACAGGGATCGCGCCTTTTTCACCATCCATGTAGATGGGATGAGGGATTAAGGTTTCTCTCGAGACATCCAAATACTCTACAAATTCTTTTAATCCTCCAGTGGATAAAAAAGTTTCTCCTTTGGTTGATCCATCATCTTCCTGCTCTCTGTGATCTTTTAAAGTAATGGTAATTCCTGCATTTAAAAAAGAAAGTTCTCGGCATCTGGTGGCGACAGTCTCATAATTGTATTCAGTAGCCGTGAATATTTCTTTATCAGGATGGAATTCAATAACTGTACCTGTAATGTCCGTAGTACCTACTTCTTTAACGGTGTATTTTGGTATCCCTTTGTTGTATTCTTGCTGATAAATGATTCCATTCCTATGAACAGTAGCAATCAATTTACTTGAAAGGGCATTTACACAGGAGACACCCACCCCATGAAGACCCCCTGAAACTTTGTAGGTGTCTTTATCAAACTTACCTCCGGCGTGAAGTACGGTCATGACTACTTCAAGTGCAGACCTCTTTTCTTTTTCGTGAAGGTCTGTTGGGATGCCTCGACCGTTATCAGTCACGGTAATAGAATGATCAGTATTAATTTCAACATTGATATCCGAACAGTGTCCAGCTAAAGCCTCATCGATAGAGTTGTCAACTACTTCCCATATAAGATGGTGTAATCCTTTGACCCCAATGTCACCTATGTACATTGCTGGCCGTTTTCTAACGGCTTCAAGTCCTTCTAGAACCTGAATATTACTGGCTGAGTATTCTGATTTATTGGGTGCTTTATTTTCTGACATAAATATATATTCTGTGTACAAAAGTAATTAAAAATAGTCTTATAATCATGAGAATATTTTGATTATCGGAATAAAGATTTGTATCTAAAAAAAAATCTTAGAATGGGATGAGCTGTATGTAGAGAAATGGACTTCTGCCGGCAATTAATCGAAAGTGTTTGAAGCCAACATAACTAAGGTACAGGCTTGTAAAACCTCTATGCCTTCTTTTTGAGCACGATCCATGAACTTAGGGTTTTCCGTTCCAGGATTAAAGATGATTCTTTTAGGTTTCATAGAAAGGATATAATCTTCATAGGCCAATTGATTTTTTGGGTTGAGATAAAGGGTCACGGTATCGATATCATCATATTTTTTAAGGGTACTGAGATCTTCTATTTTTTTTCCAGCAATCAGTCCTGACTTTATCCCAACAGGGATAAATGATTTCCCGGCATCATGGAGTCTGAGGGCAGCTATATTTCCATATCTTGATGGATTTGGAGAAGCTCCTATGATGAGCGTGTGTTTTGGTATTTTCATTTTATACTTTTTGTCGAAAAACCGATCATGATACCCAAGTTAAAAGTGAGTAAAGAAGACTCTAGTTTTACATCGTTAAAATAATCATCGTATTTGATGTTTTCACCATATAATCCTTCCCATTTTGTCATGCCTATATTCACTCCAGTAAAAGCATCTAAGACAAAACCTTTCCCGTCTGATTTTTTCATCCATTTATATCCAATATAGATACCATATTCGAGGGATATTTCACGGCATTGGATGAATAGGGGTTGAAAGGGGAGTGCTGTTTGATCTAGCCCATTTAATTGGTGTTTGTGCAGCGTCAAAGAAATTTGATGGCCAAAATAAGGCATACCCAAATCACTGTCATTTTGATAGAATTTTTGCTTAAATAGGAGATTATGACCATATTCATATGGCTTATAGTCATCGATATCTGAGAATTTTTTGAAGATGGGATCACGATAATAACTATAAAGGATTTCATAACCCAATCGTTCTTGAAAATACAATTCTATACCCATGGATATTTGATTGAATAGAGGATTGAGAAGTCCTGAGGTGAGAATCAATCCCCTGTATTCTTGGTTCCTTTTATTAAAGTATCTATTTAAATCGGGCTTATACAAAAAATCAGGATTTTGTGATTCTAAGTTTGGATTGATGATTTGGTCGAAGTCCGTTTGAGGTTGGATTCCTAATGAATTTTGGTAGAAAGGAGTGTACTTACCTTGCAAATTTCCTTTTTTATCATAAATCATCCATTCCCCAATTTTCTTATCGTTTTCTAAGGTACCAATTGTATGTAAAGAACCATCGGGATAAAAACCTTTATAGACACCCAATCCATTTTTGAAAACGGCCTTACCAATCATTTCTCCATCAGTGTCAAAGTAAATCCAATCACCCCATTTTTTACCATTTAAAAGACTTCCTTGAGATTGAATATTGCCGGCAGTGTCGAAAGCTTTTATATTGCCAAGGTCATTTGAGAAATCGCCTGAACTTTTGAGGATGCCATTTTCATCAAAAAATTCCCAATAGCCTTGTTTCTTTCCTAGTGTATAATTTCCTTCAGCCTTTTTTACCCCATTTTCATTCCAATAAACCCAAGTACCCTCTTTCGTATTGTCTTTATAAAAACCATCGCTGGCCACTTGACCATTTTCAAAAAAATAAGTCCATTGACCAGAGCTCACCTTGTTTATTTTTGTTCCTTGCTGTTTTATATTCCCATTGGAATAAAAGTAGCGTTGTACTACGACGGTATCATTCTGAATCCGTTTTGTGTTATTTAAGACTCCATCTTGATTATATTCTTTCCAAAGACCTATTTTTTTGCCATTTAATAATTTTCCTGATGATTTTATTTTCTCTACGCTATAATAATCTTTGTATAAACCGCTTTTCAGTCCATTCTTAAAGGTGACTTCCCTTTTTTTGACCCCTGAGCTGTCATAATATTGCCAAAGTCCATGTTGCTTATTTTTCAGAAAATAGCCAACGGCTTTTTCATAATTATTATCGTGATAATAGGTCCATAAGCTATCCGCCTTATTGAAGCGATAAAACCCTTCGATTTTTTTATGTCCATTTGGATAATAAGCGAGGTAAGGCCCTTCCAATGTGGAGTCATTAACGGAAATACTTATGACGCTTTCAACTTTTCGATTTTGTTCGTCAAAATAGTTTTTTTGAAGTAATAATTGCCCCTGACAGATGGAGGTCCAGAACAGAGAAAAAATGAGGAGATAATAATTTTTATCCACGATTAAAATCATAAACTCCAATAAAATATTTTCTCATAAAAAGGATTAAGTGAATGCATTGCAAAGTAAATTTGAATTATAATTCAATGTGAAACAAAGTTAACCAAATGTCCAAAACTTCATCTTCTCCGAGCCATCAAATGACAAGTAATCATCAGGATCATTTTGAGTCTCCAGATTATTATCAGCTTGACGACCTACTAAGTGAAGAGCATTTGATGATTCGAGCTTCTATTAGAGACTTTGTCAAAAAAGAAATTACCCCTTTTATTGAAGGTTGGGCAGAGAAAAATCACTTCCCAAGCGAGATTGTGTCAAAGTTTGGAATGATTGGAGCTTTTGGTCCCACCGTCCCAGTGCAATATGGTGGGGGTGGACTGGACTACATCTCTTACGGGCTTATCATGCAAGAGATCGAACGAGGTGATTCGGGAATGCGATCCACTGCATCCGTTCAAGGTTCCTTGGTAATGTATCCTATTTATACTTATGGCTCTGAGGAGCAGAAGCAGAAGTTTTTACCCAAACTAGCTTCAGGTGAAATGTTAGGGTGCTTTGGTTTGACAGAACCTAATCATGGCTCGAATCCGTCTGGGATGGAGACGAGGTTTGAAGATAAAGGAGATCATTATTTGTTGAATGGAGCCAAAATGTGGATTTCCAACGCACCTCATGCGGACATTGCCGTTGTTTGGGCAAAAGATGAAAAGGGTAGAATTCATGGTCTGATTGTAGAACGAGGAATGGAAGGGTTTACCACGCCTGAGACCCATGGGAAATGGTCATTGCGGGCATCCTGCACAGGAGAACTTGTTTTTAGTGATGTCAAGGTTCCTAAAGAAAATTTATTGCAAGGGAAAACAGGTTTGGGCGCACCCATGCAATGTCTCGACAGTGCTCGGTATGGAATTGCTTGGGGAGCGATTGGAGCGGCTATGGATTGTTACGACGCCGCCCGCAGATATTCATTAGAACGGATTCAGTTTGGGAAGCCGATAGGATCATTTCAGTTAATTCAGAAAAAATTGGCAGAAATGTTAACAGAAATTACCAAAGCCCAATTACTTAATTGGAAATTAGGATTGTTGATGGAGCAAGGCAAGGCAACTACGCCTCAAATATCTATGGCAAAAAGAAATAGTGTTGAAGTAGCCTTGAATGTAGCCAGAGAAGCACGACAAATACATGGGGGCATGGGTATTACGGGCGAATTTCCCATGATGCGACATATGATGAACCTTGAATCTGTCGTCACTTATGAGGGGACACATGATATTCATTTATTGATTCTGGGTGCCGACATAACAGGAATCAACGCTTTTTCTTGAAACCTCCCGAAGGGTTTAACCGATAGTACTAAGCAGTGCAGGCTCGATTGGTAAGCATAGCTATGGCCTTGAAATAAAGGTTGATCATCCAATGTCGCTATTGCGTTATTATTTACTTTGATTTTCTATTATTTCACTTACTCCGCGAAACGCTTGATCTTCAATAATTATAGATGGCTAGATCTAAAGCGATTCTAAAATAGATCTCCAAAAAAAAACATCATGGCTCCTTAATAGATAATCGATGCTTATACCACTAAAAAGCTATAATATTTTTAATATTTACGGATTTCATTAATCATATATTGTACGGTTCGTATATTTATTGAAAATATGTGAATCGTCTCAAAAGCTAAAATTAGACAGTTTTAGTGGTGAAAGGGATAAAAAAGAGTCATGATACTTCTTGTTATGATCCTTTAGGAGGTATGCCGATAATGACATTTTAAAAATAACCACATTTTTTAAAATTAATGTAAATTTTATCTAAATAGGGTAAAAAAATAGCCTATCTCTTCTATTTCAATGAAAATAATATAAAATTGGCCTTATAAATAACCTAACTCGATAGAAATTATAAATCTAAAACACAACAAAGTATGAAAAATGAATCAACAATTTTAACTTTTTTTGACGCACTACAAGATGGTGGAGGAGCTGACGCAGCCACCGCTGCTGCCATTGAGGCAAATTTGCTTACTGCCAATAATATATGGATGATGTTAGCCACCGCTTTGGTTTTTATCATGCACCTAGGATTTGCAGGAGTAGAGGCAGGATTTGGCCAAGCTAAAAATACGGTTAATATATTATTTAAAAACACATTGACTCCTATAATTGGTCTATTGTCTTATGCTGGTCTTGGTTTCTTCTTAATGTATCCAGGATTTGCAGAGGGAAGCTCTGGCTGGTTTGCCTTTGATTCCGCAGGTTGGTCGATGTTTTGGGGCTCTCCTGAAGATGCGGACGTTTCAGCGGGTTACGCCGGTGCCGGTTATACTTATTGGACAGACTTTTTATTTCAAGGAATGTTTGCAGCAACCGCGGCCACGATTGTTTCAGGTGCGGTAGCTGAAAGAATCAAATTGTCATCTTATTTAATATTCACCGTAATTTTTGTGGGTATTGTATATCCTCTCATCGGTAGTTGGAAATGGGGCGGAGGCGCTCTTGACATGATGGGCTTTTATGATTTTGCAGGCTCAACGCTGGTTCACTCTGTAGGTGGATGGGGCGCCTTGGCGGGTGTCATTGTATTGGGACCTAGATTAGGAAAATACGTAGATGGTAAAGTAATCGACAAACCTGGTTCTAGTGTTCCTTTGGCAGTTATTGGCGTTTTCTTGCTTTGGTTAGGATGGTTTGGATTCAATGGTGGATCTGTACTTTCAGCTGACCCAGCACTGACTTCTTTTGTTTTGGTTACTACTTGTCTTGCCGCTTGTGCTGGAGGAATCGGTGGTTTTGTGACAAGTTATTTTGTCTTCAAAAGAATGGACTTAGGTATGGTCCTCAATGGAATTCTTGCAGGTTTAGTGGGGATTACTGCTGGTGCAGATGTAATCAACCCCGGGTCATCAATTATCGTGGGTCTTGTCGCAGGTGTTTTGGTCGTCTTCTCAGCAATCGGATTAGATAAACTAAAATTAGACGATGTCGTAGGAGCCATCTCAGTACACTTGACATGTGGCATCTGGGGCACGCTTGCTGTGGGTATCTTTTCCACCAACGCGGATCACTCTTTTATGACGCAATTGACATCTGTAGGAATCGTAGGAGCAGTCGCTTTTCCTGCGGCCTTTATCATCTTCACCGTTTTGAAAATGACGACAGGTATCCGAGTTTCTAAAGAGCATGAGGAAGAAGGTCTTGATAGTCACGAGCATGGTATCAGAGGTTATACCATTACAGTAGAATAATTAAAAAAAAGTCTTCGCAAAGTTGACCGCTAAAATCACTTTGTGAAGACCTATTCAAGTTTAATTTAATAAATAACAAATCACTTTAAATAATAAATCAAAATGAACTTTTTAAAATTAATCAAAAAAAATATGATTATCGCAGTTGCGATGCTCATTTCCGTTGCCGCAGTAGCACAAGAGGAACCTACTTTTACGATATCAGGATCAGTAGATACCTATTTCAGAACCAATTTGAGTGGGGGTACCAATGATGCTATGGATACAATAGGAACTTTGGCGCCTACTTCATCATTTGCGAATGCACCGGGTTTTTCTTTAGGTATGGCTAATTTGGTGATGGGATACGAAGGTGACAAGGCAGGTTTTGTAGCAGATCTTGTTTTTGGTCCAAGGGGTGCAGATGCCGTATTTGCTTCTGGTCCAGCACTGAATATTGTCAACCAGCTTTATGCTTATTATAATGTAACTGATAACTTCAAATTAACTTTAGGTAACTTCAACACATTTCTAGGTTATGAGGTGATTTCTCCTACCGCCAATTTTAATTACTCAACCTCATATATGTTTTCTTATGGACCTTTTTCGCATACGGGTTTGAAAGCCGATTTCACGCTAAGTGACAAATGGAGTCTTGCTGTTGCGGTTATGAATCCGACAGATTACACTGACTTCAATCCATCAAATGAATATGTCGGAGGGCTTCAAATAGGATATTCAACTGATGCGGGTAGTGCTTATTTGAACGTCTTATCTAGTGAAGATTTTTTTCAAATAGACTTGACTACGGGATGGGATTTAAGTGAGTCCTTTTATTTGGGTATCAATGCAACGTCTCAGACAGGAGATGCCTCGGGAGATTTTTATGGTGCTGCAGGCTATCTACAATTGGCGGTTTCTGATGTCGTCGCCATAGGCGTAAGAGGAGAATATTTTAGTGATGGTAATGGCGTAGCAATTGCTGGAGATGAAAGTGTTTTTGCAACTACTTTCAGTGCTCCGATTACGAGTGGGAGCTTAACTATAATTCCTGAAATTAGATTAGATGCTTTGTCATACGATGGGTTTGTTGATGGAGAGGGAACAGCGGGTTCTTCATTGTCTTCATTTGTACTCGCAGCAGTCTACAGCTTCTAATATAATCATCAAAATAAGAGAAATAGGCAAATAAAAAGTTTTACTATTTTCTAATTAAGGTTTATTTTTTACCTTTACTTCAATTTAAATTATTAATTATTGAAGAGATAGGTTAAAAATAAACCTTGATTTAATTTAATTAATTAAAAAAATCTAAAAATCACCTAAAATTATACCTTGTTATGACAAAAGCAAATATTCTTCAAAGGCCCTCATCTAAGCTTGAATACATTTGGTTAGATGGTTATACGCCTACGGCTAATTTGAGAAGTAAGACAAAAATAGAAGCCGATTTTGGAGGAAAGTTAAAAGATTGTCCCATATGGTCTTTTGATGGAAGCTCTACGCTTCAAGCAGAAGGGGGGTCTTCCGATTGCCTACTTAAGCCAGTTGCCATTTATCCTGATCCCGCTCGAAGAAATGGATTCTTGGTGATGACCGAAGTGCTCAATGCCGATGGAACCCCTCATGTGTCCAATGGTCGTTCGACCATTGATGATGATGACGCTGATTTTTGGTTTGGTTTTGAACAAGAATACTTTCTTTGGGATCCCGAAACTAAGTTACCTTTAGGTTTCCCACGAGATCAAACACCACAGGGACAATTTTATTGTTCAGTTGGCGCTTCCAATGCCTTTGGAAGAGAAATGGTAGAAAAACATATCGATTTGTGTATTGATGCTGGGATTAATATAGAAGGCGTTAATGCAGAAGTGGCGGCAGGCCAATGGGAATTCCAATGTTTTGCTAAAGGAGCAAAACAAGCAGGAGATGAGATGTGGGTGGCAAGATATTTACTTGAGCGATTAGGAGAAGAGTACGGATTGGCCATCAATTGGCATCCCAAACCCCTAGGAGCGACGGATTGGAATGGTTCAGGTATGCATGCCAACTTCTCTAACGAAATGTTACGTACTTGTGGAAGCAAAGAGACATACGATCAAATTTGTGAAGCTTTTAGACCTACGGTTGAAGAACATATTGCCGTTTATGGTGCAGATAATGATAAGAGATTGACAGGTGAGCATGAAACGGCTGCCATTACAGATTTCAGCTACGGTGTATCTGATAGAGGTGCTTCGATAAGAATCCCTTTAATGACTGTTGAGAAAAATTGGAAGGGCTGGCTCGAAGACAGAAGACCCGCTTCCAACGGTGATCCTTACAAAATTGCAGCAGTGATTATAAAAACAGTTAAATCTGCTGACGTATAATTTAGTTTATATTCATTGAAGAAAAAGGAATGTGTTGACGCGCATTCCTTTTTTTATTATTAAAAAGCGCTAATAACTGAGCGGGTTTTTAGATACCCATTCAATTGATTTTAGTAAAGTTTGGCAAACTTCTTTGATCTCAATTTCTGAAATAGTAAGGGGTGGGGCGATCCGCATGCTGTTGTTACAAAACAAGAACCAGTCTGTGATAATCCCAGCTTCTAAGGCTCTGTCAATGATTCTTTTAAGAACTTCATAAGATTCGAATTCTACGGCCATGAGCAACCCCTGATTTCGAATCGACTTGATCAGATCATGTTTGAGTAATTTCTTAAACAACAAGGCTTTTCCAGCTACCTGATCGATTAAGTTTTCATTTTGAATAGTTTCTAGGGTCGCTAGCGAAGCGGCCGTGCTTATAGGGTGGCCCCCAAAAGTAGTGATATGTCCAAGGATAGGGTTTTGTTTTAATGAACTCATGATTTCTTTTGAACTGATGAAGCAGCCTATGGGCATGCCGCCTCCCATACCTTTTGCAGCCAGGAGAATGTCAGGCTGAATGTCATAATGTTCAAAGGCCCAAAGCTTTCCCGTTCTACCAAATCCACATTGTATTTCATCGAGGATTAAAAGCGCTCCAGTCTCATTACATTTTTTCCGTAATTTTTTAAAATAGGCCTTATCAGCCATACGTACACCCGCTTCTCCTTGTACGGTTTCTATAATTACCGCTGCGGTATTAAAATCTATCAAATCGAGAGAAGAGACATTTCCAAAGGCAATGTGTTGAAATCCTGGGAGTAGGGGACGGAAGTTTTGTTTCAGGTTTTCATTGCCACTTGCAGATAAGGCACCATGACTTGATCCATGATAGCCATCAATGCAAGAGATTATATTGAAGCGTCCAGTATATCTTTTGGCTAATTTGAGTGCACCCTCAGCAGCTTCGCTTCCAGAATTGACAAAATAGGTAACTTCAAGTGGATCTGGAAGGGTTTTAGACAAGGCTTCGGCCAATTTCACTTGCGGTGTTTGTACAAATTCCCCAAAAACCATTACATGAAGATTTTTATCTACTTGACTTTTGATGGCATCAATGACGGCTGGATGTCGGTGCCCCACACTGCTCACTCCAATACCAGCGATCAGATCAAAATACTTTTTCCCTTGTTGATCATACACATAACAACCCTCAGCACTGGCTACTTCTACCATGAGCGGTTCCTCAGAAGTTTGTGCCACCAATTGTAAAAATTGACGTTGAGTTAAGGATTTGGACAAATTGGCCTTATTTTCGGTATCGTAGATTGTGTCGTATATTTATTTTCTTTCGATGGCTCTTTTAGCTGCTAAAACTATATTTTCAGTACTCAAGCCATATTTCTCTAGTAATTGATCGGGCGTCCCACTCTCGCCAAAGGTATCATTTACCGCAACGAATTCTTGCGGACAAGGATGATTTTGGCCAATGATTCGTGCGACGCTTTCGCCGAGACCACCATTGATGTTATGTTCTTCTGCCGTGACGATACATCCTGTTTTGTTCACAGAATCTAAGATTGCAGCTACATCTAAGGGTTTGATGGTATGCATATTGATGACTTCAACAGAAAAGCCTTCGGCTGCCAAGATGGCTTCTGCTTCTATAGCTTTCCATACCATGTGCCCATAGGCCATGATGGTAACGTCGCTTCCAGAAATCATTTTTTGAGCTTTTCCTATCACAAAAGGTTCTTCTGGATTTGTGAAAATAGGCCAACTAGGTCTTCCAAACCTCAAGTAAACAGGACCCTCATGATCAGCAATTGCGATGGTGGCTGCTTTGGTTTGATGGTAATCACAAGGCACGATTACGGTAAAATTGGGTAACATTTTGACCATACCCACATCTTCCAGAATCTGATGCGTGGCACCATCTTCTCCTAGCGTGAGACCAGCATGGGAGGCACACACTTTGACATTTTTTTCTGAATAAGCTATGGATTGTCTGAGTTGATCGTAAACACGTCCCGTTGAGAAGTTGGCAAAAGTCCCAGTAAAAGGAATTTTACCTGCCGTTGCCAGACCGGCAGCAGTTCCCATCATATTCGCTTCTGAGATGCCCATTTGAAAAAATCTTGAAGGATTTTCTTTAATGAAGTTGGCCATCTTGAGAGAACCTACGAGGTCTGCACAAAGTGCAACTACTTCAGGATGACTTCTTCCTAGTGCGGTAAGTCCGTCTCCAAAACCTGATCGGGTATCTTTTTTTTCAGTATACTGATATTTCATATTAATAATCGCCTAAAGTTTCTTCAAGTTGATTCAACGCATCTTCTAATTGCGCGTCATTGGGAGGTATGCCATGCCATTTGTGAGATCCTTCCATGAAGTCAACACCTTTTCCCATAGCCGTTTTCATGAGGATCATGATGGGTTTTCCCTTTCCGGTTTGATCGATGGCCTCATTGAGCATTGATAGGATTGCTGACATATCATTGCCCTCACAAGAAAGGACGGTCCAGCCAAAGGCTTTGTATTTTCCGGCAAGGTCACCGAGAGACAAGACTTCATCCACAGGTCCATCAATTTGCTGACCATTGTAATCTATGGTGGCAATCAAGTGATCTAATTTATTGTGGGCTGCGAACATAGCGGCTTCCCATACCTGACCCTCTTGTTGTTCGCCATCGCCCATCAGGCAAAAGACATTTCTAGGATCATTATTTAATCTTTTGGCTAAAGCTGCACCGCAGGCTACAGACAGTCCTTGGCCCAATGATCCCGCAGACATCCGGATACCTGGTAGGCCTTCTTCAGTAGCAGGATGTCCTTGAAGTCTTGAGTTTATTTTGCGAAAAGTAGCTAGTTCGGAGACATCAAAATATCCTACTCGAGCCAACACGCTGTAAAATACGGGTGATATATGACCGTTTGATATGAAAAAAAGATCTTCTTCAATCCCTTTCATATTAAATTTTGTATCATGTTTCATGATAGAGAAATAGAGTGCAATCAAATATTCTGTACATCCTAATGAACCTCCCGGATGCCCCGATTGGCATGAATGCACCATTCTCACGATATCTCTTCGAACCTGACTGGCTATTTTTTCTAATTCAGCGATGTTGGCCATACCTATTTTTTTTATTTGGCAAACTTACTGAAAATTTGAATTTATTTTTTATAATATTAAAGATATGATGGTCGTATTTTAAAAAGAACTCAAACAGATTTCTTTAGGCAAATTGGATTTAACTTAATTCGAATAATTAGGATGACTTTTTATTTTACCTAACCTTTATTCTGTCGTTCATGGTTCTTCATTGATTATTGTATTTTCAGTATTGATGCTTTCTAAACCTAACCAAGTAATCAGTAATTTGTAGGTAATCGATAAAATGATGGCACCCAAAAATAAACCCAGAAAACCTTTAAATAGAAAACCTCCAATGGCACCTAAAAATATAACTACTGTGGGAACGGATGCTCCCTTTCCTAAAAATATAGGTTTAAGAATATTATCTAATAACATGACAATGACTAAATAAGTGGACCAAATCGAGGCAGGTACTAACTCTCTTGTCAAGAATAGCCAAATGATGACGGGTATAATGACGAATCCAGGACCCACTTGTATGATTGTTAGAATTAAACAAATTAAAACCCATAGGCCGGCATAGGGAAGGTCAACCATTAAAAATCCAAATCCAGCTAAGGTGGCTTGAATAACAGCAACTCCCAAAATCCCCTTGACCACATTTCTGATGGTTTGCTCGGTAATGGAAGCAAATTCAACTCCAAAGTCCCCTGCTATTTTTTCAAATAACTTATAAACTACTTTGTTGGTGCCTTTGGAATAAAGCAAGATGCCTGCGATGAGCACAGAAAGTGCAAGATTGATAATGGTGATCCCCGTACCTAGAATTGAATCCAGCAAAAATAATCCAAATTGCTTTAAATAATCTTGATATTGGTTGAGTAGAGAGGGGAGGTTTTGAGAAGCCAATTGCCATGAATCATAGATCCAATCACCGATGAGCGGAATGGCTTTGATACTTTCATTAGGAGTTTGAATTAAAAATTTACCTGAAGCATACATAGATCCAATATCTGTAATACCTCGAATCGCAGATTCTAAAAATAAATAAAGTGGCACAGAAATAACCATGAAAGTAAGCAATACCGTGATGATACTTGTGATTTTGCTTTTGTGCCCTATTAGTTGATCTATTTTTCGATAGAATGGATCTAAGGCTACGGCAAAAATAATTCCCCAAAAAAGGGGATTAATGAATGGTTTTAAAATTGAAACACACAAATAAGCGATGAGACCCAAGCTGATCAATCGAATGGCGGTATCAACTACTTTATTAATGGATGAATTATCATTTTTCATTATAGCTCATTCGGTTACTAATGTTTGTGGTTAACTCAAAATTATGTCTCTAATCTAACAATTATTGCAGTTAAAAATGTTCATTTTAATATTATTTGATCGATATAATTAATTTATCTCTCAAAGAATTGCGTTTAAAGACAGTCGACATATAATATTTCAAAACAGCTCAGCAAACGAATAAAATATTTTTACTTGGATTTGGTCTATTAGGTGTTTATCTGTCTTTTTAATTTCAAGAAATAGGCCTTAGGTTTGGATCGGTGACCGGAGGGAGTAGTGTAGCTATTGATGGTGTTTTTATTACTACCGATTTTACAAGAATACATGCAGATATTTCCTTTACCAATGGGGTGGGAGTGGATGCCTTGTTGGATTTTATTTACCAGCCCATAGAAGGGGAAGTCTTACATGGGTAGGTCGATACAGGACCTTATGCATTTAGCGGTGAACCCTTAAAAACAGGGCTCACGGCAGAAGTGGGATGGGCTTACCAGTTTAAAAATGTCCTACTGATCCTTGTCATGGACTGGCGCCCAGCCGTCCAAATTTTATCAACAATGTAACTTAACGTTCAAGGTATAGGCTTGAACGTGAGATACCCTATCAGTAGCTATTGATAGGTGAGTGAGCCTTTTATTTTTCTAAAATTTGGGCAGCATGATTGTCCGTTTTAACTTTTTCAATAACATCAGAAATTTGGCCTTTTTCATCGATGACAAAAGTGGTTCTGAGGGTCCCCATGTATTCTTTACCCATATACTTTTTTAGTTCCCATGTACCATAAAGATGATGTACCTTATGATCTGCATCACTGATTAAATCGAAAGGCAATGCTTGCTTTTCGATAAATTTTTGATGTGATTTCTCAGAATCTTGGCTGATGCCAAATATTTCGTAGCCTTGTTTTTGTAGCAGGGTATAGTTGTCACGCAAGTTGCAAGATTGGGTCGTGCATCCAGGCGTATTGTCTTTTGGATAAAAATACAGTACCAATTTTTTTCCTTTATAATCTGTGAGATTGATCATTTTCCCATCTTGATTGATGGCCGAGAATTCTGGAGCGACATCGCCTATTTTTAATGTAATCATAAGGGTTTACTAATTTTAGTTTTATTACCAAAGTTATCTTCAACTTCTAACACGAAAAGGCCTTTTATGGGCTTTTCCTCGTTTTTCGGACGTGCTGATAGTACATTCTTCTTAGCATCATATTCCATTAACAAAAAATGGTCATCAAGAGTTGCATGATAAGACTTAATTCCTGATTTGAGATCTTTTATCATAAATCTGAGACCCATTCTATCCCAAGATATGGGTTTAATAACGGGCTTTATGGTGTCATTATCTAGCGTGAACGTCCCTAATTCCCGGGTTTTAAAAGTAAAACGGCCTGCAGTATTTTGCTCGCTTCCAACATAATCTAAGCGATTTTTTTTATCTACTTTAAATACTTGGTATTGATTTTTTTGAGGATCAGTGTCATGGAGAGAAATGATAACGTCTTTTCTTAAAGGGACGGTTCGGTCATTAAAGGTATAAACCAACTTCTCCTGTAAGGAATCATATTCTTTGGTAAACTGTAAATAAAGGGTGTCAAACAATGATTTTTTATTGACCTCTAGAATAAAATCTTCATTATGAAATGAATAATCGATACCCGAAGGTATTTCAGTGAAAAAATGGGGTTGAATCTTCAAGTTTCCTGATTCGATAAAATCGGGCAATCCAGACCTCAAATCCCACAAATAATAATACTGGTTTTCATTTGATAAATAGGGTTGAAGGGGAATGAATGCGTCCTCGAGGAAGATCTGAGATGAAGCATCAGTACTCACATAATGCAATTGATTTTCATCTATTTCAAAGGTGGTCACATGTGGGAAGTAATTATCGTAAGGGCCTTCATTATTTAACGTCGCTTGAAGGGTAGAAATATTTTGATGATTATCCTTTAATATGATTTCCAATTCATGAGGGATTTCGTCAAAAAGATAACCTTGATTGGTTTTTATATAAAAATCGAGCTTATTTCCATCCGCTTTATATAATTTATTGAGGGTGATGTGTTTGTCTATCGCATAGGGGTAGTCAATATGGGCTGATATGTCTCGCTGTTTAGCAAAAGACATTGATTTTTTGAGTTGATGAAATAGGGTATCTTGATTGACTTTAAGTATGATTTCTGGAATTCCATTTCGATTGGGTGCGCCGCTCATATTATCATAATGATATATTTCAATTCCAATATTTCCCGAGAGATGAATGGATTTTTGAATGCTAAACAGATTATTTTTTTTAGTAGGTTGAACCAATAGGGTACCATAAGCACCATTGACGCGAGCATCGAGATCAAGGCATTTAAATGCAAGATATTTTATTCTAGGGGCGATATTATCTTGAATTTCACTGAATGAAAACTCATCAAATGGATTGAGGAATTCTTGCTTTGCATTTCTCATTTCAAAATGAAGATGGGGTCCTGAGGAAGACCCACTATTCCCTGAGTAACCTATGGTATCTCCCTGATTGAAATAAAATTTGTTTTTTTGAGGAAACAATTGAATAGGATAAGTTTCTTTTTGATATTGTTGGTTAAGAGTATAATTTTCTAAATCCTCCTCAAAACGCTGAAGGTGGGCATATACAGATGTTTTCCCGTCTAAGTGGGTTAGATAAAGTACATGACCGTAGCCCCCTTCACTGACGCCAATCCTTGATACATATCCATTGGCAATGGCTAGCACTGGAATGCCGATTTTACCCTCTGTTTTGATGTCGAGGCCTGCATGAAAGTGGTTATGTCGAATTTCTCCCATGGTACCCGCCAAGTATTGTTGTGACCCGCTGTTGATGGGGAAGATATATTTTGGAGTGACTTGAGCCTTTACAAGAAAGGGAAGTAACCCAATAATGAAGAAACTAACGTATCTCAAAATGAAACATATTTTGGGATTCAATAAAGCCTTCAAGTTGATCTCCAATTTTGATGGGCCCTACGCCTTCAGGAGTGCCAGTAAACAATATATCTCCCTTTTTTAAAGTCATATATTGGGATACGTAGGCAATCATTTCATCAATAGACCACAGCATAAGCGAAGTATTAGACGATTGAACGGTAATGTTATTCAATTTCAATGAAAAGTTGAGGTCTTGTACGTTAAAAGGATGCTTATTGATAAAGTTCGAAATGGGAGCTGAGCCATTGAAACCCTTAGCTAGATCCCATGGCAAGCCTTTAGCTTTGGCTTTACTTTGTAGGTCTCTAGCGGTTAAATCAATGCCCAATCCAATTTCGTCGTAATACTTGTGTGCAAAGTTGGCAGGAATAGATTTACCGACTTTTTTAATTTTAACCAAAATTTCAACTTCGTAGTGAATATCAGTCGAAAAGTCAGGATAGTAAAAAGGATCATTATTTTTGATGAGTGCCGAGTCTGGCTTCAAGAAAATAATGGGGCTTTCTGGTTTTTCATTTCCCAGTTCTTGGATATGCTTCACATAATTGCGGCCTATGCAAATGAGTTTCATACTTTCTATTTAAGGATGGGTAAATATTCTTCTATTTCTAAGACTTGAAAGTTGCCTTTTTTATCCAACTCAGACAATCTTACTTTTTTTAGTTCATTGGTGAGCATCGGATCATATTTTGCAGTAATACGAACATAGTTCTCTGTATAGCCTTGCATCTCCCCATCTTCAATATTGTCTTCAAATAAAACCGTTCTTATTTGGTCTTTTTGGGTTTCATAAAAGTACCTCTTTTTCTTTTCAGAAAGTGTTCTAAGCATAACAGATCGTTTCTGTCTTTCTTTTTTAGGTACCGGATTCGCCATTTCAAAAGCCCGGGTATTTTCTCTTTCAGAATAGGTAAATACATGAAGATAAGAAACATCCAACTCACGTAAAAAATCATAAGTCTTCAAATATTCTGCTTTAGTTTCACCCGGGAACCCTGTGATCACATCAACGCCTATACAACAATGGGGCATGATGGCTTTGATTTTTTTAATTCGTTCAGCATATAAACTTGTATCATATCTTCGTTTCATATCATGCAATATGAGGTCACTTCCTGATTGAAGTGGAATATGAAAATGGGGGACAAACCTTTTCGATTTCGCTACAAAATCAATGATTTTTTCGGTTAATAAGTTGGGCTCTATCGAAGAGATTCGAAATCTATCAATGCCTTCAACATTATCTAGTGCTTTAAGTAGATCGATGAACTTTTCTTTTCGCTTTCCTCCTTGAATGCCAAAATCTCCAATATTGACTCCCGTCAGGACTATTTCTTTTACTTCCGTTAAAGCAATTTGGTTGGCTTGATTAAGTATGTTTTCGATAGATTCACTTCGGCTTTTACCTCTGGCTAAAGGAATGGTGCAGAAGCCACATTTATAATTGCAGCCGTCTTGGACTTTAAGGAATGTTCGAGTTCTATCTCCATAAGAATGAGACGCATTAAAGACATCGGCAGTTTTGATTTCGGAAGTAAAAACTTGAGTTTTGGATTGAGGGATGAATTCCTCGATATAATCAAACATTCTAAATTTTTCAGCAGCACCCAAAACGGCATCAACTCCTAAAATATTACTGATTTCTTTGGGTTTCAGTTGGGCATAGCAACCTATGATGGCCACAAAAGATTCAGGCGCGATTTTTTTAGCTTCACGAACTATTTTAGCACATTTTTTATCTGCATTATCCGTTACAGAACAGGTATTAATAATGAAGATATCCGGAGCTTGATCAAAGGGTACTTTGCGATAGCCCCTGGCTTCAAAGGATCTTGCGATGGTTGATGTTTCCGAAAAATTCAACTTACAGCCCAGCGTATAGAAAGCAACTTTTTTCATTCTAATGCAAATATAATCAGTGGATAGGAGTTCGACTAGGATATGTAGACAGCATTCTCTAATTGAAATAAAAAATTTACGAAAGGCTTTATTTAAAGAAATATTCTAATGAACTATAAATTCGCACTGAAAGCGTAGGAAATTATATTTGCGCCCATCTTCAACGCCTTCAACCTTACATCTGCAGGATCATTATGTATGGAGGCATCTTCCCAACCATTGCCTAGGTCACATTCATAGGTGTAAAAGACAACGAGTTTGCCTTCATGGAATATCCCAAAACCTTGTGGGGGCTGTCCATCATGTTGGTGAATTTTGGGAAGACCTCTATCAAAATCATAATATTGATGGTAGATTTCGTGATCAAAAGGAAGTTCTACCCACTCGTTATTTGGAAATACTTTTTTAATCTCTAGTCGAATAAAGGGATCTAAACCATAATTATCATCAATGTGAAGGAAGCCACCGGAGGTCAGATATTTTCTGAGATTGCTGGATTGGATAGCGTTGAAATCGACATTTCCATGACCCGTCATGTAAACATAGGGATACAAAAACAGATCAGGGCTACCTGCGTCCACCTGATCTTCATTTTTATACAAATCTGTTTTTATATTTTCATTAGTGAAGGCGATCAAATTTGGCAGTGCCGTTCTGTTTGCATACCAATCACCGCCGCCATCATATTTTAATCGGGCAATTTTCATTTCTTGTGCAAGTGAGACCCGAGCAGATAAAATGACAAGTAGGATCATCCCATAAATATTTCTTTTTTTCATTTAAAATAAATCATACAACGTTTGAATATTGATTTCAGAAAAGTCATTGATGACCAGATCAGCATTTAATGCTGATCTTTCGTGCGAAGTGGCCAAAGCTATCACTTTTGATCCTGCTGCTTTTCCTGCTTCGATACCTGCGAGCGCATCTTCAAAAACGATACATTGTTCATTGGGTAATCCTATAGACTGGGCACATTTTTGATATATTTCTGGATGGGGCTTTCCTTTGGTTACTGATCGATCATCAAGAATCGTTTTAAAATAATGACCGATGCCCAATCCGTTTATGGTAAAACTGACATTTTCTTTAGGCGCGCTGGTGCCTATGCACATAGGAATTTTGTGTTCTTGTGCATTACTTAGGAAGCTCCACAATCCTTTGGTAGGCGTTAAAAAAGGTTGATATAAATTACGATAGAGGACTTCTTTTTCTATTCCGATTCTTTTCACTTCTTCTTCTGAGGCATTTTTTTGGAGAAACCTGACGACTTCCCCGATCGTTCTGCCATTCATGTGATTTCGATAATCTTCTTCATTTAGATCTAGATCATAAGTTTTGGCCAACGCTTGCCAGGCTCTGTAGTGATATATATGATTGTCAACGATGACTCCATCCATATCGAAGAGCAATCCAATTCTTTGTTTATTCTGCATTTTTTGAACTTTTTAGATGAGTAATAAGGATGGCTTCAGAAGTTTGGTTCAACTTATTGATGCTAAATAAACGAATTTTCTGCAATAATCAATTTAGAAAATAACCTACTTATTGAGCAATTATAGGCACTTTTTTAGTCTTTTCAAAGTACGGGTAGAAGATTGGTGGAATGAATTTGTTAAGTCAATTTTAAGGTTAAAACTGCATCATTTTTTCTCTTTTCCTTAGCCCTTTATCGCGCTTCTCATGCCATTGAATGCACATTAACTGATCTTTCATGCTAGAAGAAAAGGCAAATCTATAGTCGTGATTATATTTATCTTGAACTGAAGGAATCTTTGGTTTTTTGTATCCACTTTCTTGTCCTCCACTAAAGCTTTTTTTGTATCACGACATTCTCTTGAACAGTATCTACTGCTCTCACTTACTAGTAAAATAAATAAAACAACTAGGCTTGGCGCAGGCTTTCATTTGTGGATCATGATGATATAATTACCTTTAACAGTTTTGAATATGTGTAGTTGTGATAATGAGATTACAAAAATTTCTTCTGGAACTTTACTTTTGAATAGTCTCTGACTGCTCAAATCGATGCAAATAGCAGCCACAACTAGCCATTGTTGTAGCTAGTTGTTGTGGCGTATATAATTACTCTAATATTTGCTCGACAACATCATAACCCGATAGTATAGCACTTTGCACAGAGCCGCGGATTATATAAAAACCTCGATTAGGGGTGATTCCATGAGTATTATAAGTTTCTCCAGCAAAATACACTTTATCATCAAGAGAGTCATTTAATTTTATAGCTGATTTCTCAAAATCAGATGTCCAAGTCCCTTGGGTAAAGGTATGTTGACCCCAATCCTCGTATATATAAGATCCTAGATAATTTTGAGAGGCAAGTCCGTTAAAATAACCATCTAACTCTTGAATTACAGAACTTACAATTGAATCTGAATTGCCCAATAAATAATATTCTTGAGCTGAAATACCTGTAGACAATAACCCTAAAACATGATCTTGCGATTCCTTACCATAAGCAGCATCATAATATGTTTTTTCTCCACTACTTGTTTCAGATGAAATAACATCTGGATAGAATTGATCAGAAAACCGCATAAACAATTTAAACCCTGGCAAAAATTCAATATCTTGAATAGCAGTGATTTTTTTTGCGGGTAATGGAGGGTTGAAAGTAATAGCGTTGGACCTAAGTACACCTATAGAAACAGTTAGAATCACTTTATCAGCTTTATATTCCATACCATTTTCTGTCGTCAATACTACTTGATCTCCCGTGTAGTTTATAGTTGTAATCCTAGCATTATAGATGATATTTTGTTCGATATTTTGCGCAAAATTTTCATGAATAAAATCATACCACGTCGTATTCTTAAATTTATATTCTGTTATATACCCTGCATAATAATCAATCATTTCTTCATTTGGGATTTGTGAAATAATATTATCAACTACCTGCTGAACATTCATGGGTTGATATAAAATAGTTTCAACATTTGGTTCATTTCCTGGTTGATCTATTAAAAAGTTCAAAATCGATTTATCTTCATGAATCCACTCAGCACCTAAATCGATAGGAAAATCTGCAAAATTTTCATTTTTCTGGATCCTACAACCAAGTTTGTCAGTTGCTTCTAATATTTGATAGCTAATTCCTTCCTTTTCCAATTTTTTGGCAGCAGCTAATCCAGAAGCTCCTGCACCTACGATGATTACATTTCCTTGAAACCCATTTTCGATATTTCCTTGAAGCTCGTTTTCGGGATTCCCAGAAGTATTTGGATTTTCATCTTTGTTGCAAGCCATAAATGAAAATGGAAGAACAAGGAATGATAATGAAAAAAGAGATTTAATTTTAATTAGTTCTTTCATGTGTGTAGATATTTTAAAAATCATCAAGACGCAAGATTAATTGATTCTCATCTGAATTCATTTGACATTTATCACAAAGCCATTACTTAGATCTTATTCTACTCAACGTTTCTCTAGTTACTCCTAGATATGATGCGATATCAGTAAGGGAGACTTCTTGAAATATTTCGGGAGTTGATTCATAAAGTACTTTATAGCGTTTTTTACTGGTCATGAACTGTAATTGATAGAGTCTTTCCTCAAGATATAGGGTATGTTCTATGATAATACCATTCATCAGGTGACTAATGGACAAATCTGTTAGTGTTAGCTCTTTTATTTTTTCGATATTGAATTTTATCAATTCTGAATCCTCTAATAATTCAATCGTTTCTTTTGAGGGTAAGCCTTCATATGTTGTAATTGTTCCAACAACTTCATTTTTGAATGCGAACCACATGCATACTTCTCTTGATTCTTTTGAATAGTAAGATTTGACACCTCCTTTTAAGATTAAGTAGAAATAACGATGTCTCTTTCCTTCAGAAATTAATTTTGTACCCTTGGTAGATTTTAAATATGAAGCATGCTTCATAAAGGCATCCAGAGACGCTTCTTCTAAGTTAGGGAAGAATGATTTCAATATTTTTTGAAGCTCTGACTTAGACATTCTTTTTTCTGTTAAAATCATACTAGGGCTTTTATGCTGATTAGATTCTATTAATTTTGTAACATGTTAGATAAAATTCTGATCATTGATTTTGGTTCCCAATATACACAATTGATTGCTCGAAGGGTTCGAGAATTAAATGTATACTGTGAAATTCATCCTTTTAATAAATCAAATGAAGTGGCTCTTGACAGCTTCATTGGTGTTATTTTATCGGGAAGTCCTTGTTCTGTTTTGGATGAAGAGGCACCAGATGTGGCGCTTGAAGTTTTTGGAAATTTACCTTTATTGGGCGTTTGTTATGGTGCCCAATTGTTAGCCAAAAAAATGGGGGGAAAAGTAGCCAAATCAGCGCATCGAGAATACGGACGGGCCAACTTGAATCAAGTGAAGGATGTGACAGATTTATTGAGTCAAGTTAATGTTGGGAGTACGGTATGGATGTCTCATGGAGACACCATAGTGGAGTTACCTGAAGTATTTGAACAAATAGCCTCTACTGAAAACATACCTGTTGCAGCTTTTAAATGGAAGGATAGGCCTGTTTATGGCATTCAATTTCATCCAGAGGTGACGCATTCTGAACAAGGTAAGCAGCTGATTGAAAATTTCATTGTAAAAATATGTGGGGCGAGTCAATCATGGACTTCAGATCTTTTCGCAGAGTCTACCATAGCTAAATTGAAAGAAAAAATAGGTAATGACAAGGTCGTTATGGGGTTGTCAGGAGGTGTGGATAGTTCGGTCGCTGCCGTACTGATAGACAAAGCCATAGGTGAGAATCTGTATTGTATATTTGTAGACAACGGGTTACTTCGAAAAAACGAATTTGAGGAAGTACTTACTTCATACAAAGGATTGGGCTTGAATGTGAAAGGCGTTGATGCTAAATCATTGTTCTATGACGCATTGGAAGGTTTGGAAGAACCTGAGGCCAAGCGAAAGGCTATTGGACGTGTATTCATTGATGTCTTTGAGCAAGAAGCTAAAAAAATCAAAAATGTTAAATGGCTCGGTCAAGGAACAATTTATCCTGATGTCATAGAGTCCGTTTCCGTAAATGGGACTTCGGTAACCATCAAATCACATCACAACGTCGGTGGCTTGCCAGAAAAAATGAATTTAAAGGTATTGGAACCATTAAACACTTTGTTTAAAGACGAAGTGCGAAAGGTTGGGGCCACCCTTGATATTTCAAAAGAGATCTTAGGAAGGCATCCTTTTCCCGGGCCAGGATTAGGCATACGTATTTTAGGAAGCATCAATGCTGAAAAGGTACGTATCCTTCAGGAAGTAGATCATATTTTTATTCAAGGACTTAAAGATGAAGGCCTCTATCATCAGGTCTGGCAGGCAGGGGCTATGTTGCTTCCAGTTCAGTCCGTTGGGGTGATGGGTGATGAGCGGACTTATGAGCAGGTGGTCGCATTAAGGGCAGTATCTAGCTTGGATGGCATGACTGCAGATTGGTGTTATTTGCCGTATGAATTTTTGGGTCGCATGTCTAATCACATTATAAATAAAGTGAAGGGAGTCAATAGGGTTGTATACGACATCTCTTCTAAACCACCTGCAACCATAGAGTGGGAGTAATGCTGAAAGGAATAACCATATTGTTTTTATTATTGAATACTTTGATGGGCTTAGGGCAGTCTAATCCCAGAGATGAATTCAATGAAGCCAAAAGGTTGATGTCAAATCAACAGCTTAGATCCGCAATGAGCGCTTTTGAAGTATTGAAAACTGACCCTCAGCTTGGTGTTTATGCCTATTTTTTTAAAGGTTTGTGTTACAGTAAGAACGCAGATTATAACAGGGCCATTGACAATTGGGAGGTAATTGAAAAGGAATTCCCCAATTGGCCAGAACAAGACGAGGTGTTTTATTGGTTAACCTTAGCATATTTTGAGTTGAATGAATATGCTGCTGCTTTTAATTTTTTAGATCGTTATAATGCTTATGCCAGGGATTCGAAATTTTCATCAAGGGTAATCAACAAATACTGTTTGGATTTATCCGTGACAGATTTGCTTGAACACAATAGAGCGCATCCCAATTATCGTCAATTGTCACTTATTTTGGCGAGAAAATTAATCATTGAAAAAGACTTATCTGAATATGTACCCATCGTCAATCAATTGAAATCTAAATACAATTTCACCAATGAAAATTTAATTAATGGGAGTCTAAAAGATGAATATGCATCGTCTTACGCGATTGCAGTGACTTTACCTTTCATGTTTGACTCCCTAGGAAATCCGAATACAGTCATCAGAAATAAAGTGATCATTGAATTTTATCAAGGTATGCTGCATGGACAATCTGTCCTTAGGTCTAAAGGTATCCAATTAAATTTTTATGATTTTGACACACAAAAGTCGAAAAGTACCACAGATACTTTGTTGCCTTATTTGAATGAGGCAGATCTTATTGTGGGGCCTTTGTATGCAGGGCCTATCAGTAGCGTCAAATCTCTTTCAATAAAGGATAGTATCAATATTATCAATCCGTTTACCAACAACGAAGAATTCATTGGGGATAATCCTTTTGCTTTTATGTTCAAGCCCAAATCCAAAACTGTTGCTCTTAAGTTAGCTGAGTTTGTGGCTGAATCTGACACCAACAAGAATGTCGCCATATTTTATCAAAATGATCGAGATTCAATATCAGGACAGGTTTATCGAGATTTTCTAGAGGGAAAAGGGTTTAATATATTGGGATTCAAACATTTGGATGAGAATAGTTCAAAGCTTCTGTTGGATGATTGGATAGAAACAAAGAAGGTATACTACACAAAAAATGACGCTGATTCAATTTCCGAAATATCAGGAAGAAAAATCATTTATGCGGATGAGGTAGCTGATTATTTAATTGATCAAGAAACGGGTAAATGGCTGGTTGCCTATGAAGATAAATTTATTTTTCCAAAGGATTCTATCAATCATATGTTTATAGCTACCGAGTCAAGTACGGTCATCAATAACTTATTGGGAGCGCTCGTAAATCGTGATGAAAAGGTGAGTGTTTACGGTTATGGTAATTGGTTTTTTGAGCGAACGGTAAACTATGAACTACTACAAAAACTTAATGTGAAGCTGGCGGTCGACGATTTTATTGATAAAGAGTCGTTAGTATATGAGCAATTCAGAGACGATTTTCTTTCTGAATTTCATCAGTCACCTTCAACTTATCATCAATTGGGCTATGAATTCATTATGTTCATTGGAGGTAAGTTGAATGAACATGGAAAATATTTCCAAAACAGTTTGAATATGGATTTGATGGAAGGATACCTCATGGAGGGAAATTGGTATCCAGGTACGCGAGATAATCAAGTAGTACCCATCATAGAAATGCAAGATTTTAGGCTTAAGCGATTGAATTAAATGAACACCCGAAACAGTAAAGCATTATTTGAGCGTGCAAAGACTTTGATACCTGGAGGCGTGAACTCACCAGTAAGGGCTTTTAAGTCGGTAGGAGGAGATCCTATTTTCATGTCTCGTGCCAAAGGAGCCTATTTATATGATGAAGATGACAATGCCTATATAGACCTCATCAACTCTTGGGGACCTATGATTTTAGGCCATGCCAACGAAGAAGTTGAAAAAGCCATTTTTGAAGCTGTGAAAAGTTCGACTTCATTTGGAGCTCCAGGTAGAAGAGAGGTGGAAATTGCTGAATTAATCATTGAAATGGTACCTTCCATTGAGAAAATTAGAATGGTCAATTCTGGAACGGAGGCTACGATGTCTGCCATTCGATTGGCCAGAGGTTATACTGGAAAGAATAAATTCATCAAGTTTGAGGGCTGTTACCACGGTCATGGAGATGCTTTTTTGGTGGCCGCAGGAAGTGGAGCAGCGACCTTGGGAGTTCCCGATAGCCCGGGAGTTACCAAGGGAACGAGTCGTGATACTTTATTGGCGCCATACAATGATTTGAGGGCTATTGATCGTGTGCTTGCCGAAAATGAAAATGAAATATGTGCTATTATTGTCGAACCTGTTGCGGGTAATATGGGTTGCGTACTTCCAAATGATGATTTTTTACAAGGCCTTAGAGCGAGATGTGATGCCCATAAAATATTATTAATTTTTGATGAAGTAATGACCGGTTTTAGACTTTCGGCAGGCGGTGCACAGGAGTTGTTGGGAGTAAAGCCTGATCTCACCACCTTTGGAAAGATCATTGGGGGAGGGTTACCTGTCGGTGCCTATGGAGGTTCGAGAGAGATCATGAATCAAATAGCTCCAGAGGGACCGATTTATCAAGCGGGTACGTTGTCTGGGAATCCTGTAGCGATGGCTGCAGGAATGGCCATTTTGAGGAAATTACACGAACACCCAGAAATCTACAAACAAGTTGAACAGACAACACGCCAGATAACTACAGGCACAACCAAGATCTTATCGCGTCAAGGCCTCAAGTATACGATCAACCAGATAGGGAGTATGTACAGTTTATTCTTCACGGATCAGAAGGTGACGAATTTTGAAACAGCCAAGAGTACCGACACCCAATTGTTTGGTGCCTATTTTCGTGGAATGTTGTCCCGAGGCATCTACTTAGCACCCAGTCAATTCGAATCGCTTTTTATTTCCAATGTCATTCAATCTGCTGAAGTGGCTGCTATTTTAAGGGCGACAGAGGAAGTATTGTTGGAGATGCATGAAATGAAATAGTTTTTTTCAATGGGACTCATTGTTCGTGGCATCATTGAATATTGCCAATGATATGTAGGCAATGAGGAATAATCTTTATGTTAAGCTTTTGCTTCATAGTCAAAGATTCGCCATCTAATTGTACGTGCTCAGTAGGTGAGGTTATGACTATTTTTTTTAATTTATGCATATCAACGAATTTGCTTTTGAGCAAGCTTTTATTAAAAAGGCGAAAAATCATTAGGGGTGCATAATAAACAGGAAATGCTTTAATGACGATCAATCGCAAAAAGCCATCGTCCAACTTGGACTGGGGTGACACATAAGCATTATTTCCATATTGGTTTGAATTCGCTATGGTCACTGCCAAGGCGTTCACCTCAATGATTTGGTCATTGATCTCTAATTTATATTTTTTTATTTTGTATTTAAATAATTCTTGGACGGTAATTTTGGCATAAGTTAAAAAACCTCGAGTAGTTGCAGTTGAAAATTTCCAAGCGACATGGGCATCAAACCCAGTCCCAGCCGTAGATAAAAAACAGTGCCCATTCATCTTAGCGACATCCATTTTTATAGGCTGTTGATAAGAATTAATTAACTCAATGGCGCCCTTAAAATTCAATGGAATATTTAAATGTCGCGCCAGTCCATTACCAGATCCGGCAGGTATAATACCAAATACTACTGGGGAATTAATCAATGAGGCACCTATCTGATTGACAGAACCATCCCCACCTACGGCTATTATAATGTCAAAGTGCGCTTGCTGCTGGAGGATAATCTCCTCTGCATGCTTAGGGTGTGTTGTGAACACGAGCTCAAATGAAAACTTGAATTTATCTAAGTAACGTTCGATTACACCACCTATGTTTTTTTGTTTCCCACTACCTGAAATAGGATTAATTACAAACAAAATTTTCTTAGGTAATTGACTCATCTTAAATGTTCAGTGGTACTGGGTGCTCAAGGGGTTTACTGATTACTTGCTGATAATAAAGGCTTTTTGTTTAATGACTTATATCTTGATCTGAGGGGAAATTTGCCATTCAATAATTCGATTATGAATTGGGATGGTAATACTTATTTACTACAAAACTAATCCCCCAAATGCCAAGTGCAATAAATGTATAGAATATTTGATTCTCTGGTGTTCTCATGGAGAATAAAAAGGTGATCATCGAAAGTGAGATTAAGATCCAAACCAGAGTCTTTTTACTAAGCATCAGCTTTCATTTTAGCGATTAAATGATGTAAATCTTCTGGCGTATCAATTCCTGTAGATTCAAAATGGGTTTCGGCCGTTTTGATTTTAAATCCATTTTCGAGCCACCGCAGTTGCTCCAAGGATTCTATCTTTTCAAGTGCACTTTCGTTTAAGTTCACTATTTGAGACAACACCGACGTACGATAAGCATAGATGCCGATATGTTTCCAATAAACTTTGTTTGAGGGCAGCGTGGTCGCTTTAGTCATAGACCGATCAAAAGGTATGGGACTTCGACTGAAATAAAGGGCATGATCATCTAGGGATTTTACCACTTTTACGAGGTTGGGATTCCCGAGGTCACTGGGATCTTTAATGCGCTTAATCAAGGTCGCCAAATCAGTATCTGAGCTTATTAGGGAACATAATTCATCAATTTGATCTGGATGAATGAAGGGTTCATCTCCTTGAATGTTTACCACAAATTGAGCCTGTAGTGATTGGGCTACTTCGAGACATCTTTCAGTACCATTTTTATGATGTTTTGCTGTCATGACCACGGATCCCCCAAAGCTTTTAACCTCTTCAAAAATTCTTTGATCATCAGTGGCGACCACTAAATGATTCAGTTGCTTAGATTTTTTCGCCTGTTCATAAACCCTTTGAATCATGGTTTTACCCATAATGTCAATTAATGATTTCCCTGGAAAACGGGTAGATTCATAGCGTGAAGGGATGATGCCAAGAACTTTCATGGTGCTGATTTTTGAACTTTTAAGGAAGTACCCTCTGAGGCAATTACTATGATTTTTTCACCTTTCTCGAGGTATTCACCTCGGGTATAGGCATCATAAACGGTATCGTCAATCATGATACGTCCACTGGGGCGCATAATACTTACTACGGTTCCGATGGAGCCAATGAGTGATTTATTGTAGAAACTGGAGGTATATCCCGTGGAAGTATCTTGTACGTCTGTAAGAGCAAATCGGTTGAAAAAAGAAGTTTTGGTTAATCTTGCACCCAATAAGATCATCATGAATAGAGCCCCTAAAAATCCAACGAGACTGGTAATGAGGGCATTATTTAGCAGAGAAGCTTCTATTAAATCAAAATTAAGACCGTCATTATTGATCATGACCAAGGTGAGAGATCCTATCGTAAAGGTCAATCCTAAGATGCCGGGGAGTCCAAATCCGGGGATCACAAAAACTTCAAGTGCGATTAATAATAGACCCACAAAAAAAACAATGATTTCCCAATTTTCAGCCAAGCCATTGAGGTAGTAGGGGGTGAAATAAAGAAGCGCTGCTACCATTGAGGCAACAATGGGAAACCCAATGCCAGGAGATTGAAGCTCAAAATATAAGCCTCCCAAGATCAGTAATATGAGCACTCCACTCACGGCAGGATTTAGAAAAAGAGCAATGAATCGTTCGCTCCAATCAAGTTCAAAGAGGGTTATATCGTATTGGGCGACACCTGATCTGAGCATAATATCGGAGACGCCTTCCACTTCGGCTTCACAAAACCCGTATTCTATGGCTTCAGAAACGGAAAAAGTCAAAACCTTACCGTCTTTGATCAGCGAATCTAAACGGATTTCTTCATCTACCATGGCCTCAGCAATCTCCGGATTTCTTCCCTTAGCCTCTGCGGTAGATCTCATGATGGATCTCATATAAGATTGATATTTATCAGGCGCCGCTTCACCTTCACCCGTAACGACGGTTGCGGCGCCGATACTTGATCCTGTTGACATATAAATGCTGTCACAAGCGATGGAGATCAAAGCACCTGCTGAGGCGGCATCCTTATTGATAAATGCATAAACGGGTCTTTCGTAGTTGAGTATGGCTGTTCTAATTTCATCAGCATCGGTCAAAGCACCACCGTAAGTATCCAGTTCGAGAATGATATAATCCACATTCATTTCAGTGGCCTTTTCCAATCCCAATGAAACATATCGATTGCTTCTTGGATCAATATCGCTGGTGACCTTCAAATGAAGTATCTGCGGTGTCTTTTCTTGACCGAATATCAAAGCGCTCGATAAGCAAGCAAGGATTGCTATGAAAACATGTTTGAAGTTTGGCATTGATCTTGTTGGGGTTAAATTTGTTTAAAATTACAACACAGAAATTGAATTTAACATCAGATGTCGGTTTTTCATGGAAATTCACAGATCCTATTTGGTTAATCAAGGTGGATCAAGTTGACTCCCAATTGGGAATTGAACTGCGTACTGAAGAGACGATGGAGCATTATTTTGCGGTGATCCATGTACACTCGTATGAAGTTACTAAGATTAAGATCCCTATTAAAATTGATTGGTGGTCTACCTTATTGGGTATCAAGGGGAATCAGCTGATCATAGGTGTGTACCAAAATCAACGTAATCCAGGGCCTATTACTTTGATGCGATACGATTGGAAAAGTAATGTGATTTTAGAGGAGATTACCAATTTTCAGTTGCATGAATTGACAGATACCTTTATCAAAGGCAAGGTGCTGAAGGAAGAGGGGTTTGAATTTCTTGAGATTTCATTGGGGGAGGAGAAAAATATGGAAGAAATTTCTTTGCCTACTATTTTCTCATCTAAGTCATCCGCTTTTGATACCGTCGCCGCGTACTTGAGGCGAAAAAATCTAGAACCGAAAGAAGAAGTAGCTTATTTAGAGATTAATGATCATATTTTGATTCTCTATTATCTTCAAAATGAGGAGCTGATGGATAAGCATTTATTGTGGTTGAAGGAAGAAAAGGTCGTCCATGAATTTATTTTGGATGATCAGGTCAATGGGATATCAGCAGAAAGTTTCATGGTCTTGGGAAAGAAGCTCATATTTGTTCAAAATAGAAAAAATATCAAAATTTATGATTTATAGAGTCTGTTTTTTTTGTGTTTTGTTGGTTTCGATGCTTACCGGTCATTCCTACGATTCTTTGAACGTACTACAGCGGGCAGACAGCCTTTTTATTATTCATGAGGTTAAAAGCGGAGAAACCGTCTATTCTCTAGCCAAAAAGTATCATATAACGTCAGATGACCTTATTCGACAGAATAGTTTAAAAAGCAATGCTTTGGATATCGGACAAGTATTGGAAATACAATACAATAAAGATTTGGAGAAGGACTCAGAGATTCTTTCAGGACCACAAGATGGGCAGCATGAAGTAGCTTTGGGTGAAACCTTGTATGCCATTGCCAAAAAATACCACCTTTCTTTGGATACACTTAGGAAAATGAACCCACTGACAGCAGATGAGTTATCGGTAGGTCAGTATCTCTTGATCAAAGAGACACCTGCCGTGAATGATGTAAAAGACTCATCAAGCCAAGTTTTAAAAGAAGAAATAAAGGAAGTGGATCCTCCTTCTGACAGTATATCAACAGAGATAATTGAATCTGAAATTGAGCTTGATTCTTATATTTATTATGTCCAAAATGGTGAAAATATGGAAGAAATTGCAGCAAAATTCAATATTTCGAGGGATAGCATCAAATCCTATAATAATTTAAGAAATAATAGGTTGAAAACAGGTCAAAAGCTCCTTTTCCCCCCCGCTATGATTAACGATGGTACGATCATGAAAATCAGTAAAGTTCCGGATTATGTATCCACCGAATATGGATCAAAAATGATTTTGAAAGAGGTTGGAGGTGTCAAAAAGTATACTGAGGAGGGATTGGTTATGAAAATTGATTCGGAATTGAATACGCCAAAATATCTTGCTTTACATAGGAATTTGAGCATAGGCACTATTTTTGAAGTGATCAATTTAATGAACAATCAAAATGCCTATGTGCGTGTGGTAGGCCGCTTACCCGATACAGGATTAAATCAAAGGGTAATGTTACGTCTTACGGCGTCTGTATTTGAAAATTTAGGCATCTTGGATCAACAAGCACGAATGAAAATAATTTATTATAGGTAGATCAGTGGATTTTACAAACCTTAAGTATTTTTTGGATGAGAAAGTTGCCTATTACAATACACCTGACTTTATTGCTGAAGATCCCATTAGCATACCCCATGAATATTCAAAGCGACAAGATATTGAGATCGCTGGCTTATTTTCCGCCGTTTTTTCCTGGGGATTGCGAAAGACCATCATAAAAAAATGCCATGAATTGTTTGAGCTCATGGACAATGATCCCTATGATTTTATTATGAATCATTCCTCTGATGATTTAAAACCTTTTTTAAAATTCAAACACCGTACATTTAATGCCACAGATACCCTTTATTTCGTACATTGGCTACGATGGTATTACAGAAAAGAGGACAGTTTAGAGACCGCCTTTATTTATAAAGATTCAAGTATGAAAGCGGCGCTCACCGGTTTCCATCATTTGTTTTTTTCTTTGCCTGAAGCATCTCATCGCTCACGCAAGCACATCTCTACGCCTGAAAGAAATTCTGCTTGTAAGCGATTGAATATGTACCTAAGATGGATGGTACGTGATGATGATCAGGGAGTAGATTTTGGGCTATGGAAAAATCTAAAGCCTGCGCATTTAATTTGTCCATGTGATTTACACGTCGATCGCATTGCCCGTAAGTTTAAACTGATTACTAGAAAACAGACCGATTGGCGTACGGCTATTGAACTCACTGAAAATCTCAAAAAAATGGACCCTGTCGATCCTATCAAATATGATTTTGCTCTTTTTGGCTTGGGAGTTATAGAAAAGTTCTAGCTCTTATTTACCCCAAGTTTCAGGGGAGGCCCGCCAACTTTGTAGCGTTGCCGCATCGGACGCATCTATAAAACCTCTTGCGAGAGCCAGATCAATCAATAAGCTATATTCACTGAGATAAACGAGTTCCACCGACTTGTCGATGAAATTTTGCTGTGCAATGGGAAAGCCGTAATTGAATATAGCCGTCATACCCAACACTTCTATGTTTTGGCCACGCAAAGCATCTACAGCAGCTAAAGAACTGCCGCCGCTGGAAATTAAGTCTTCTAAAACTACTACTTTTTGTCCTTCAGAAAACGCTCCTTCTATTTGATTGGTACGACCATGAGATTTTGAACTTGAACGAACGTAAATGAAGGGTAATCCCAAGGCATCTGCCAATAATGCTCCTTGGGGAATACCCGCAGTAGCAACCCCTGCAATTGCCTCAGCAGTAGGATAATGTTCCTTTACCAGATCACAAAAGGCCAACTTGATGTTATTTCTCACCTCTGGAAAAGATAAGCTGAGCCGATTATCACAATAGATAGGTGATTTCCAGCCTGATGCCCAAGTAAAAGGGGCATGGGGTTGTAATTTTATGGCATTGATTTCTAATAATTGACGCGCAATCGTTAAGCCTAATTTTTTTTTAAAGCAGTGGTAACGCATTTGATGGTATTAATATTATATGATCACATTATGTTGCAAATGTGCTAGGATAAAAGCATAATTACATAATTATTGATAGATAATATTAATGAAAATTTTTATTAACGACATACCGGTATATTTAATCGGTCCTGAAGAGTTGAAAGAAGCTGCATTTTATGCGGTTGTTTTGGATTCTAAATTTCAGAAGATCACCACCAGAGTATTCATTGATGATGTATTGATCATTCATGCAACCCCCGTTCAAGTAGAGGAATTGTTTCAGTTGATGACGGATAAAGCTTTAAAAAAAGTGGATTCAATAACGATTTCTTCCAAGCATAAAAAGGATTTAACCCAATACATAAAAACAAAGTTTAAAGTCATTCGGGCCGCAGGAGGTGTGGTTGACAAAGAGGGAAAAACTTTGTTGATCCATCGCAATGGACTTTGGGACCTACCCAAGGGTAAGATGGAAAAGAATGAAGACATCCGATCATGTGCTTTGCGTGAAGTTGAAGAAGAAACTGGGGTAAAGGTGGTTGTCCAAGAAAAAATTTGTCATACATGGCACACTTATACAAAAAATAAAAAATATATCCTTAAAAAAACGTACTGGTATCAAATGGAATGCTTGGATGACTTACAAATAGGTCCACAGATTGAGGAAGGAATTGATGATGTGAAATGGATGACCTTGAGTCAGGTTCGTGCCTCGCTCTATGATTCCTATCGAACCATCCGTGTGGTGATGCAGGAATATCACAAGCTATTGAAAAAGCAAAGTTTATAGTTCGAAAGGAACAAAGGCGGAGATATCTCCCCCATACTTGTGTACTTCTCTGATGATCGAAGAGTTGATATGGGCAAATTGGGGGGAGGTAATTAGAAAAACAGTCTCTAAGTCGAGGTTGAGATGTCTGTTTATTTGAGATATTGAATTTTCATATTCAAAGTCAGTAGTATTTCTTAATCCTCGGATCAAATATTGAGCATTCTTTTTTTTCGCTATTTGAGCCGTCAACTCATCATAAACCAATACTTCAACATGGGAGTTACCTTGGAAGTAATTTTCGATTGAGGCCTTAGTTTTTAAAACATCAAAATACCGATGTTTTTTGGAGTTATGCCCTATCGCAATAATGATCTTATGGAATAATTTCAATGATCGATTTACAATATCAAGATGACCTTTTGTGAATGGATCAAAAGACCCTGGAAATAAGGCAATCTTCTCCACTAGCTGAGAGGAATGTTGAAAAGATCAAAAAACTGATGTTCAGGGATCTCATCAAAGACGTAATCAAAACTGAGCGCAGAGGGTCTTTTACCAAAAGAAATATTTCTCACGTATTTTCCAAGAAGTGCGATGAACTTTGAGTTTGCATCAATACTCCCCCAGAAGGTAATGTTAGTTTCACTTTGTTTTAAGCCCAGTTCCTGAAATAAAAGCATGATGTATCTTAAACCATCTTCATTTTTTTTGATGGCAAATTGATTGTAGTAATGTAGACTGTTGTTTTTAAATATAACGATATGGAAGATGCCTCGATCCACGTTCACCAGCATTTCTCTTTCTCGGGAGGCTGGATCTACTGTGGTTATGCCTTCAATAAATGTACTTCCTTGATGCAAAACCTTGAGCTCAATGGATTGATAAAAGGATTTGATTAATTTCATTAATCTCAAATCACCCGTAAAAACATTAACCAGACCTAACGATTTGTGCGCACAATGGTGTACTGTCTCAATAATGGGATTGATAACACTGTTCACCTCGAGAAAGTCGAGATCCGCATTTTCAGCATGGATATTTTCGGGGACTAGGGTGTATTTATGAGTTTTGAAGGAGACCACGACCACCTTCCAAAAACCGGCTGAAAGGACTTCATTATTTTTATAAATATCGGCGATCGCTTGGACGCGTGTATTAACAGTTTTGACGTTTTCAAAAGAGTAAGACTCAAAAAGGACGACTTTTTTAGACGCATTGGTTACGCAGAACTGAAAATCTTTAACTCCTATTTGTAGAGATAGCATATAATCATGCAGCTCAAGAATATCAAAAGACTCATCCTTTACTCGATGCAACAACAAGAAAGATTTTTGAGTATCTATTTCCAATTTATTCCCAGTTACCTGCTGTGGTGATATTTGTTCTAGAACCGAATCTCAGCGGTTTTTTGATATTGATTTCGCTCTCTTCATCTCTATCGGGGTCGATAGGGGAAGGATTCCATACTTCAATGGCATTCACCAAAAGATTGGCCTTTTTAATCTCATCCGCCCAAATAAGAAACTTAATTTTGGGTGTAATGCCTGGTACATAGGGAAGTTCAGTTAATTTGAAATTTGGATATTTATGGACACCATACAATGAATCTATGACTTGAACTCTACCAAGGGTATCTATTTGAACTGAAGTACTGTCAGCACCATAATCAAGTGTGATAACTGTTTCTATACGTTGTGTAATATAAAAGTAACCAGAATCTACAAAGTGCAATAAACTATCCCAATTACTCGTATAGCGACCATGTACGGCTTTATAGCCCAATTCAGCTTCACGGATCAGTTTGAGTTGATCAATAATGGCGGCCTCCATGGTTGCGATCCTTTTGGTCTCTTGTATGGTGGTATTGATGGAATAGTAGAGATAATAAGCCAGTCCTACTGAGGTTATGGCAAATATTATTGTTAAGATTTTTATCCTTGACATCACAATTATAATTTTTATACAATTATAACAACTTTAAGCCTTCTATTAAACGGCAAGGCCTCAAATATTTTTAAAAAAATAATATCCACGCAATTTATTGATGTGAGCGGCATCAGAACAGAACTGAAAGGCGTTGTGTTTGTTGAGCTTATGAAGTTGATTCACTTGTTCAAAACTGAGGTAATCTGCTTGAGTGAGAATTTGCTTCTTTAGTTCTGGGTCCTGACCTAATTTTAGATGCCCTCCGATCACGCGTACGCTGAAAAACAATTCAAGGGCATGTACTTGCTTATCGAGGTACTCATTGGTAAAACAAAAATCTTCGACGACTATATCCAAATGAGTTTCTTCTTTAAATTCCCTGATCAATGCACTTCTTGCATTTTCATTAGATTCAATTCCTCCGCCGGGTGGGGACCATAAAAACCCCTTTTTTCCAATGCCTTCATGTTTGAGTAATAAAATTCCTTGTTCTGTCAAATGTAACCCGCAAACCCGCACACGAACCTGTAAAGAATTTGTTTTTTTTAAATCAAAATCCATAACGTTGTAAAATTGATCAATGATTTTGATAAATTTACCGTGTTTAAAGTTTTAAATAAATTATATGTCAGCTATGAAGTTTTGTTGTTCAGTTTTATTTGTATGGTTTGTGGGTACTGCATTTGCGCAAGAACCTGCGGTTTTTGAAGAACCGGTGAATGGACCTAAGATCGTGTTTTCTGAAGATAGGCATGAATTTGGAGACATCATCCAAGGCGATGTCATTGAACATGTTTTTGAATTTACCAACAGCGGAAATGCACCCTTAGTGTTACAAGATGTAAAAACTACTTGTGGTTGTACCGTTCCTGAGTGGCCCAGAACGCCGTTAGCTCCAGGAGCCACCGCTGAATTAAAGGTTAAATTCAACAGTGCTGGGAAAATAGGGATTCAAAATAAAGTCATCACCATTATTTCAAATGCAACCAATCAAACCTCTAGGGTGATGATTGTGACCAATGTGAATCCTAAATCTTAAATAAGAGCTAGATATCTTATTTAATGTGTAAATAAGCACTTCTAGCAAACAGTATCCAGCCTATCACGAAACAGCTTCCCCCGATAGGAGCCAGTGCTCCTAGAGAGATGATATTGGTTATGGAGAGGGCGATTAAAGACCCAGAAAAGATAAAGATGCCTGACACAAAGAACAGGGCAATCAACTTTGATTTTTTTAAGGTGATACCTGATAGGAGTACACCCAAAGCATGGAAGATCAAATAGTTGATGGCGGTATTGAACGTGCTCTCTCTACTGTTTTCGATGAGTATGGGTGGCAATAGATGTGCACCAAAGGCGCCTAGAAGAACAGCCAAAGCACACAATAAGGTTCCCAAAATGATGACCTGCTTATGCATAATTTCGAGCCCCAAATATGGCACTGCCTATGCGGATCATCGTACTGCCATTGGCTAAGGCTATTTTGTAGTCTCCGCTCATGCCCATACTGAGAATCTTAAAGTTTTGATGATGGCTCTCCATTGGTTCATTGAGGCTTATTTTTAGTTCATGGAGTTGGGTAAATTCTTGGGCGATGCGCTCTGAATCTTCGGTGTAGGTCGCCATTCCCATTAAACCTACAATTTCAATATTATCAAGAGCTAACGTGGGTAATTTTTTTGAGAGATCGGTGACTTCTTCCATGGAAAAACCAAACTTTTCTGTCTCCTGAGCAATATGTACCTGAAGCAATACCTTGATTTTTCTACTATTTTTTCTGGCTTCTTTATTGATTTCTCGCAGGAGTTTTTCCGAATCGACCGAGTGGATTAAATCGACAAAGGGAGCGATGTATTTAACTTTATTCCTTTGCAGGTGCCCAATCATATGCCAGCGGATGTCTTTTGGCAGGCGCTCGTATTTACCGACCAACTCTTGTACTTTGTTCTCACCAAAATCTCTTTGTCCAACCTCTTCATAAAGTTTTAGGATCATTTCATCAGGTTTGGTCTTGGAGACTGCGATCAAGGTGGCACCGAAGGGAGCAAGTTCCTCTAAATATTTAGTTATTGTTGACATATGTTTTTTTACGGTAATGCAAATTTGTGCATATTCCGATAGATAAAATAAAATTTATTGCATCGATTTTTCAATAAATGTAATAACTTGATGAATCAAACCAAACATAAAATACCATGAAACAAATAATTTTTGCATTAATAACCACGCTATTTTTAACCACGGCGCAATCACAAGTTATTCAATCGCGACGCTTGGACGTTGATCCTGCTGACGTGGCTAAATTTGAAGCCGCTGTGGCGAAGAAAAATCAGATGTACAATAGCAAAGATGACCAGGCAAGGTGGATCACTTTTCAAATCATGACGGGACCCTATGCCTACAATTATATCAGAACTCAAGTTGCTGAATCGATGAGTGAATTTGATGTTTTGGACAAGGCGGGCAACGATTTTTGGCAAAAAACAGTGGGTCCGCTGCACACATCAGTGGGTAATAGAATATGGGCAGTGAATACTGAGATGACCTACAACCCAACGGTGGCCAAACAAGTGAATCATAGGAGAATTATCTATTATAATGTCAAAGACGATAAGCTCAACGATTTTTGGAGATACAGAGAAAGGGCTAAAAAAATCTGGGAAGAAATGGAGATGGAAAACAGGGTGGGAGTGATGACTTGTCTGTCTGGATGTGATGGTAACTGGGTGCAGGTAAGATTTCATCATAAAGATTTCACGAATGAAGAGGAAGCTTGGGAAAATATGCCTGCCTTTGCTGAAGCATACAATGGTTTATTTGGAGAGGGGTCTTACAAAGAGGATCTAGAACGGCTAAGGAATTCTTTAATGCCCAATGGTAGAAGAATTCGTCATCATAAGCGATTGCCGGAACTTAGTTCTTCTTGGAGATAGATTTTATTTTAAAATATGCATTAAGGCCTCTTTTAGAGGTCTTTTTTTATAATTTTGAAATCAGAACAAGGTTAATTTATCTTCATAAAAAAACAGATGGCTCATGCTTTCAGAGCGCCTTTTAGTGGTATTCTCTGATACATAATAAGGTAGATAGCTTCCCAGATTGGTTTATATCCCATTAAGAACTTATTTTGCGGTATGTTGATTCCATTTTTCAATGGCCTGTTTTTTGGTCTCATGTTAATTTTTGTTTTTGGCCCTACTTTTTTTGCTTTGATTCAAACAAGTATTCAGCAAGGGGTCAAGCGCAGTTTATTCTTCGTATTAGGGGCTTTTTTTATTGATTTTTTATTTGTTACCGTTTCACTCTACGGATTATCAGACTTATTGAATAATCCCGATACGGTAGAGGTTAGAAATGGGATCGCCATGATTGCTATGTTGGGTGCCGGGATATACTATTGGTTCAAGACGCCTTATCATCCAGATAAAAAAACGGTAATTTCTCCTTTGAATGCTTCTTTTAAATACATTTTTAAAGGAATGATCATCAACTTATTAAATCCATTTTTATTGGTCTTTTGGATTTCGCTTATTTCAGTGGTGGAAGCCAATTACTCCTATGATGACAAGGGCAATAGCTATTTCTTTTTGGGTGTATTAACGATTTCTTTGATCCTTGATATCTCCAAGTCTTTATTGGCGCAAAAATTAAAGGACCTGATCAAACCCAAGGTCATCGCCAGTGTAAATAAAATTTTGAGCATCGTGATGTTATTGTTCAGCCTACGCATAGGTTATGCCCTTATAACGTCTTGATTAAGGCCTATCCAGTAGGCGCCTGTGGTAATTGATCTGGCCGAGATGATAGTTCAAATGGCTCATGAGATGAAAAAGGAAATATTGAACCGTCATTTCATGACCGAAAACGTCGATGGGATATTTCAGCTGCATTTTGGTAGCGTCTAATTGGTCGAAAGTGAGGTTGATGGCTTCTTTAGTGGATGCAATTTCGAGACTCAAGGCTGCTTTGGAGAGGTGCGGTGTGCTGAACTCGGCTTCTCGGTCCCTAATATAGCCCGTTTCGCCAAGGATATGGCCTATAAAATGTTTCAGGTTACCGGTCAAATGCTTGCACAAATTTCCTGCAGAATTTAAAATTTCTTGATCGATGAGCCAGAGGGAAGACTCATGGCGATAGGCATTGATTTCTTTTTCTAGTTTATCCAAATCTCTTAGAAACAACTTACGTAGATCTTCTTTCATTTTTTGTGGGTTATCAGTGAGTATTTCATTTGATACGATCGATGGCCCTGATCAATCCAAAAGTAGATTGGACAGGAAGGTGGTTTTTAAAAACAACCAAAAAAGGAATAATGCGATGGCCCATTGTAGGTAAATATTATAATAATCTAGGGTGTCTTTATATCTTGTTTCTTTGATTTCTGCTTTTTCCAACTGATCGATTTGATTGAATACAGCTTCCAAAGCTGCTTTATCTGAGACACGATAGAACTTACCATTACCAATTTTGGCAATTTCTCTGAGATTTGTTTCGTCCAAGGTATTCTCCACGTAGCGGGGACGCCCAAAAAAATCTTGTCCAAAAGGAACTTTACCTTCCTTGCCTATCGCAATAGAATAAATAGTAATCTTGTAGGCGGCGGCCAATTTAGCAGCGGTAATGGGGTCTATATTGCCTGCGGTATTGTCTCCATCGGACAATAAGATCATCACTTTGGATTCGGATTCAGATTCTCTTAGCCGATTGGTACCCACGGCTAGCGCACTGCCGATGGCCGTTCCTCGATTTTCGATCAAACTGAAGTCAATACCATCTATATAGGTGTTTAAAAGCTCATAATCAGTCGTTAGAGGAGATCTCGAATAGGCATCTCCCGAGAAAACAACCAGTCCAATCCGATCTTGAAACCGCCCCTTGACAAAATTCCTGGCTACTTCTTTTGCCGACTCCAATCTGTTGGGTTGAAAGTCTTGAATTTGCATGGATTCTGATATGTCAATCACCATCATGATGTCAATGCCTTCGCTCCATTGTTCGATTTGCTCATCCGTAGTTTGTGGGCGTGCCAATGCCAAGATGACCAATGCTATGACGGTGGCCATGATGATGGGGGGGAGGAATCTCAAAAAACTGAGGGCATCGTTTTTGATGTTTTCTTTGTTCAAGGCGATGGGCAATTTTTGGTTATAAAACCTGCGCATAAGCCATCGGAACAAAAAAATCAAGGGAATTAAAATTAGGGCATACAGCCAAAGGGTATTTTGCCAATCAAAAGTTCCTAAACGTTCCGCAGTAAACCAATAGGGAGAAAACCATGAGATTTGATTATTTTCCATTTTTAATATCTTCGATTTTCATATGAAATCTATGTTGTGTGAAATCTTCTATGTCTTGAAAACTCTTATAAAGTTCCGCATCCCTATGGTTGCCATAGACGCTTCTATCAATGTTCCTAAGGGCTTCTTTGAGCTCTGAGGTAAACTCCAGCGCCAGTATTTCTTTGGTGGTCAGTTTGCTGAAAGGTTGAAGTTCTAGCCTTTCCAGATAATTTTTCCATTGAGTGAGGCCTTGTGCGGCCCTTTCGCGGTCTACGTTTTCTTTGAGGGCATGAATGGATTGACTGATGAAATTTGAAAAGAGACCGTATTCTTTTTTGAGTCTCCTGATGGTGAAATAATCTCTTATTTTTTGACCAAAAATAAAGAAGACCATCAAGGAAATGATCAATAATATCCCTACAATGATCCACATTAAGGGATAATTGAACAGTCGGGCTACTGGGTTGTATTGTGTGTTCTGAATCAATTGAGTGGTGTCACTGACCTGCTGCAGGGGCACCAGTTCTTCAAAAAAGAGGGAATCCAGAGGAGTAGCCAAAACAATAGAATCATTGGATTGAATCACAAAGACCGGTAATTGTAGTTTTTGAATCAGATCGATTTCAAAAGACTGAAAGCCATAAACGGCAGAATCAAAAGCATTGTCGTTTCTTAATTCGGTCTCAATGAAAAACTTATCGGCATATTCAAAAGGGCTGAAATTATAGTTGCTATCGGCAAAAAGGACTTCGATTTCCATGGGGTATTCGGCCGTAACCCAATAATGGACGGTGCTTCCCAATTGGAGACTGTCTTCAATAAAACCTCCATTAATTTTAATTTCTTGACTCTGTACCAGCAGGACAGAGAGCATCAATAGTGAGATGAAGAAGTGACGTTTATCGGGCACGGTGTGATGATTTTTTTTTATTTCTACGAGTAAACAATTTAAGCAGGCCTGGAACGTAGTCTTCTTCGGTTGAGATACGGGTATAATTGGCATCATTGCGTGCACAAAAGCGTTCCAAATCAGCAGTATTTGTCTGGTGGGTTTGGTCCATTATTTTTCTAAACTTAGCCGAGGAACTGTTGATCCAAATGTTTTGCTGAGATTCATTTTCGTACAGCGGAACAATGCCCACTTTAGGAAATTGGGATTCTCTTGGATGATAGAGTTGAATCGCGATGAGATCGTGCTTACGCGCCATACCTTTAAGGCTTTGCAGGTAGCCGTCATCTATAAAATCCGAAATAACAAAAATGACACTTCGTCTTTTGAGTATGTTGAGTAGGTATTTAATCCCTTTATTCAAGTCGGTTTTTTTTGATTTGGGTACCAATTTGAACAATGAATTGATGATTTCATAAGAATGTTTGATGCCTTTGGCCGGCTTAATGTAACTTTCTACTTCATCCGAATAGCACATGAGACCTACCTGACTGTTTTCTTTGATGGCAGAGATAGACAGTAGGGCGGTCAACTCCTTACCAATGTTTATTTTTTGATGCCCTTCTTTACCTATTTCCTGTGAAGCCGAGACATCCAACATGAAAAAGACCGTTTGTTCTTTTTCCTCTTTGAAGGTTTTAATAAAGGTTCCTTGACCTTTTGCAGTCACATTCCAGTCGATCGATCGAATGTCATCCCCATATTGATAAGTCCTCACATCATCAAACTCAAGTCCTGATCCTTTAAATATAGATTTAAAATCACCTTGCATTTGAGAGTTAATTGCTTTTCGCACTCTTATCTCATATTTTCGTAACTTCTTGAGGATTTCCTTCATGTACCCTAATTTAGTGGCAAAACTATATACATTAATGTTTATCTAATGCGTCGATCTTTTTATTTCATTATTTGCATCATCATGGGGTGTAACACCCCTGATCAGACCCCTGATACCTTGCTCAACGAGGTAGTCATGAGTAATATTTTACTTGATGTCCATCTTTTGGAATCAAAAATAAATACTCTCGGAAAAAAAGGAGATACTTCTTTTCAAATTTATGATCATTTTGAAAAATTAATTTTAGAAAAACATGGTGTAGACTCTTTGGTATATACTCAAAACTTAGCTTATTATTTGGAGCACCCCAGCTTACTTGAAAAGGTATATACGGCCATCATAGATAGTCTTTTGCTCAGAGAGAACACCAAAAGGATCGATTAGTGCGCATTTACCCAACTCAAATTGAGCAAAAATTAGAAGTTGATCAGATACGAGATTTGATCAAAGGTTATTGTCAAATGCCTGTTTCAGGAGCATTGGTGATGTCGACATCACCATCAGTCAATTATGGTGAGATCAGGCAGCGACTGATGCAAACCTCAGACTACATTAAAATCACAGAAAACGATGCAGGCTATCCAAAAGGGAATTTAGAAGATATCAAACCGCTGTTGATTAAAATTAAGTTGAAAGGCAGTTATCTAGGTGCCGATGATTTTTTCTTATTAAGCAAGGGTAATAGAATTTTAAGTCAGTGGCAGCAATTTCTTTCTAAGAACAAGGAATCCTATACTTGGCTGGCCCAACTCGCCGGTGATTTCGAGGTAGATCAGGCCTTGTCAGATAAGATAGACGAAGTGATCGATGAGCGGGGAGAAGTACGTGACAGTGCCAGTCCAGCGCTCATGAAAATCCGACGTGACATCGTAAAGTCTGAGCAGAAGGTACGCAAATCTATCAGAACCATATTTGATCAAGTCAAGAAAGATCATTTTACGGATGAGAGTGGTGAAATCACCATCAGAGAAGGCAGATTAGTGATTCCGGTTAAAGCGGAATTCAAGCGAAAAGTAGCAGGATTTGTCCATGATGAATCTGCTACTGGACAAACCGTCTTCATGGAACCGACCCAAGTACTCGAATTGAATAATATGGTTCGTGAGCTGGGCTATCAAGAGCAACGCGAGGTGCTTAGGGTATTGACCCAATTGAGTAATCGGGTCAGAATAAATTTAAGTGAGTTAGAAAAAGGTGCTGATTTTCTACCGAAACTAGATTTCATAAAAGCGAAGGCCAAGTTTGCTTATCAATTTGGCGCCTGTATTCCGATACTCAAAAAAACGCCCGGCATGGAGCTGATCAAGGCCGTACATCCATTACTTTGGAAGGTCAATCAGGAGCAGCAGAAAGCAGTGGTGCCTTTAGATCTTCATTTGTCCCATCAAGAACATAGGTTTTTAATTATTTCCGGCCCCAATGCGGGAGGTAAGTCGGTAGCCATGAAAACCGTAGGTTTGCTGCAATATATGCTCCAATGCGGGTTTCCAGTTACCGTGGATCCTGCGTCTACTTTTGGTGTATTTGATCAAATATTTATTGACATCGGAGATTCACAGTCACTAGAAAATGATTTGAGTACCTACAGTAGTCGACTTACTGCCATGAAATATTTCAGTGAATGGGCAGACCGAAAATCCTTGATATTGATGGATGAATTTGGCACGGGTACAGAACCTCAATTTGGTGGAGCCATTGCTGAGGCATTGCTGAATAGGCTGGTTCATCAACAGTCATATGGGGTCATTACTACACATTATGCCAATATCAAAAAATATGCAGACCATGCGAAGGGTATGGTCAATGGGGCGATGCGCTATGATACCGATCATTTGGCCCCACTTTATGAGTTGGAGATCGGAAAGCCCGGCAGCTCCTTTGCTTTGGAAATCGCACGAAAAATCGGTTTGAATAATGATCTGATAGCCTATGCTAAAAGCAAAATAGGGGTCAGTCAGGTAGATTATGATAAAATGTTGACCGAGTTGCAAGGCGATAAGGCAAAATATGAGAAACTCAACCAAGACTTAACCCACAAAGAGTCCCAATTGAAGCAATTGCGCAATGATTATTTGTCTTTGAAGGAGATGTTAGAATCAGACAAAAAACGCATCATACGCGAATCAAAAGTGGAAGCGGGTCGAATTTTAGAGGGTGCCAATAAAGAAATAGAGCGGGTCATTCGAGACATCAAAGAATCCAATGCAGACAAAGAAAAAACGCGTGCAGGTCGGGAAAGCATCGCGGATTTGAAATTGAAAATGGCCATTACATCTGAAAAAAGAAAGGCTCATTCAGCCACTTTTAAGGTTGGAGATCAGGTGCGTATCAAAAATCATGAGGGAACAGGTACCTTGCTACACATCAAAGGGAAAAAAGCGCAAGTCGTTTTTGGGTCTTTGACCTCTTTTGTTCAACTGGATCGATTAGAAAAGATTTCAGGAGCGGCGGGAAGTACAACTCAGAAAAAAAGGCGTATCGGGGGTCTTGATTTGACCCAAAGACAAGAGCATTTTAATAGAGCGCTTGATGTGAGGGGAAAGCGACCGGAGGAAGTCTTAGCTATTTTAGATGCCTTTATGGATGATGCCATTGTTCTGGGCAACGCAAACTTGAAAATCATTCATGGGAAAGGTCATGGGGTGCTGAGAGAGGTGATCAGAACCCACCTGAAAACCTACCGCAACATCGAAACGATGCAAGACGAACACGTAGATCGCGGGGGCAGCGGCATTACGCTGATCAACTTAAAGTAGTCCCTTGATTCAGGATAGAGTTCAACTTTACCACAGCTCTTTTTTTTACTTAAAAAAATAATGATAACATTGGGTATTATTAACCAAACAAATGAACCATGAAAAAGAATTTATTTATCATTATCGCATGGATGGCTACGAGCCTTTCTTATGCGCAGAGTATCCGCGTATATAATTTTAATTTTAATGATGGCGTTGAAGCTGAAGTGGGTAAAATATTTAAGGAGTTTCAAGACCGTGAGCGTAACTCTGGTTATGCGATCTTGCAGCGAGTAAGCTTTTTGGATGGAGTTACGCATCGTGCACTCTTCACGGGAGATCCAGCGAATTGGGGTTTTAAGGAAGAGGTCGGTGATGCTGAATGGGACGGATTTCTCAGTAGGATGTGGATGCATCAACGAGCCAAAGCACCAGGCTCGTATACAGCAAAATCATTGGCATGGAAATCAGGAGATCGTGAAAAAAATAATGTAGGACAAATGTGGATCATGAAGGTAGCTGATTCAAAAAAATACCTTGCTGCTCATAATAAGTTTGTGGAGCAAACAGCAGATATAATAGGTGACCGTTCGATAGGTTTTGGTAAGTTAAATATGGGTAGGAATGGGGCTACTCATTATGCGGTATTTTACGGAGATAACTTAAGTGATGTCGAGCTTACCATGGACAAGATAAGAGCATCTAAGGCATACGAAGAATTAGTTGAAAATCGGGGAGAGGCCGAGGTATTGAATAGCTATATGGTCAATACCTTGATGATGTTAGATTAAATACTAAACAATAACATACAAGAAGAGTGGTCACTAATAGGTCCGCTCTTTTTTTTGTTTGCTATTTTAAAATAAGCATCGTCGTACACAAATCAATTTTTTCTATATTTTTTTCATGAAATCGTGTAATATGATTGGATGACATCTGATATTTGTACTTGGTTGTTTTTTGTAGTTAACCCAAATGATGTACGTTGCATATAGAATAGATAGTTGATGATATTGATCGGTGACGTAGGAGGTACCAAGACCGAATGGATGGTGTTGGAAAATGGGGTTTCTAGAACATTCAAGACCCTTGGAGTGAACCTGGTTCATGAGAAGCTGACTGAATTCTTGAAGAAGGTAGCGACGTCCCTTCAACCTTTCAGCGAGGCCGAACAAGTCTACCTGTATTTTGCAGGTTTATTGGATGTGCCGCGTCAGAGAAGAAATGCGCTTAATGAAATTAAAAATAGCTTCCCAAAGGCAAAAATTGTCATTGAAAATGATCTCTTAGGTGCGGCAAGAGGAGCTTATCAGAAATCTCCAGGATGGATTGGGATCTTGGGGACAGGTGCCAATTTTGCGTATTACAATGGCAAGGTGATCACGCAAAGAATACCCTCTCTAGGTTATATACTAGGTGATGAGGGCAGTGGCGCTGCTTTTGGTAAAAAACTATTGGCAGATTTCGCACGTCAAAAACTACCTTTAGATTTGGAAAACGAGTTTCGCAAAGCTTATAAACTCGATGAAGCGACCTTGATCAGCAAGGTTTACGACCCTGTAGGCTCCAAAGCCTTTTTAGCAAGTTTCAGCTTCTTTTTACATACTCATTTGAGCCATCCCTATTGTCATCAATTGGTGTATCAGGCATTTTTAGAGCATTTTAAAGCTGTAGCTGGTAATTACAATCCAGGTACCTTGGTCAGTTATGCCGGATCGATTGCGTATCAATTCAGTACTGTGCTTGAAGCCGCCGCTGCCTCTGTGGGTATCGTTATTAATTCTATTGTGCCAACCCCTATTGAAGGGCTTGCAAATTATCATAAATTATCATAAAATAGTAAGGTTAATGTCTATCACAGAGTCATCTTCTCCCTATCAAGATTTAGAAAAACTAGCTCTAGGCGAGGTACTGGAAGGGATCAATAAAGAAGATCAAAAAGTAGCGCTTGCTGTATCCAAAAAAATGGATCAGATTGCATCCCTCATCGAGCAGATCGTTGTCAGGATGAAGTCAGGCGGTCGAATCTTTTATTTAGGTGCTGGGACCAGTGGTCGTTTGGGTATCTTAGACGCTTCAGAATGTCCACCCACCTTCGGCGTGGGCCATGATGTGGTGATCGGCATCATTGCGGGAGGTGATGGCGCCATTAGAAAAGCGGTAGAGTTTGCCGAGGATAACGATCAGCAGGCCTGGAATGACCTAAGCGCCTACCAACCTAGTGCGCAAGACAGCTTGATCGGACTGGCTGCTTCGGGTACGACGCCCTATGTATTAGGGGGAATACGAGAAGCCAGAAAGCATGGATTGTTGACCGGATGTATCGTCTGTAATCCAGAGAGTGCGCTTGCCCAGGCCGTAGAATTTCCCATAGAGATCGTCATGGGTCCTGAATATGTCACGGGCAGCACCCGGATGAAGGCAGGCACTGCGCAGAAGTTGGTACTCAATATGATCAGCACCGCGGTCATGATTCAGTTGGGAAGGGTAAAAGGTAATAAAATGGTAGACATGCAATTGAGCAATGATAAGTTGATAGATCGAGGCGTCAAAATGATTGTCATGGAGACGGGTCTAGATCGTGTAGCGGCAGCCGCACTTCTGAATACCCATGGTTCGGTGCGCAAGGCCATAGATGCATACAATAAAAGTTGAGTAGACAATTGAGGTTGACATAAAATGCATCAGATAGAACCTTTTTATAACTGGCTCAAGTACTATGATTCGAGTACAGATGGTCGTTCGCCATTCTCAGGAAAAACCTATAATTATGATACCTATTCAGAGAAAATATACGGCTACTACATAGACCCCGCTTGGGATTATTTTGGCTCCGAAACGCTTTATATCAAAATACTTTTCTGCGATTATGACGAGGGCTATGTGGTGCTGGAGTTTATTGGAGAATGGAACGATGCAATCAACAATGACATCATGCTCCTCAAAAGAAATATTATTGAAGTGCTGCAGGCCGAAGGAATTAATAAATTCATCTTGATTGGAGAAAATGTGCTGAATTTCCATGGCAGTGATGACAGTTATTATGAAGAATGGCTCGAAGAAGTCGAAGAGGGTTGGATTGCATGTGTGAGCTTTCCGGATTTTTTACGGGAAGAAATGGCTAAGTACAACTTAGATGCTTATTTGAATATGGGGGGTACGTTGGAAATCGAAAAATGGCGCACCTTAACTCCGAGTACCTTTTATCTTTTGGTTTCGGGTTTGATCAGTAGGAGATTATCCATCTGAAGGGGAAATCTTCTTGACTGAAGCGATCTGAGCGATAAGGTATTTTCTGCCGCTAGTGATTTGAAGGCAAAGGATGCGGGTCCTTTTTAGCTCAAGATATTGATAAGAAGCTTTATTGAATAAGAATTGATCCCCAACCTGGAGTGTTTTGAGTAGGCACGTATCATCGGGGTGGTCATACTGCTTCAGCAAGGCATACAGATTTGGATCAGAGCAACTGGAAGCTTTGGGACTGCGCAGGTAGTGGGCCAATTTTTTGAGGAGTAGATCGGGAAAAACTTGCGGATTGAGCACGGGTAATGAAACCATTTTGAAGGCATTTTTCCATTCTTCACCGTGAGGGTTTACTTGATTTTTATGTTTTTGATAAGTGATCAGGTGCGCGACTTCATGCAGATAGGTGATCAGAAAAGCATAATGGTTCAGATCATTGTTGATGGTGATGACGTGCTTTTTTTGAGTGGGTTCAAACCGATAATCTCCAAATTTTGTGCGTCTGCTTTTTTTGATTTTAAATTCAAATCCATGTTGTTGATAGAGTGCCGAGCAATAATTAGCCGCCTCTAGGGGTACAAAACGCTTAAAAACGGTTAAATAATCTTTTTTCAATGAATGAGCTCCTTTTTTAATCTATCTAGACCCTAATTTAAGGTGCGGTCGGTCAAAATAACAGTCAAGTGATCAAGAAAATTTAATTATTGATGTAGCGCATCATTCATTGTTTTTTGTATCTAGGCCCAAATGATGATCATTTCATTCTGAAAACCACTTTGATGGGGATGCCTTCGAAATCAAAGTGACTTCGGATCTTATTGATTAAAAATCGTTCATAAGATTCACTTATTTCTTTTGGATAACTACAGAAAAAGGCAAAAACTACGGAGTGGGTCGGCAGTTGGGTGATGTATTTGATGCCTACGTTCTTTCCTCTGATGGCGGGAGGTGGATTCCTTTCAATTTCCTTCAACATGATTTCGTTGAGCTTTGAAGTAGGAATTTTAGTGGTTTTATTTTCGTAAATAGCCAAGGATTTTTCAATGACCTTGAAAATACGCTGTTTTTCGAGTACACTGGCAAAAATGATGGGCACGTAAGAAAGCGGCCCGAGTTTGGTTTTAATCTCTTGCTCCAATTTTACCGCAGTATTGGTTTCCTTGTTCACCAAATCCCATTTGTTGATCATGATTACGCCGCCTTTTTTATACTTATTGACCAAGGCGATAATACTCATGTCTTGGGCTTCCAATCCTCGTTCGGCATCAATCATGATGATACAGATATCACTGTCCTGAAGGGCTTGAATGGCCCTAAGCACTGAATAAAACTCAATATCTTCTGTGACCTTGGCTTTTTTTCTGATACCTGCCGTGTCGGTCAATATAAAGTCTTTACCAAACAGGGTATACCGCGTGTTGATGGCATCTCTGGTGGTCCCGGGTATGTCGGTGACGATGGTGCGCTCTTCTCCCAATAAGGCATTGATAAAAGAAGATTTACCCGCATTGGGCCGGCCCAAAATAGCGATCTTAGGGAGTCCACTGTCAGATTCTTCCTCTTCTTCGTCAAGTTCTTTGACCACTTCATCTAGTAAATCTCCGGTGCCCCAGCCATTAGAAGAAGCGACAGGAAACAATCTATCGGTCAAACCCAATGCATAAAACTCGGTGGAATCATCAATTCTTTTTTGATTGTCTGCCTTATTGGTGACTACAAATAGGGGTTTGTTGACTTCTCTTAATATCTGGGCAAATTCCTCATCTAAACCATGCAATCCCGTATGGCAGTCGACCATAAATAAAATGACACTAGCTTCCGACAAGGCTTGTTGTACTTGTGTACGGATGGCTCCCTCAAAGATGTCGGTAGAACCTTTTACATATCCACCGGTATCGATGACGGTAAATTTTTTACCATTCCATTCGCAAACCCCATAATGTCGATCTCGGGTCACACCGGACTCATCGTCCATGATGGCTTGTTTGCGTTCGATCAAACGATTGAAAAGGGTAGATTTACCTACATTGGGTCTGCCTACTATTGCTACTATATTCGCCATGTATTTTAGTTAATGAGTGGTTGCGGCCTTCAATGCTGATAACCAAACTTCTTTAAAGGTTTTTCTTTTTTACGCCAGTCTTTTTCGACTTTTACGTAAGTTTCTAAATGGACTTTTTTCTGAAAAAATTTTTCGAGGTCCACACGAGATTCAATCCCTACTTTTTTGAGACTGGTTCCACTTTTGCCAATGATGATTCCCTTTTGACTGTCGCGCTCCACGTAGATGATCGCTCGAATGCGCAAGATATCTTCGGCTTCCTTGAATTCTTCTATCTCTACCTCACAGCTGTAGGGGACTTCTTTTTTATAATTCAAGAAGATCTTTTCTCTGATGATCTCAGAGGTCACAAACCGCTCGGATTTATCGGTGATCTGATCTTCAGGAAAATAGGGTGGATGGTGGGGTAAAGCGGACTTGATGGCTTCATAGAGTTCATCGATATTTTCTTTCTCCAAGGCTGAAATCGGAAAAACCTGCGCCGTTGGGAATATTTCTTGCCAGTAATCCACTTTATCTTTCACTTGCGATCCTTTGGCTTGATCCATCTTATTGATGATCAGAAATTTGGGAGCTTGGTTCTCAAAGATATGCTTAACATTTTCATTGTCATCATACTTCTCGCCGAGTTCTACCATATATAAGATTAAGTCGGCATCCTCTAGAGATGCTCTCACAAACCGCATCATGCTTTCTTGAAGTTTGTATTGAGGATCAATGACGCCAGGGGTGTCACTGAAAATCATTTGACAATCGGGCGTCGAAAGAATCCCAAAAATACGATGCCGGGTCGTTTGGGCCTTTGAGGTCATGATAGAGAGACGCTCTCCAACCAAGGCATTCATCAAAGTTGATTTACCCACGTTGGGTTTACCTAAAATACTAACAAAGCCTGCTTTAAAGGCTGTTTTATCTTCGCTCATGTTGGGAGGTGCATAATCCTTCTTTGTATGATGCAGCAAAGATACTTTTTATTGTTCCTTAGAACAGTCATTGATAATTGAATTTTTCATCTATCAGTAATAGCAAACAGAGTAGGGTGTCTTTTGGGGTGATCCGGAAATATCAGAATGGGGGTCTACTAGGCATCATTCGCCTTCCTCAAAATATTAAATATAAATACTCAGTTACCTCTTGTTTATTGAAAATAGCTTACTACTTTTGTACTCACATCGCGGGATGGAGCAGTTGGTAGCTCGTCGGGCTCATAACCCGAAGGTCGCTAGTTCGAGTCTAGCTCCCGCTACTAAAACAATAAAACGGTTATACTATTATAGTGTAACCGTTTTTTTATTAAAAGACTTCGTTCAAATACCTTCAAAGACTAATAGAAGTTCTTCCAGCGATTATTAGAACAGTTCAAAATAGTATTGAAAAAGTTTAATGTCATTTAAGAGAAGCATTATCGAAAATTAAGCAACATAGAATTATAACTATCTTGAATTTTTTGAATAATTAGAGTCTTATCTAAATTCAAGCCTTCAATGTCATCTATTTCATTAAATTCTCGCATATTATAATTCCCCCACAAGCTGAATTCAATAATTATTGGAGTTAAACGAATCCCTTTTTCCGTTAACAAATAAATATTTTCTTTTTTGTTTTCAGGTGCTTTCGTTTTAAAAATCAGTTTATACGACTCTAATAATTTTAATCGTGCAGATAAAATGCTTGGTGCAATCTTTTCATATGAATCAGACATTTGCTTGAAAGTCTTTTTGTGCTTAACAAGCATGTCTCTGATGATTAACAAAGACCATTTATCACCTACAACATCTAATGAAGACGAGACTGGACAACCAGAGCGAAATTCTTTTTTCATTTTTTATAGATTATTACTATTAATTCAATAGTAATAATTACTTTTGCTATCGAATTAAAAGTAAAATTACAAAAATTTAAAAATAAAATGTAGAATGAAAACAAAAAAAAGCATAGTTAACACAGCCGATAAATTAAAAAATACAAAATTAATAATATCATTATTCTTAATTTGTTGTCTAACTATTACTACTTCCACTGCTTTTGGTCAAAATAATATTAACTCAAGCAATTTAGAACAGCTTAATAGTCTTAAAAAATCATTGAAAAAAATATCCATTTCAGATTTAGGCTCTTCTATATCGGTTAGTGAGGGTATAAAGGCTTATACCTTTGGCGGAGAACTTCTAAATAAAGAGGAATTACAATCAGCAATATCGTATGGGTTGATGGATCCAGAATCTAAAATTTATGTTGATACTAACAATGCAATTTCCTTGATTATAATTCCTAAAAAAGAAGATGAAGTTGTTGTAAATAAAATTCATGCTGAAGGGTTGAAAAGAATTAGTGAAGAAGATTTTTTAAATAGAAGGATTCGCTTTGAGGATGAAAACTACACCTTTTATGGTGCTAATAATGAAAAATTAATGCCAGAAGATGCACTTAAGAAATTCAAAAGCGGGATGTATAAAGTTGATGCCTACGTTGATGATAACGATCAGTTTAAAATGGCTTACCTTCTTAAAATGACACAAGAGCAGATGAACCAAGGCATTGAAGAAGATATGAAAATGCAAAATGATTTTGAAGCTAAATTAAAAGGGAAACCTTTCCCTGACTTTAGATTAACAGATCTATCAGGTACCACACACACATCAGAGAGTATTAAAGGAAAAGTTGTTGTTATAAATTTATGGTTTACAGCTTGTGCTCCTTGTATCCATGAAATGCCAGAATTAAATAAGATTGTCGGTGAGTATAAAGAAAATGAGGATGTCCTATTTTTAGCATTTGCCCTCGACCCAAAATCTCGTGTGGATAAATTTCTAAAAAAATACAAATTCGATTATAATATTATTCCAGATAGTCAAGAATACATTACAAAAAAACTCAATCCTCCTGGTTATCCAACACATATTGTTTTAGATAAAAATTCAAATGTAGTCTTTTTATTTTCTGGATATACGCCACAAGCTGGTGAAGCAATTAAGAGTTATATTAATTCAGAATTAAAAAAGTAA
>CAJQKV010000028.1 GCA_905479015.1 uncultured Cyclobacteriaceae bacterium
TGAGTTGTTCGGCGCGACTTCCGGTGTATACCTTGTTGATCGCCTTGGTGGTACCCGATGTTTCTTGGGGTATTTTTAATTTGAAGGGCATGGTTTTGATGGCCTTATACCTCGTAGGTTTTGTGGCAGCCCTGTTTTCGGCTCTCCTCTTTAAGTGGATCTTGAAAACTAAAGAAAAAAGCTTTTTGGTCATGGAATTGCCCGATTATAAAACCCCGCGTTGGTCGAATTTGGGCATCACCATGCTCGAAAAATGCAAAATATTTGTTTGGGAGGCGGGGAAAGTGATCCTTGCTATCTCTGTGATTTTATGGATATTGGCCAGTTATGGCCCAGGGGATCAAATGGCCTCCGCCATTGCAAAGATTCCGGTACCCACCGAGGCTGCCCAGCAGGCGGATTACCAGCAACAGGTCAAATCAGTCGCCTTAGAGCATTCTTACATCGGTATCGCTGGAAAATGGATGGAGCCAGCGATTCAACCCTTGGGATACAATTGGCAAATTGGGATTTCATTGATTACCTCTTTTGTGGCCCGAGAAGTATTTGTGGGTTCGATGGCGACCATTTATAGTGTGGGAGAAACTTTTGAAAACGATCAGACCTTACTGGAGCGGATGTCCCATCAAAGGAATGACCTCGGAAAACCGGTCTATACGTTGGCTTCAGGGATTTCTTTGATGTTGTTTTACGCTTTCGCCATGCAATGCATGAGTACCTTGGCTGTGGTGCGCCGAGAAACCAAAAGTTGGAAATGGCCCCTCATCCAATTGGTCTATATGACGGCGCTTGCCTATATTAGTGCGCTGATCGCCTTTAATCTATTGAATTGATGGTACAAATATTTATCATTTTCCTGCTACTGATCTCCTCAATCCTTTATTTGACCCATAAATTCATCCTTAAAAGGGGGGCAAATCACAAAGAAGGCTGTGCGGAATGTGGGCCCTCAAGAAAAACCGTTGGGCATCCCTAGTTCTAGTGATCATTGGCTACAACTAGTGAGGAGGGAATTGCCTATCAGTAGGGATGCTATGGCAGTAGGATCAGGGGTATTTTTGTTATCTGTTTTAATCATAGCAAACCATGCACTTTAATTCCCTTTCCGATTCTTTTGACGTTACCTTTAATCCGCTTGAGGATAAAAAGAATGCGCACGACTTGGGTTGTGTATTTAAAAAATGTTGTGAAAAATATAAGAGAAAAGGTAAAAACTGCAAAAAATGTCCTCGAAAGTAATTTCTTCAGCGATTGTATTTGAAACGCTAGCCACTTCGGTTTCTCAATGTGACCGTTCTGAGAAATTTTTCCTTCACTTTTTGGAGAAGCCGATGGAGCTTAAATTATGTGAGCTGATTGGATTGAAACGCAAAATCGAAAACATAGACCTCACCGCATTGGTTTCCAGTCAAGGACCTGATATTGAGATCTTGTACCTATCTCATCAGCATCCGATCTTGGTGCTTTCAATTTATGAAATTTTGGAATTGAGAGAAGTGCTATCTGGCACTTTCACCATGCTCGAGCTTAATAGTTTGATCCATAAATCCATTCACCGAAAATTCTCATAATCGGTATTTAGACTCATTATAAATATCTTTCAAATTCTTTGGATCGCAGTTTTATTGCTTACTTTGTATAAGTAAAATTTAATTTTTTTGATATGAAAGACATTCTAAGAAGACATCAAGTACTCAAATTAGAGATCGTCGATGTCATTAACAAACAAATAAAGATGGAGGCACATTCGTCATCGGCCTATCTAGCGATGGCGGGTTGGTGTGATCTACAAGGCTATGACAATTGTGCGGATTTTTTCTTCAAGCAATCAGAAGAAGAGCGGAAGCATCAACTTAAATTTTTTCATTATTTAACAGACATGGAGGCTCAAGCCATTTCTCCCGCAATTGGAGATTGTCAGCATGATTTTGAAAATCTAAGAGATGTTTTTGAGACGGCTTTGGACATAGAAATTAGCGTGACTGACGCCATTCATGATATCGTGGGTGTGTGTAGAAAACACACTGACATCGCTACAGAGGAATTCATGAAGTGGTTTGTTCAAGAACAAATTGAGGAGGAATACATAGCCAGAAGGGCATTGGAATTATTTGATGTGTTAGGTGAAGATAAAATCGCACTGGGCATGATCGAAGAAAAAATATTAAGTGTTTCTTATGATGGGGCAAATTAAGTCGACATCATTATAAAAAAAACGCAGGAATCTCATTCTTGCGTTTTTTTTTGCGCTAACCAGAACCGCTCATGAGGGAATGTATTGATTTATAGTAACGGGCGACCTATTTTTTGGAACATATCCCAAATGACCACCCCGACGCTGACCGAAATATTGAGGGAATGCTTGGTTCCAAATTGGGGAATTTCTAGACAAGCATCTGCATCAGTAACCACGTCATCGGTGACTCCAAACACTTCGTTACCAAAGAAAAAGCCATATTTTTTATCGGGATCAGGCTGGAAGGTGTCCAGGGCCAGACTCTGATCGGTTTGCTCAACACAAATAATTTGATAGCCTTCGGACCGTAATTTTTGTAGGGCCAGCATGGGTTCTGAAAGATACTCCCAGGTCACAGATTCAGTGGCACCCAAAGCGGATTTTTGAATTTCTCGGTGTGGCGGTTGGGCGGTAATGCCGGTCAAGATGATTTTTTCGACTCTGAAGGCATCTGCGGTACGAAAGGTCGCTCCGACGTTGTGCATACTCCTGATGTTGTCCAAAACAATAACCCAAGGCATTTTCTTTGAGACCTTGAAAGCTTCGGGATCCATACGCTGGAGTTCTTCGTTTTTAAGTTTCCGCATCTGCAAATATCGGAGGGTTCCGAGTGCTTTACAAGTAGCTTCTGGTCGAACTTTTTTAAATCTGAAATTATCAACACGGCTTTTCTGCTTTCCATCTCTGCATTTATTATTATTGCTCTAAGCTTAGTAAACCCATGCCAAAAACCACCCAAGCGCCAAAAGAAACTCCCTTGATGAAGCAATACAATGCCATCAAGAGGAAATATCCGGGTGCTTTATTGCTTTTTAGGGTAGGGGATTTTTATGAAACTTTTGGTGAGGACGCCATCAAAGCCTCTAAAATTCTTGACATTGTGTTGACCAAAAGAGCCAATGGATCCGCTTCCCACATAGAATTGGCAGGCTTTCCCCATCATTCTTTAGACAACTATCTTTCCAAATTGGTGCGGTCTGGGCAACGGGTGGCGATTTGTGACCAACTGGAAGATCCCAAGGGCGTCAAAGGAATCGTCAAAAGAGGGGTAACCGAACTGGTCACTCCCGGTTTGTCCTTAAATGATCAAGTCCTCTCGACAGGAAAAAATAATTATCTGGCCTCGATTGATTTTCAAAAGGAGCAGAATGGGATGGCTTTTTTGGACCTCTCCACAGGGGAGTTTTTTACCACCGAGGGGGATGATGCCTATACGGCCAAGTTATTGCAGGGATTCCAACCGGCAGAAGTCATTTATAGCAAAGCGGCTAAAGATCGCTATCAAGCGCTTTTTGAGGATCAGTACCCTTCATTTATCATCGAAGATTGGATTTATAAATATGATTTTGCCCATCAAAAACTGCTCCAGCAGTTTGGG
>CAJQKV010000029.1 GCA_905479015.1 uncultured Cyclobacteriaceae bacterium
TTTGCCTTTTCAGCAGTTTTCTGATCTGAGATCGCTTCCTCAGCCTCTTCGGTGAGTTCTTTCTCGGAAGCAGCTACCCCAGCATCTGTTATTTCAGCAGCTAGCGCGGCTTCTGCATCTTGCTTTCTTTTCATGATGGCCGCTGCTCTTGTTTCATTGACCTTCTTTTCGGCCTCAAACTTTGTTTTGGCCACCTTGTTGTTGGCTTCAGTCAATTTATTGAGGGCTTCTTGATTCTGTTTTTCTTTGTTTTGGAACCACTCTTCAAACTTTTTGTCTGCATTCTCCTGTGTGATGGCTCCTTTATTAACACCTACTTGAAGATGTTTTTTAAACATAACTCCTCTTTCAGATAGAATGGCTCGAGCCGTATCGGTTGGCTGGGCACCTTTCATGATCCAATCTAGGGCTTTTTCTTCGTTGATATTAATGAATGCAGGATTGACATTGGGGTTATAAGTACCAATTTTTTCAATAAAGCGACCATCTCGTGGTGCTCTTGCGTCTGCAATGACCACATCATACATGGCCAATTTTTTACGTCCTCGACGTGCTAATCTTATTTTTACTGACATTGTTTGTTTTATTTATGGAACGCGTCCATGTTAAAAATTAAAAAAATAGAGCGCAAAGATAAAGGAAAATATCTATTAAGTTATTGGGGCGATACAATAAAAGCAATTAGATGCAATTTAAATCTTATTATAATTCACATTTGCATATTCGCTTATACGGTTTTGTAATAATTAAAAACTCTCTCTATATTTGAAGAGTTATTAATACGTACACAAATGGATAAATATTCTTATATCGGAAATGCGGATGTAGCGCACATTAACAGTCTATATGAATCTTATCAGGAAGATCCTGAAAGCGTTGATGCTTCCTGGAGATTATTTTTCCAGGGCTTTGAGTTTTCCGCCAATAGCTATGGGGCCAGTGCAGAACCTGCTATGGGAAACTCAAAAGAAACGGCGGTCAAAAATCTGATACATGCCTACAGATCAAGAGCGCACTTGAAATCAGACACCAACCCTGTACGGGATAGAAGGAATCATGATATCAAATTAGATTTAGATCATTTCGGTTTGTCATCAGCTGATTTAGAAACCCCTTATCAGGTAGGTAATGAAATAGGGCTAGGTGCTGCTAAGTTAAAAGATATTGTAACTCGGTTAAAGAAGATTTATTTAGGATCTATTGGCTATGAATATTCCCACTTAAGAGAACCACATATTTTGGCCTGGTTTCGTTCCAAATGTGAAACCGAAGGCGCCAATATTAATCCTCCCGAAAAAGAGAAAGAACATATCTTGGGTAAACTCAATGAAGCCGTAGTATTTGAAAACTTTCTACATACCAAATATATAGGCCAAAAAAGGTTTTCTTTGGAAGGAGGAGAGAATACCATACCGGCGCTAGATAAAATAATTAGGAGGGCCGTCGAATTTGGTGTCCAGGAGGTAGTTATTGGGATGGCGCATCGTGGGAGATTGAATGTTTTGGCTAATATCATGGGTAAAACCTATGATGAAATTTTTAATGAATTTGAAGGAGGATCCAATCCAGATCTTACTATGGGTGATGGAGATGTGAAGTATCATTTGGGATTTTCAAGCCAATATGTTTCAGATTCCGGAAATATGGCCTATGTGAAACTTGCACCTAATCCTTCACATCTCGAAGCCGTGGACCCCGTAGTATTGGGAGTAACCCGAGCGCAAATAGATGACGAATATGGGGGAGACATGTCCAAATGTCTACCTATCGTCATTCATGGAGATGCTGCGGTTGCGGGTCAAGGCCTGGTTTACGAATGTGTTCAAATGGCTAATTTAGAAGGTTATAGAACCGGAGGAACGATTCATTTTGTCATCAATAATCAAGTAGGCTTTACCACAGATTATGACGATGCCAGGTCGAGTATTTATTGTACAGATTTATCGAAAATAATAGATGCGCCCGTGCTGCATGTCAATGGCGATGATGCTGAAGCGGTCAATTTTGCAGTCAATCTAGCTGTGGAGTACAGACAGGAGTTTGGTAAAGATATTTTTATTGATTTGCTGTGCTATAGAAGACACGGTCACAATGAAAGTGACGAACCCAAATTTACGCAGCCTAAACTTTACAATATTATCTCTAAGCATCCCAATCCACGTGAGGTTTATATAAAAAAACTCAAAGAAAGAGGTGATGAGGCTGGAGAAACTGCCGAAAAATTAGATAAGGAATTTAAAAAACTACTCCAAGATAGGCTGAATCTCGTGAAGCAAAAGCCGTTGCCGTATAAGCCACAAAAAATTGATGAGGAATGGAAGTTTTTAAGAAAGTCTAAACCTGAAGATTTTCATGCATCTCCCGATACCTCAATTTCTGATGCTTTGGTTCAAAAAATAGCGCATGCACTGACGACCCTCCCCGCAGGGTTTAAACCCTTAAGACAAATAGAAAAGCTCATGAAAGATCGAAAATCGGCCTTTTTTGACAAAAAAGAATTAGGATGGGGTGAAGGTGAATTACTTGCCTACGGATCATTATTGGCTGAGGGTAAAATCGTGCGTATGTCGGGTCAGGATGTTAAGCGCGGTACTTTTTCCCACCGGCATTCTTTTGTAGTTGATTCAGTGACCAACGAACCTTATTGCCATCTAAATCATATTCAGGAGGGGCAACAACCTTTTAAAATCTTCAATTCTCTTTTATCGGAATTTGGTGTGCTTGGGTTTGAATATGGCTATGCCATGTCAACGCCCAATGCATTGGTTGTATGGGAAGCCCAATTTGGAGATTTTGCCAACGGGGCTCAGGTCATGATTGATCAATTTATTGCAAGTGCAGAGACCAAGTGGCAAAGAATGAACGGCTTGGTGATGTTACTTCCCCATGGCTATGAAGGACAAGGTCCGGAACACTCCAGTGCCCGTATGGAGCGGTTTCTCCAGATGTGTGCCCAGGATAATATGATTATTGCAAACGTCACCAGTTCGGCCAACTTTTTTCATTTAATGCGTAGACAAGTGGCTTGGGAATTCAGAAAACCATGTGTCGTTTTTTCCCCTAAATCTTTGTTAAGAAGTCCAAAAGTGGCGGCGCCGATAAAAGATTTTACTGAAGGTAAATTTTGTGAAGTTTATGCAGATGATTACGCGGTCGCCAGTAAGGTGAAAAAGGTAATTATGTGTTCTGGAAAAATTTATTTTGACCTTTTAGACGAACAGCAAAAGCAAAAAGCCAAAGAGGTAGCCATTCTAAGGATAGAGCAATTGCACCCTTTTCCTAAAAAACAATTGGATGCAATTTTAAAAAAGTACAAAAACCCTACATTAATATGGGCACAAGAAGAACCAGAAAATATGGGGCCTTGGTCCTATATTCTCAGAATAGCAGGAGGTTATGAATTTATACTCGTAGCAAGAAAAGCAGCTTCATCACCTGCGACAGGTTTTAATAAAATCCATAAATTGGAACAAGAAGATTTAGTTAACAAAGCATTTAAATTATAAGCATATGAGTCTTGAAATGAAAGTCCCATCCGTTGGGGAATCAATATCAGAAGTTACTGTTTCACAGTGGATGAAAAATGACGGAGATCATGTAGAAATGGATGAGGTGATTTGTGAGCTTGAATCGGATAAGGCCACCTTTGAGGTAAGTGCTGAAATTGACGGCGTTTTGAAACTCAAGGTAGGTGCGGGGGATACCGTTGAAATCGGAGGCTTGTTGTGTGTTATTGAGGCATCAAGTGAAATAAAAGAAGCAGTACCACCTGAAGTAAAATCAGAAAAATTGACCGGAGGAGCCGTAAAAACCATCCAAATGCATGTGCCTACTGTAGGGGAATCGATCAATGAGGTAACGATATCCAATTGGGCCAAGGCATCGGGTGATTTAGTTATTTTAGATGAGGTCATTGCAGAAATTGAGTCTGATAAGGCTACTTTCGAATTAACGGCAGAAGCTACTGGGAAGCTAGAAATTTTTGCGGCTGATGGCACGACCCTCGAGATTGGAGGATTAATATGTCAAATAGCCGTTACCGATGAGGTGCAGCCCAATACAGCAGCGGTTATACCCTCTGAATCAGATCACGCCACAACACCGGCTGTATCCAAAGGCTATGCCACGGGTCATGCCCCTCCCGCCGCCGCAAAAATTTTGGCAGAAAAAGGAATTTTGGCAGCCAAGGTCCAAGGAACAGGTGTAGGCGGAAGAATTACCAAAGAAGATGCCATGAATGCCCAACCACCAAAAGCGGAGTCATCCTCAAAAAAAGTAGAAAAACCGGTCACAAATGATCCGATGCAACACGCAGATCAAGGCGGTCGGTCTGAGCGTAGGCAAAAAATGTCACCTTTAAGAAAAACCGTAGCGAAACGATTGGTTTCCGTGAAAAATGAAACAGCCATGTTGACCACTTTTAATGAGGTCAATATGCAACCGATCATGGAGTTAAGAAAAAAATACAAAGAATCATTTAAAGCAAAATATGAGGTGGGTCTTGGTTTCATGTCTTTTTTCACTAAGGCTTGTTGCGTGGCGCTGCAGGATTGGCCAGCTGTAAATGCGAAAATTGATGGAGATGAAATCATATATAGCAACTTTTGTGATGTCTCTATCGCTGTTTCAGCACCCAAAGGTCTTGTAGTTCCTGTGATCAGGAATGCTGAAACCCTGTCCTTTGATCAAATTGAAAAGGAAGTAGTTCGATTAGCCACTAAAGCCAGAGAAAACAAATTAAGTATTCCAGAAATGACGGGAGGTACTTTTACCATTACCAATGGAGGAATTTTTGGCTCGATGCTATCGACACCCATCATCAACGCCCCACAATCAGCTATTTTAGGGATGCATAATATTGTGCAGAGACCTGTAGTGGAGGATGGAGAAATAGTCGTGCGACCGATCATGTATGTCGCACTTTCTTATGACCATCGAATTATAGATGGCCGGGAGTCGGTAAGCTTTTTGGTAAGATTAAAAGAACTTTTAGAAGATCCTTCTCGATTGCTTTTGGGAGTTTAAGAAAATATTAAGGTTATTGCTATTTAAACACAATGAACACAGAATCATGGATTATCAAGTAATTGTTATCGGATCAGGACCTGGCGGATATGTGGCAGCTATACGATGTGCCCAGCTAGGATTTAAAACAGCCATTATTGAAAAGTACAGTTCTTTAGGAGGCACCTGTTTAAATGTGGGATGCATTCCGTCTAAAGCATTACTGGATTCTTCAGAACATTTTCATAATGCGACCCATACGTTCAAAACGCATGGCATTGATATCTCTGTGCCTAAAGTCAATTTCAAACAAATGATCGCGCGCAAGTCGGATGTGGTGAGCCAAAATACCGATGGCATCCAATATTTGATGAAAAAGAATAAGATCGATGTCTTCAATGGTTTAGGTTCTTTTTTGGATCCACATACAGTTCAAATTGTCGGAAAAGAGACCCAAAGTATTACGGGTGAAAAAATCATTATTGCGACAGGCTCCAAACCTGCCACACTTCCTTTCATCAAAGTGGACAAAAAACGAGTCATTACCTCTACGGAAGCCTTAGAATTGAAAGAGGTCCCTAAACATCTGGTGATTGTAGGTGGGGGCGTTATAGGTTTGGAATTAGGCTCTGTATATGCCAGACTTGGGGCAAAAGTATCGGTAATTGAATTTCTAGATGGAATTATACCCAACATGGATAAAACCATGAGTAAAGAGCTTCAAAAAAGTCTTAAGGGGATTGGATTTGATTTTTATCTTAGTCACAAGGTTACGGGAGTCGCAGTAAAAGGGAAAGAAGTAACGGTTACGGCGGAAAATAAGTCCTCTGAAATCATCAGTCTCAAAGGAGACTATTGTTTGGTCTCTATTGGTAGAAAAGCCTATACAGAGGGCTTGGGATTAGATAAAATAGGAGTGATTTTAGATGATAGAGGTAGAGTAGCCGTAGACCAACATTTAAAAACAAATCTTGATCACATTTGGGCCATTGGTGATGTTGTTAAAGGTGCCATGTTGGCTCATAAGGCAGAAGAAGAGGGTGTTTTTGTCGCTGAACAAATGGTAGGCCAACAGCCACACATTCATTATAATTTGATACCTGGTGTCGTTTATACCTGGCCGGAAGTAGCCAGTGTAGGGGCGACAGAGGCTGAATTAACCGAAGAAAAGCGACCCATTAAAATTGGAAAGTTCCCCTATAAAGCACTGGGTAGGGCCCGGGCCTCCATGGACACCGAAGGTTTGGTAAAAATCATTGCAGATGCGAGCACAGATGAAATATTAGGTATCCATATTATTGGTGCTAGGGCGGCCGATATGATCGCAGCTGGGGTGACCGCTATGGAATTTAGGGCATCGGCAGAAGATGTAGCTCGAATGTCCCATGCACATCCAACCTATATGGAGGCGGTCAAAGAAGCATGCTTATCTGCTACAGAAAACCGACCCATACACATGTAATCAACTAATATTATCGTTAGACCGATAATTTGAGCATGCAATACTTGGAGAGATCGGTTGAACCGACTAATTTGGTTATTCTTTTTTAAGGATAGAGATGGATCAAGCTCATATTTCAGGGACGGCAGTTATTATTACGGGAGGGCTCTTACACGACAGTCATGCCAAAACAGCCCACGGACTCCTCCGAGCAGGGAAAAGGTTTAAAATTTTAGGTATTATCGATGAACGACATGCAGGCTCGGATGCCAGCGATTTCGTTGAGGGTATTCAAGAGGGCATACCTGTAGTGGAGAGTATTGACGATTTTATGAGTGCCTTTGGGAAGCCCGAATTTGCCATTATTGGCATGGCCACCAAAGGAGGATTACTACCAAAAGAACTGTATGCAAGTGTTCAAAATGTATTGAAAAGAGGGATTCATTTGGTCAATGGGCTACATGAACCTTTGAATGATTTAGATGAACTCAAGCCCTTATTGGTAGGGGGAGCCAAAATATTTGATATTAGAAAACCGAAAGCTTTTAAAGATTTACATTTTTGGCAAGGAAAAGTAGCACAAATTACAGCATTAAAAATAGCGGTTTTGGGAATGGATTGCGCCACAGGAAAAAGAACGACCTCTAGATTTTTAGAGGAGCAACTTAATGTTCAAGGGCATCCTGCTGAAATGATCTATACGGGTCAAACGGGTTGGATGCAGGGCGCAGATTATGGTTTGCTCTTTGATGCCACGCCCAATGACTTTATTCCGGGAGAATTGGAACATGCTTTATATTCATGTTGGGAAGAAAAAAGAGTAGATATACTGATTATTGAAGGTCAATCCAGCCTTCGTAATCCCAGCGGACCTTGTGGATCCGAATTCATTATATCAGGTGATTTAGATGGAGTGATCTTGCAACATGTGCCTATGCGTAAAAAGTTCAGTGGTTTTGATCAATATCATGCTCATATTCCCGATGTCTTAAACGAGATAGCTCTCATCGAACATTTAGGAACTCAGGTGTTGGGAATCACTTTAAATGGCGAAGGCGCAGCCGCGGAAAAGCTGTCAAGATATCGTGATTCGCTGGCTCAAAAAACAAGTATTCCTATCGTTTTTCCTATGATTGAGTCTATGGACCCAATCATATCAAATATACTTACTCAGAAGCTATGAAAATTAAAAACGTAAGAGTGTATGGTCGCGATTTAGGTACGAGTCGTCCTTATACCATCGCTTATAAAACGGTTTCAGAAGTGATCATTGCCTTTGTCGAAATTGAGTTAGAAAATGGAATCATAGGCATAGGCGCTTCCAACTCAAGTAAGGTGGTCGTAGGAGAGTCTGTTGACGAAACGCTCAATCATTTGAGGGATGTAGATTTTAGTTATTTGATCGGTCAGAAGATTACCCAAACCGAAGGTCTACTCAGGCAGACGCATGATAAGTTTACAACCCTGCCGGGAACCCATGCGGCCATTGATATTGCCCTCTATGATGCATTTACTCAATTTCTCAAAATCCCTTTGGTTGATTATTTTGGACAGCAACAAAAGACGCTACCCACCTCAATCACCATTGGAATCAAAAATATAGAGGAAACACTTTCAGAAGCGGAAGAATATTATGGCATGGGGTTTAGGTTTTTAAAAGTAAAAACAGGTCTTAATCCAGTATTAGATGCAGAAAGAGTGATTAAAATCGCGGAGTGCATGCCTGATGTTGTACTTCGTGTAGACGCCAATCAAGGTTATAGTACCGTAGATTTGAACGAATTCGTAAAAAGAACGGCAAAGATCAAACTGGAACTTATTGAGCAACCTTTTTCTATAGGGAATTTCATAAAACGTGTAAACGAATTACATCCATCTATTGCGCAGTTGGTCGTGGCCGATGAATCACTAAAGAATCCAAAAGATGCCTTGAAACTGCTCAAAGAAGCTTCAGGATGTAATATTTTCAATATTAAGTTGATGAAGACAGGTGGATTGTTGGTTGCTAAGCAAATCGCTTATATCGCTGAATGCAGTAAAGTTAAGTTGATGTGGGGTTGTAATGATGAGAGTATAGTGAGTATTGCCGCTGCCTTGCATTTGGCATTGTCTTCACGAAGCACCAAATTTTTAGATTTAGATGGCAGTTTAGATTTGATTAAAGATGTGGTGACTGGAGGTTTTCTTATTAAAAATGGGATGATGAGCCTGACCGGTGAAAATGGGCTAGGTGTTCAAAAAATTAATTGACGAGGGGTACTTCATTTTTTTACTGGATGTACGAGCAAAATAAGATCTACGGATGACCATCTGCGGCTTATTTTTAAGAGGACCGAAATTTAAGTCTTAATTCAGATTAAAATTTAAGGAACAAAAGTTAACTTTGTGTCAATTTGTTTGTCACCTTAACACTAATTAAAAATGCCTAGAGACCTTAACATAAAATCAGTGCTCATTATCGGCAGTGGACCCATTGTGATTGGCCAAGCCTGCGAGTTTGATTATGCGGGATCACAGGCTGCTCGTTCACTGAAAGAAGAAGGTATTGAGGTAACTCTTATCAACTCCAATCCAGCCACCATCATGACAGATCCCGTCATGGCTGATTATGTTTATCTAAAGCCCTTGACCAAGAATTCGATTCGCGAGATATTAGAAGAGCGTCAAATAGATGCTGTCCTACCTACGATGGGAGGACAAACGGCCTTAAACTTGGCCATTGAATGTGAAGAAGCGGGGATTTGGAAAAAATACAATACTAAAATGATCGGTGTGGATATCCTTGCGATTGAAACCACGGAAGATCGCGAAAAATTTAGGATTAGAATGTTGGAACTCGGGGTTGACGTGTGTCGAGGGGAGACCGCAACTTCATTTTTGAAAGGTAAAGAAATAGCACAAGAGATTGGTTTTCCGTTGGTGATCCGACCTTCTTATACTCTTGGTGGGTTTGGTGGAGGCTTTGTAAACAAACCAGAGGATTTTGATGAGGCGCTAAATGCAGGGTTGCAGGCATCCCCTATTCATGAGGTACTGGTAGAGCAAAGTATCATGGGATGGAAAGAGTTTGAGTTGGAATTATTAAGAGATAACATAGGCAATGTGATCATCATTTGTTCTATTGAGAATTTTGATCCGATGGGTATTCATACGGGGGATTCGGTAACGGTGGCGCCAGCCATGACCTTGTCAGATACGGTATATCAGAGAATGCGCGATTTGGCCATTAAAATGATGAACGGAATCGGCCAGTTTGCTGGGGGTTGTAATGTCCAATTTTCAGTGCATCCTGAAACCGATCAAATTATTGGTATTGAAATCAATCCTCGGGTCTCCCGCTCTTCAGCACTGGCTTCGAAGGCAACGGGTTACCCGATAGCTAAAATTGCGGCTAAATTGGCCATTGGTTATAACTTAGATGAACTGCAGAATCAAATCACTAAAACAACTTCTGCCTTTTTTGAGCCGGCCATTGATTATGTGATTGTGAAAATTCCAAGATGGAACTTTGATAAGTTTAAAGGGTCCGATCGTCGTTTAGGTCTTCAGATGAAAGCGGTGGGAGAAGCCATGGGTATTGGTCGTAATTTTCAAGAAGCCTTACAAAAGGCTTGCCAATCTCTTGAGATCAAGAGAAACGGGTTGGGAGCAGATGGAAGAGAGCTTACCGATCAATCCAAGATACTTTACAGTTTAGAAAACCCAAGTTGGGATCGGCTTTTTCATATTTATGATGCCTTCAAACTTGGGATTCCTTTTAATAAGATTCATAAGTTGACGAGCATCGATCCTTGGTTTTTAAGTCAGATAGAAGAATTTATTTCACTAGAAAATGAAATTGAAGCATTTTCTTTGGAGACTTTGCCTGATGCTTTACTCAGAAAGGCCAAAGAGAAAGGTTATGCGGATCGACAAATTGCCCATGTCCTCCATTGTCTAGAAAGTGCAGTTTTTGATAAAAGAGAAGCAGCAGGGATCAAAAGAATTTTCAAGATTGTGGATACTTGTGCGGCAGAATTTGAAGCCAAAACGCCCTATTATTATTCGACTTTCGATCAGGAGAATGAGTCCATCTCATCGGATCGTAAAAAAGTAGTAGTCTTGGGTTCAGGACCCAATCGCATCGGACAGGGAATAGAATTTGATTATTCATGTGTTCATGGTGTTTTGGCAGCCAAAGAATGTGGCTATGAGACCATCATGATTAATTGTAATCCTGAGACGGTATCTACGGATTTTGATGTAGCGGATAAGCTGTATTTTGAACCCGTTTTTTGGGAGCATATTTATGAAATCATCAAATTGGAAAATCCGGTGGGTGTTATCGTACAGCTCGGCGGTCAAACGGCACTTAAACTTGCGGAAAAGTTGGAGCGCTATGGGATCAAAATTTTGGGTACAAGTTTTGATGCGTTGGATCTTGCAGAAGATCGTGGGAGGTTCTCGGACCTTCTGAAAGCGCAAGAAATACCTTATCCCGAGTATGGGACCATTACGGATGCTGCTTCAGCGATTGAGCTTTCCAAGGAAATTGGTTTTCCGCTCTTAGTTAGACCTTCTTATGTTTTAGGAGGGCAAAGCATGAAAATAGTCATCAATGAAGATGAATTAGAACATCATGTAGTGAACTTACTGAGTCAGAAGCTTGATGGAAAAATACTGCTCGATCATTTTTTGGAAGGAGCTATAGAGGCGGAGGCAGATGCTATTTGCGATGGAGAAAATGTTCATATCATTGGAATTATGCAGCATATTGAGCCGGCAGGGATCCACTCTGGGGATTCTTATGCTGTTTTGCCCCCTTATAATTTGGGAGATTTTATCATTCGACAAATCGAAGAGTATACCGCTAAAATTGCTGTGGCCTTAAAAACGGTTGGTCTCATCAATATTCAATTTGCTATAAAAAAAGATAAGGTTTATATCATCGAAGCGAATCCTAGAGCCTCCAGAACGGTGCCTTTTATCTGTAAGGCCTATCAAGAACCATACGTGAATTTTGCTACCAAGGTAATGTTGGGGGAGAAAAAAGTCACAGATTTTGATTTTAAACCGATAAAAGTAGGCTATGCAATTAAGGAGCCGGTTTTCTCCTTTCATAAATTTCCTAATGTTAATAAAGAGCTTGGGCCTGAAATGAAATCAACCGGTGAGTCGATCTATTTTATTGATGATTTGATGGATGATTATTTTCTGAAAATTTATAATGAGCGTAATTTTTACTTGAGTAGATAATTATTATCAAATGATAAAGTTCCTGCTCATATTAAGTTTCATTTTCTATCTCATTTATAAGGTAGGTGGCTTTCTATTTAAAATATTATTTATTGGAGCTGCGCAGTCTAAAAGAGCATCAAATACGGGGGGTGGGCGCAAGTATTCTGCACCAGACAGCAATGTTGATATCGAACATATACCAAAAAAACCGGAGGGTTTTAAGGGGGGTGATTACATTGATTACGAAGAAGTTAAGTAAGAGAATTTACATAAATAAAGAGCTGCTCAAATGTCAACATATATTTTAATATAAATTTGTTATTCATTTCAATTTATTATGGCTTGGTTTAACAGAAAAGATAAAGGTATACAGACCTCTACAAAGGATAAAAAAGACGCACCTGACGGTCTTTGGTACAAGACTCCCAATGGACACATCATTCACATGCGTGAACTTAAAAAAAATTCCTATGTCTGTCCAGAAGATGATTATCATGTAAAAATTGGGTCAAAGGAATATTTTGAAATCTTATTTGACAACAATAAATTTGAAGAAATGGACGCGCTGATGTCTTCGGCTGATCCTTTGAATTTCAAAGACACAAAAAAATATTCAGATCGCATTGTGGATACCCAAAAGAAAACAGGGTTAAAAGACGCTGTTAGAACGGCTCATGGTATGAGCAAAGGGAAACCGATTGTTATTGCCTGTATGGATTTTAGCTTCATAGGGGGTTCGATGGGCGCGGTAGTAGGAGAGAAGATTTCTCGAGCGATAGATTATTCTTATCAAAATAATATCCCAATCCTAATAATATCTAAATCCGGTGGGGCAAGGATGATGGAGGCTGGAATTTCTTTGATGCAATTGGCGAAAATTTCGAGTAAGTTAACTTTACTCGAGGAGAAAAAAATACCCTATATTTCTTTGTTAACAGACCCAACTACAGGTGGTGTGACGGCTTCATTTGCCATGTTAGGTGACTTTAACATCGCTGAGCCCGGAGCACTTATCGGATTTGCGGGGCCAAGAATTATTAGAGAAACGATTGGCAAAGACCTCCCAAAAGGATTTCAGCGTTCAGAATTTGTGTTAGATCATGGATTTTTAGATTTTATTGTGGATCGCCGACAACTCAAAAACAAGATATCAACGCTTTTAGCATTGATTTTTAACGGAGCATAAAAAAATGTGCGAGTGTAAGTTTTAAGGTTAAATGCGCTTATCGTTTACGGATATCTTTTATATTTGTGTTTCAAAACGCAAATTCATGTTTTTCCGATGACATCTATAGTCTTAACTTCAATTTTCGCCTTCACGGCAGTGATCTTACTGCTAGTTTTTGTGTTACTTTTTGCACAATCTAAATTGGTTCAATCAGGTCCAGTGAACTTGATCATTAATGGAGATACAGAGCATCCGGTGGTAACCTCAGCTGGAACCTCATTATTGAGTTCATTGAGCTCTCAAAAAATATTTTTACCTTCTGCCTGTGGTGGCGGGGGTACTTGTGCGATGTGTAAATGTCAAATTCTTGACGGAGGGGGAGATATTTTACCCACAGAGGTCGGTCATTTATCGCGGACTGAGCAAAAAGAAAATGTGCGGTTGGCCTGTCAAGTAAAAGTGAAGGGAGACATGAATATCAAAATCCCTGATGAGATATTTGGGATTAAGAAGTGGGAGGCAACCGTGGTTAGAAATCATAATGTTGCCTCGTTTATCAAAGAGTTTGTGGTGCAATTACCCGAAGATATGGATTATCGACCCGGGGGATACATTCAGATAGAAATTCCTGAGTGTGAAATAGATTTCAAAGACCTCAATATTGACGCACATCCAGAAGAGCACGACCAGGTTGATAAGTTTCAGTTAGAATGGGAAAAGTTTGGATTATGGGATTTGAAAATGAAGAACGAAGAGGTGATTACAAGGGCCTATTCAATGGCATCTTATCCTGCTGAAGGGCGAGAAGTCATGCTCAATGTACGTATTGCTACGCCGCCATTCGACCGAGCAAAAAACGGATGGATGTCCGTTAATCCAGGCATTGCTTCCTCATATATATTCTCAAAAAAAGCGGGTGATAAAGTGACTATTTCAGGACCTTATGGAGAGTTTTTCATTAACGAAACAGAAGCCGAAATGCTGTATGTTGGGGGTGGTGCCGGAATGGCGCCTATGAGATCCCATCTCTATCACTTGTTCAAAACATTAAAGACGGGTAGAAAAGTAACGTATTGGTATGGAGGAAGGTCAAAACGTGAATTGTTCTATTTAGATCATTTTTATCGTTTGGAAGAACAGTTTGACAACTTTAAATTTTTCATTGTTTTATCAGAGCCACAAGAGGTAGATAATTGGACAGTTAAAAAAGATGTTGAGGATGATAAGGGGGATGGATTTTTAGGATTTGTACACAAAGCGGTTATTGATCAATATTTGTCCAAACATGAAGCCCCTGAAGATATCGAACTGTATTTCTGTGGCCCTCCCTTGATGAATGTAGCTGTTCAGAAAATGGGTGAAGATTTTGGTATACCGGATGAGAATATCCGATTTGATGATTTTGGAGGTTAAACATTGAAAAAATTTGAATAATTTGTAGAAGGGGAATAAAAAATTTCCCTTTTTTTGTTTTAAATATTCTTTATGGATTTAAAACTATTTTTTGACCCTGTAGACGAGTCGATCATAGACTCAGCACTCAGTCCGAGTGTATTTCAAAACATTGCGTATCTCCATACAGATAAAAAAATAAACTTGAAGGGAATGCGCGTGGCCCTAATAGGATTAAATGAGGGCAGAGGATATTTGGTAGATAAGGATCTCTCGGAGGTCCCTAATCGCATAAGAAAGTCCCTTTACCCACTTACTATTGGATTGAATCATCATGGTATAGTAGATCTGGGAGATCTGAGAAAGGGCCCTTCTTTTGAAGAAACTAATTTAAGACTCAAGGAGGTATGTGAATATTTAATAAGCCAAGAAATATTACCTATTATTTTGGGTGGGCTTCAGAACATGACTTTGGGCCAATATTTAAGTTATGAGTCCACAGGGAAATTACTTACACTCCTAAGTATAGATGCGAAATTAGATTTAGAAGAATCTGAAAACCCAACAGATTCCTATCTAGGAACCATATTTAAACATAACCCTAATTATTTATTTAACTACATTCATTTGGGTTACCAATCATATCTCTTAAAGGAAAGCAAGTTAAATATGCTCGAAACCTTGGGTTTTGACGCCTATCGATTGGGTGAATTTAAGGGTAATATAAAAGAGACCGAACCTATCATTCGGGACGCAGACCTTATTTCTTTTGATTTATCGGCGCTTCAGAGTATTTATTGTCCAGATACCCTAAATCCTAATGTTTTCGGTTTTTCAGGAGAGGAGGCATGCCAATTGTGTTGGTATGCCGGTTTAAATAATAAATTGAGTTCTATTGGCTTTTATAATATGACGGCAGCGTTGGCTGAGGATAATAAAACGGCACAAGTAGTAGCTACGATGATTTGGTATTTTATTGATGGCGTTTTTAATAGGAAGGGCAATCAATATTTTACATCGAGCGATTACCTTACTTACGAAGTAACGCTGAATGAAGGGGTTGGTGATATTAGATTCTTCAAGAGTAAATTGTCAGAAAAATGGTGGATGGAAATTACGGAAATCAATCATAAAAGCGTTTTTCTAAGAAATAAAATGATCCCTTGCAGTTATAATGACTATAAAACGGCACTCAATGGGGAACTTCCGGAACGCTGGATAAAAGCTCAGTCAAAATAGCGGGTACACTTCATTAAACTTTCTTAAGGCCTAAAATGAAAATCTATATATGAACTACTTGAGCAATATTAAGTGAGTTGTAAAGAATTTTTTTTAAGAGATAGCATTTTTTTCTTTAACTCATCAATGATTGTGATGGCCAGATCGGGTTCTATATCTTTAATTAATTCACGATAGACAGATGGGAAAGATTGTTCCTCATTGTAAATTTTTTTGGCAATTCTAAGATATTGGTGTTTTATAAGGTCAGAGTTTTTCATAAGATTATCCTGAATTCTTACTACAGGTAATATAACCCGAGTTGAGAAAAAAAAATTCAAAAAATTAAGTAATTTATCCACATCAAGACCCTAATCACATGTGGATAAATCATTAAATAACAATGATACAATGAGTTATAAACATCTACTTAAAGTGAAATAAACATTAATTTTTTGAGTTACTTTTCTAATTTCCCTTATGAAATTTTAAAGGCGCTATCTTTTCATCAATACTGATTTTTAAAATATAGAGACCTTGTTCTAGGGAGCCCACATTTAATTCTAGCCGATTGTCAACGCTTAAATTCATGGGACAGAAGATTCTTTCCGCTCAGAGCGAATACTTTATATCCGAGATCTTCACAAATGTTATTTTTTAGATTTACAAATAAGACATCTTATTTATTGAACTCCTGGTAATCTACGGATGGGTCATAATCGTTTTTAGTTTTGATCGAATGCAATTCACTCGCAGGGTCCTTCGAGCGCATCAATGGAAATAATAATTGAACATATCAGGTCTCTTTTAACTGATTCCAAGCACCGAAGCGCGGTGGGTATTTTCTGGTAATTTTCGCAGTACCGAAAATTACATCCCAAATAAAAAGTAGGTTGCCAAAATTCCCATTGGGATGGGAGATGCCGTCCTCAACGGTTAATCCATGGTGTGCAAAATGCGTACTTGGAGTGGAAATAGTCCTTTCAATTACCCAAGCTATGGGTTTTAGAAATTTATATTTATACATGAATCGATCCCACCGGGTCTCGCTGTGTGCTAGCGAAATAACGACAAGTTTGAAAGGTAAATAAAAAAGATACACATAACCCATTCCCATATAAACCATGATGGCAGATAACCATATACCGGGCATCAATGCATAATACAGTAGCGCATTCCGATAGGTTACCAATACGCCCATTTCCTCTATGATATGGTGGGGTCTGTGCAATTTCCACATCGTCCGGTTACTATGTGAAAATCTATGCCACCCATACTGTGTGAGGTCGTCGAATAAGAGAAAAGCAGCTAAATGCCATCCAAAGAAAAGCGTTATGAAATGATTTTGAAAGGAGGGTAGGCAGGTTTCCATGAGCGTTATCACAAGGAAAAAGATACCAGGCTGTATGATCGTAGGTAAAATAGTAAGACTTAAGAGTTCAATGGTAAAATCATTTTTAGTTCTCTTGTCATCAAAATACAATCCTCCAAAAGCTTCGAGAGCACCTAATACCAATAAAACCACAGCGGGTATGAGTTTGCTTGAATAATTTAGCTCCATGAGAAGTGAGGTAAAAGAAAGGGATTCATTTATGCGATGATCAATTGAGTGGCCAATAAAAATAAGCTTTTTAATTTATATTAAAATTATTTTTTTTTTGAAGTTGGTACGTTTTGGCTCTTTGGTATAAAAAAATAACTACCTCCGGTAAGTGCCATCGGGAAGTGATTGCGGAAAACTATATTCAGGATTTGATAACAATGAATAAATGGCTTTATCTGTTATTTTTACCAACTCATTTGAATTTAAATCCCATTCTTGTGAGATTTCTTGGAGTCTATTTTCTTGTGCGCCAAGCATTGAGGTTAGGGCCCAATATATATATTCACCGGCCATACATTCGTATTCACAAGTACGATCTTTGTAAGTATACCATGCTTGGATAGGATAGGGATGGGGTATATTAATAAAATGTCCTCCTCTGGCAAGGTCCATGGCCTCGGTCAATTGGGTGGGTGCTTCTTCACCAAAAACAGTGGGGTAGGCATGGGCATACCCCGTATGGCTAATAACATGCCAAACCTCCTCCAAGGCGGCATCAAATTGGCCTATATGACCATTGGTATGCCACTCAGGGCGTGATTCGTCAGCACCTAAATCTTGTGCGTTTAGATTCACTTGGGACATTTTTTTCCACATAAATAATGCCGCATGGTTCTCAATGAGCGTTTCAATGAGCAAAGGATTGTCAACTTTTCCATCTTCATCATTGTCTAAATATTGCGCCATGATGTTTGCAGCATGCAGTAATTTGACGTCTTCAACCTCGGCATAAGCGTAAATGGGAATGCCAAAAACATCAACTTTTCTATTGGTGGACTCAAAATCCGGATCAGAATGGGTAACAATCTTAAAGTAAGGATCGCTGCCCGAAACAATAGAGGACTGTGTGATGTTCCCGTTTTTTTGGCAAGAATTGAATGAAATTAAAGGGATCAATGCCCACAGTCGACAGTTCATGTTTTTTTGAATTTACTAGGGAAACTGTATTTATCTTCTTTTTTTATAAAAATAGTCCTTTCTATACAACTTATGCTAATGAATGCGTGTTAGGCTGTTCCCTCTTACACCCAACCAACAAGGGGAGCATCACCTCAAATGTCGTCGAGGTTTGTTTTCATTGATCTGATAATTATCCACTACTTGTCAAGGGATTTCTCAGAAATATCAGTTTGGAACTATTTGAATTTTTTAACAGGAAGATCACTTCAAATGATTCATGGGAAGCAGCCCCTTTTAAGGGGCACAATAGAAGTATTTGATTTACTCAATCAATATCTGATGCTGAATTTTTCCTTTGATTTTTTTTAAGTAGATCTAAAAAAAAAGTCAGCATGTTGATGCTGACTTTTTTAGTGAACCCGGCAGGATTCAAACCTGCAACCTCTAGAGCCGTAATCTAGTGCACTATTCAGTTATGCTACGGGTCCTTGTTGTTGAATTGCCTATTTAAAAACAATAAACTTCTGCGAAAATAGGTAATTTGTTAAATAAACTCACGTTAAACGTAGAGATTTAAAATTGCGCTTATCTTTGCGCAGGTTTCAGAAGCGCTTTTATAAGGCTTGAGTTGCATGAACAAATAAATTTAATATTGAAATGAAAAAAGGATTTGGTTTTATCATATTATGTTTCACCTATTTTTTGGGGATTGGACAAGACGAAAAAAGACTTGAGCAGCCAGATATACCTGGAGACATTATGTTGGATTTTGGTTTTAATTCATTGATGGATAACAAAGAATTAATTAATACAGAATTATTTCCCTCCCGCTCTTTTGGTATTTATTATATGGCTAAGCGCAAATTAAGTGATCAGTTTATTTTTAATCCAGCGATAGGTTTCACATTTGAAAAAATCGGGTTTGCAGATCGCTTTAATTATCAAGTAGATGATTTGAAAATCACGTCATGGGACACCGTGAGTGTGGGAGAATTGAAAAGCAATAGATTAGCCATCACCTATGCAGAATTACCCTTAGAACTTCGATTTTATCCCAACCGAACAGTAGATGGGGAAGGTTTTTTTGTAAGTATTGGAAGCGTATTGGGATTCAAAATAGCCGCCAAAACAAAAATGAGGTATAAATTAGATGGTTCCAAACTAAAAGAAACGAATACGGGTAACTTTGGTTTATCCGATGTTAGATATGGTATGGTGGCTCGGGTGGGCTTCCAGAAGGTAAATGCCTTCGTGAAATATTATATTTCTGATGTTTGGCGTGATGCCCCTATCGATCAGGCAACTCCCAGTCAATTTACCTTTGGAATCAATTTGACAGGATTTTAATTCAAAAGGGTTTTAGAGGGGTTAAAAATTACATTACTGAGTGATCATTTTAATTTATTAAAGCTGCTCATCACCTATATGCTTAGATAATTTTTCTTAAAAAGATAAAACCCCAAAGGCAGTAGATATATTATAATTCCTTTCTCAGTCGTGCAACAGGAATGTCCAATTGTTCTCGGTATTTAGCCACAGTTCTGCGCGCAATGTTATAGCCTTCTTCATTTAATAATTTTTCAATTTTATCATCGGATAAAGGTTTACTTTTATCTTCCTGATCAATCAATGCACGTAATTTATTTTTAACCTCCCTACTGCTTACATCTTCACCTGATTGTGTTGAGATACCTTCTGAGAAAAAATGTTTAAGTGAATAAATCCCGAAATCAGTTTGAATAGATTTACTGCTGGCTACTCTTGATACGGTACTGATATCCATGCCGATGCGTTCAGCTATATCTTTGAGAATCATCGGTTTTAGTTTATTTTCATCCCCTTCTTGAAAATAATCGTATTGGATATTTATGATGGCTTGCATGGTATTCAATAGGGTAGCTTGTCGTTGCTTGATGGCATCTATAAACCACCTTGCTGCATCTAGTTTCTGTTTAATAAAAGAGACCGTTTCGCGCAATTTTTTATCCTTTTTTTTACTACTATCGTAAGTATTTAGCATTTCAGAATAAGATCGACTGACTCTTAATTCAGGAGCATTTTTAGCATTTAATGTGAGTTCTAGTGAACCATTGATGTTTTTCAAAATGAAATCAGGCATTAAAAACTGTATCTTACTGTCTTCATCTCCTGCACCTCCAGGTTTTGGGTTGAGTCGAGTAATAATGCCAATGGCATTTTTTAATTCAGTACTGGAAATACCTAATTTTTGTTCTATTTTGTCATAATGTTTTTTGGAAAATTCTTTGAAGCATACTTTAAGTACCTGGTAGGCTAAATCATTTTGACGGTGCTCGAGGTCTCTTCTTTCCAACTGAAGCATCAAACAGGTTTGCAAACTTTGTGCCCCTATTCCTGCAGGTTCAAAAGTTTGAATTTTTTTGAGTAGTTCACTTAATTCAAATCGATCTGTTTCAATGCCTTGCGAAAAAGCAAGATCATTCACGATGGCATCCAAATCTCTTCTGAGGTATCCATCTGCATCGATGCTACCCAAAAGTTGTTTTCCTAAAATATGCTGATGTTCATTTAGCTTAAGAAAGCCGAGTTGTGTCAATAACTGTTCGTGAAGGGTGGTGCCGATGCTTATGGGATATTCTTTGTCTTGATCCAGAGAGTTGCTCCCATTTCCGGTCATTTTGTATCCGGTGTAGTCATCATGAAGATAATCTTCTGTACTATGGTCTGAGTCCTCTTTTTCTTCAAATGGATCTTTAGGTTCGTCATCTGACGAGGGCAGATCACCTTCTTCTAGGGCGGGATTTATTTCTAATTCTTCCTCAATTCGGGTATCAAGCTCAGCGGTAGGCACTTGCAACAGTTTAATAAACTGAATCTGTTGCGGTGATAATTTTTGCTGTAGCGATTGAGAGAGAATGAGTTTTTGCATAATAATCTATCTGGCTTCAAAATTATCTAAATTATATAATTATCTAGGTTAAAATAAGTAAGATTGTGAGATTAAAAGTTCCTAAGTTATCATGTAAAAAGCAATTTTTAGTTTGTTTATTATTCAATAAAACGCATCTATTCTTTATATGATTTCATCATTCCACTTATTTGTGGTTTTTTTGCTGAATACATTAGATTAAATCATTGTGGAGAATCAAAAAAGAATAAAAATTAAAGCCTTATTGGCATTAGCATCCTTGAGTGAGGAAATTGTTGTCAAAGGATGGGTGCGGACTAAAAGAGGTAGTAAAAATGCAGTCTTCATAGCGATGAATGATGGTTCCACGATACATAACATTCAAGTGGTGGCCGATCCTGAGCTTTTCGGCGAGGATTTACTTAAACGGATTAGCACAGGGGCCAGCATCGCAGTTACAGGTCTTTGGGTGGCTTCGCTGGGATCTGGTCAGACCCAAGAGCTGCAGGCAAAAGCTATAAAAGTATTGGGTGAAGCCAATCCGGAGACTTATCCGTTGCAGCCTAAGCGGCATAGTTTAGAGTTTCTCAGAGAGATCGCTCATCTACGGCCCAGGACGAACACGATGGGTGCTATTTTACGGGTGAGACATGCGGCAGCATTTGCTATCCATCAGTTTTTTAATGATAAGGGATTTTTTTATTTTAACAGTCCTTTGTTAACCACCTCGGACGCTGAAGGTGCAGGCGAGACCTTTAAGGTAACCACTTTAAATCTTGAAAAAATACCTTTAGATGAGGCGGGTAAGGTAGATTACCGAGAAGATTTCTTTGAAAAGGAAGCTAATTTAACTGTTTCTGGACAATTAGAGGGTGAATTAGCGGCATTGGCTTTATCTGAAATCTATACTTTTGGGCCTACTTTTCGTGCGGAAAATTCTAATACTACAAGACATCTGGCAGAGTTTTGGATGGTTGAACCTGAGATGGCTTTTTATGATCTCAAAGACAATATGGATCTGGCTGAAGAAATGTTAAAATATTTGGTAAAATATACGCTCGATCATTGCCTAGATGACCTCACTTTTTTAGAAAAAAGAGAAATTGAAGAACAAAAAAATAAACCACTTGCCGAGCGAAGCGAGCAGCCACTTTTAGATCGTTTGCGTGGGATTTTAGCGGATGATTTTGAAAGGATTTCTTATACCGAAGCCTTTCAGATTTTAAGAAATTCAAAGCCTAACAAAAAGAAAAAATTCCAATTTCCTATAGATATATGGGGTGCCGATTTACAATCAGAGCATGAAAGATTCCTTGTGGAGAAACATTTTAAAAAGCCGGTCATTATATATGATTATCCAAAGGACATTAAATCTTTTTATATGCGCTTGAATGACGATAATAAGACGGTAGGGGCCATGGATGTTTTGTTTCCAGGGATTGGTGAAATCATAGGTGGGTCGCAGCGAGAGGAGCGTTTGGACGTATTAACAGAGCGCATGGAAGAAAAGCAGATACCGGCTGCTGAAATGGATTGGTTTTTAGATACGCGCAGATTTGGTACGGTGGAACACAGTGGTTTTGGTTTAGGTTTCGAGCGTATGATTCTATTTTTAACGGGGATGTCCAATATCAGAGATGTGATTCCATTTCCACGGACTCCTGGAAATTGTGAATATTAAGCTATTATTTATTTAATGCTTTTTATGTCTGAATAGGCTATATTTGATTATAATAATCATGTATACGATGCGCTTTATACATTTTTTTGAACAGATTACGACCCTACAGAAACTAAGTTGGGTTTTCGGATGCCTGTTTTTTTGCTGGCTTCTTGAGGCTGGAATACCCTTATTCAAGCATTCATATAATAAATGGAAGCACGATGGGATCAATCTGGTTTTTTTTTCATTTTCTGCGCTCATAAATCTGGTAATAGGCCTGTTGGCCGTAGGCGTTTTTGTTTGGATTGATGCGATGCAGTTTGGACTGCTCCATTGGGTGGTATTGCCTGTATGGCTTGAGGTACTCATCGCTGTGATGGCCTTGGATTTATTTGGACAATACGTCATTCATTTTATGTTACATCGTGTCAAATGGATGTGGAAGATGCACATGGTTCATCATAGTGACACCCAAGTGGATGCCACAACAGGCACACGACATCATCCGGGTGATTATCTTACCCGCGAATTGATGGGCTTGTTGACGGTTTTCTTTTTTGGTATTCCCGTTGCCTATTGGGCTTTTTACAGGATCTGTTCTATTTTTTTTACCTATTGGACCCATGCCAACATCACCCTTCCTGTATGGTTGGAAAAATCTTTAGCCTTGGTCCTAGTGACACCGAACATGCACAAGTTCCATCATCATTTTGAACGCCCCTGGACCGACCGCAATTTTGGTAATATCTTCTCCCTTTGGGATCGTATTTTTGGGACCTTTATTTATGAAAACCCCAAAGCTATAAAATTCGGACTGGACACTTTAGATGGGGCCCGGGATGAAGATCTTTCTTATCAATTGGGACTCCCATTTAACAAGAACATCAAAACAGATGATTAATTAATGCTGTCGTGCTTTATTTAGCTGTGCTTTAAATAAATTAATCTCATCCATCCAAGTTTCTTCATTTTCAGCATCTTCATACAAATTGCTTGCTTCTTGGTGGGCCTCAGTTATTTGCGTCACCCATGAATCAATTTGTTGATCAATTTGCGCTACTGACAAAGGACCATTAATGAATTGTATTTTCAATGTTTCATAGGTTTCGGTGTATTTTGTCCACCCTCGCGTAAGTTTATCACAGGCAGCAGATTTTTGAGATAGGCCCCAAGGCCCGTATCCGAAAGGTTCGCAATCGTTTCGGGAACCTCCCCATTGATCTGCGATCGGAGTTACTGGATTGGCATTGGAAAGAATATTTTCAAAAGCATTGTCAAGATCCCATGGAATGAGATGGAGTTGCTGGGTTGCCGGTTCTTCATACCAATAATAATTATGATTGGTGCAAACTCCATCATCACAGTACCAATGAAAGGCACCATCATCGTTTCGGATGAGTCGGTCTACCACTGCATATGAAACAATTTCGTTTGTATTCATATAGGTAGAAATGATCTCCTGCAGATCTTCTTCACTAGCCTCAGCTATTTTTTGTCCAAAGTCCCAAATTAATTCAACTCTTGGGTTATCATTTTCATTGGTCTTAAGTGCATCTAAATAATTATCAACCGAATTGGGAGTGCCATCGGAATTGAGTGGCCAAATTTCTTTATATAAATTACCTTCATCATCATCAAAATTTTCTTTGACAAAGCGATTGTCTATTTGTTCGACCAAGGCATAGACCCCAATGTAGATTCCGTTGATATTTAATCGCGCATGCACCGCACGAGGAGCAGGAACTCCCATTTGTCTAAAAAGCCAATAACCTGCGCGCTCGTGCATCTGAGAGTCATCATTATTCATTGAATGGAATTGAAGTTTTTTGAGTCCATAAAATTTTTCTGATCTTCCCACCCAATTGATTTTAATTTTCATGGATAATTTGGTGCAAATTTTTGCACCAGACGGTTCAAACCAATTGGGTCCATCTACGCATCCTACAAAGGCACCAATAGAACCTTTGTATCTAATCCCCACGGGGCTTAAGGTGTCGTTTTCAAAGATTAACATTCCTTGAACATATTCTTCAGCTGTAGGATCTGCATTGAGTAGATTTAAATTTTCTTCTGAGAGGACCAAATCAAACGTATGTAAACTTTCTTGATCAAAAATATATTCAGAGTCAAAATTCAGATAATTTTCGCTGCCATCAGGAGTGATGGTCGCGGGATCTTTGATGTCGCTCTCGGGTTCCTCATTCTCTAGAATGTTCGAATCGGCTGTTATTTCATCCTCAATGGTTTCAACCTCTGGAAGCGCATCATTTTTGCAAGAGATGATGGTAGATAATAAAAGAAAACCTATAAATGGGACTATTTTACTTAGAGATGACATCAGAATAAGTGAATCAAGTCATAAATTATGAAATAAATGATTTTAAAGATAACCTTCCCCCATCATTTTTTCTTTTCTTCATGATGACTTATTGATTGCGATCATTGATTATTTTCCAACTGCACCCTATGGAGACATAGTTCATGCGGTCGCTTACCCCGGTACCAAATGAAAAATCGAATTGTAAATTATCATGCACCAAATACGTAAATCCCGCATCAAAGTTGACCACAGGTTCTTTAAAATTTGATAGCATTCCGTAGGGCTCTACATATATACTGACATGGCTATTTAAACTGAATCCCAATGCAGCACTATAGGTCAAATCTCCCCTATCAAGACCAAAATAATTATAACCTATATTATAACCTATAGCCGTATATTCATTGATTTCATGGGAAATAGAAAGTTTATTTATAGTTCCAAATGACCTGTCGGTGAGTCCGTCACTTCCTGTCGGTAATCTCAAATGAGAAAGCCAGGCTATTTGGGTACGGCTTTGCGCTTTTCTATACAACTGAATTTTGGTTCCTATTTCTAAATCACTGATACCTTTTGTTATTTTTTCTTGAAACCTAATTTGTTCAATTTGACTGAGTATCCTCAATTCAAATCGTTCACTGATCCCCTGCCTAAATAGGGTGGTAGGTGCCAGCAATTGTTCAATAGCATTGGAATGATCTCCTTCAAACCCAATTTGAAACCCAGCTTCAATTTGTAAAGCACCCTTCTCAACGGTTGAAGAACTCTCAGTTTGGTCTGGTCGATCTGTAATGATCTGGGCTGATCCTTCATGGTTTAGGAGCGCAGCAAAGCAAAAGGGAATCCAAAGAATGTATCTATTGATGATTTGATTCATAGAACTAAAAAAGGGGGTAAAAGAGCGGTTTGTTGAATAGGTACTAAAATTCAAAGGTCGGTCGGAATACGCTAATAAATGGCTAATAATTTTTATTATTTAAATTTAGAAAAATGGGTATTTGAAAAACACAAAGAATAAATACGCAAAGTGATTTTGTGAATTGCTCCGTATTTTTTTAATAAAAAGGGCAGTGTTAAGTTAACCTTGCTTTTAAAGGGTAAAAGTGCAAAGAGTTATGATGGCACCCTAAATGAATCGCTGCGTATTTTATAGAGTAGACGTAAAATAACATTATGCATTTACCATTGGCCCTACTTCTTTTCCAATTAATTCGATCGCATCTTTAAGTTCTTGATGAGACAAACCTGCATTGTCCATTTGAAAACTAAATCTAGAGATGCCTCCCAAACTTTCACTATGTCTTAATATTTTTTCGGATACTTCTTCAGGACTTCCAATAACTAAGGCACCTTTGGGTCCAATTTGCTGATCAAAATGGCTTCTGGTCACCGGAGGCCATCCACGCTCCTTTCCTATTCGGGTGAAGGTTTCCGCATAGCCGGGATAATAGCGATTTTGAGTGGCAAGACTATCTTTACCAACGTAGCCCAAAGAATGAAGACCGACTTTTAATGTAGCTGGGGGATGTCCTGCTTTTTCACCTGCCTCTCGATAGAGATCTACCAGCGGTCGAAATCGATGGGTTTCACCACCGATGATGGCAATCATGAGCGGCAATCCCAAGGTTCCGGCCCGTACAAATGAGGCGGGGGTACCTCCAACACCCAGCCAGATGGGAAGTTTCGGTTGTAAAGGGCGAGGATAAATAGATTGGTTTTGTAAAGCGGGCCGAAATTTGCCCTCCCAGGTGATGCTTTCATGATCCCGTAGCTGAAGTAACAAGCCCAATTTTTCACTAAATAACGCATCATAATCAGATAAATTCAAGCCAAATAAAGCAAAGGATTCGGTAAAAGAACCTCTTCCAGCGACTATTTCCGCTCTTCCGCCAGAAATAAGGTCAAGTGTCGCGAAATTTTGAAAAATGCGAACAGGATCCGCAGCACTTAATACGGTGACGGCACTGGTCAGTTTGATATTTTTTGTTTGAGCTGCTGCTGCGGCAAGCAATAGGGTGGGAGCGGAATCAAGAAACTCTTGACGGTAATGTTCACCAATACCAAAGACATCCAATCCAACTTCATCAGCAAACTTAATGCGATCTAAAAGTTCTTCTATGGCCAAGGCTGCATTTTTTGGAAGTAAACTTCCTTGATCCAAAGTGGCTGCGGCAAAACTATCTACTCCTATTTCCATTTAAGGATTTTTTAAGCTATAATAACAAAAGGCGGTAAGCTCGAAAATAATTTGCAGAATGCAAAAATTTAATTTTATTTAAATAGATGTAAGATAAGAAAGGAGCTTTTTTGATGATTCTATTCTGTATTTAAAAATTGCAGGGTGTGGGCAACACTTTCTAAGGGCCGCTCCTCCATGGGAACGTGTCCTGTATCCTCCATAATTTCTACTTTTGAACGGGGGAGATCCTTTGAAAATCGTGTAGCGTGAGCGACAGGGATCCAATGATCATTGCGCCCCCAAAGAATTAAGGTGGGTGTCGTGATTAGTTTTAGACGCGCGGTATGATCGATCATGGGTTCATTCGCTTTGGCGATGAATGCCGCTCTATTACCCACTCTTAGGGTAAGATCATGGTATCTTTCAATCAGGGAGTCTGTGATTTTCTCAGTATCAAAATAGACTTCTTTTAGATTTTTTTCAATAAAGTATTTGGGTGTGATTTTTCCTACTAACTGATTGATGAGGGGTATTCTGGCCAGCTTAAAAACGAAAGGGATTTCTTCTGCATCATAAAAACCAGCAGGATCAAGAAGTACTAATTTTTTTATTTGGTCAAGGTGATGAGAGGTGTAATACCAAGCTATTTGTCCTCCTAGTGAATTGCCAGCTAAATAAAGACTATCGATAGCTAATTTGGTGAGAAATTGATCAAGAAAACTTGCATAGTATTCCATACTGTAATCATGATTGGCATTCGGACCGGTCAATCCGAAAGCGGGCAAATCCATTCTGATTACTCGATGGGTTTGGGTCAATACTTTGGTCCAATCCTCCCAGGTATGTAAAGAGGAACTGGTACCATGGATGAGGACGATGGGCATACCTTGACCTTCGTCTCGATAATGCACCTTTAAGTCATCTATCCGCATGAATTTTGAGGCATTATTGGTGTATTTTTTTTCAATATATGCTTCGGTAAGATCTGGAGTAATACTCATACCAACACCCAAGAATACCAAGCTCATGCTCGAGATCAAGCCTATAAATAAATGCTTTCTTTTCAATATCATACTCAGTTATTTAATGCCTTTTTGAAGCTTCATTTTAAATCTATATAACCCTTTTTGGTCTGATATCAGACCCCAAAAGAGGCCCAAAAGTCAGCTTCCATAGCTTTTTCATCTATTTGAGAATAGATGATTACCTCACGTTTGAAATTGTCGTGAGGGGTAATTACCTTTTTCTTTTGACACAGTTGAGGTTTGGCCAATGCTTGAATAGCAGCAACATCCCACATCGTCCAATGTTTTTTCTCAGGATCTGTTTCTTGCCAAAAACGATCATAATTTTCCCATAAGGTAACCAGATAATCAAAAACGCCCCCCTTGCCTTTGAAGTATTGATCCACTTGTTTTTTATCAAAAATGAGGGCTTTGGAAGCGGTGGCTGTCATGATCTCAAGCTCTAAACTTTGGGTGTTTAACAATACATTTAAAGCATTTGGATCATTGTCTGTATTAAATTCTCTCTTACTCCATGTTTGATCCTCTATGTTGTACCAAAGTCCTAAATAACAACATCTCAGTTTAGGTAGAATACTGGGATCTAAGAGGAGTGCCGAAGCGGTATTGGTGGCGGGCCCCAAGGTCAGTACGGTTAATTTTTCACCTGCAGGCATTTTATGCGCTTCTTCAATGATCAGACGGGCTGCAGGAGAGGGTTGAGCTCGGAGTTGACTGACCATGGGGGTATTGGATCCCATAGGATGGGGGATAGCTGATTTACCCATCAGTGCTAAGAGGTCCTCGTTCATTTGCTGACTGCGACCTACTGAATCATTGGGTGCTTGTGCTTGGGTATGCCATTGAGCTGAGCAAAGCCCTTTAATATCGAATCCCGGTTCCACCAAAGCCCTTGCAATAGCGAAAGCATCATCCACCTCGTTGGCTGTATCCGCATCAATAATGAGGCCGATTGGGTTGACGTTATTTTTATTCTTGTCAGTGGCATTAAGGGAGGGAAGGGGACCCAGAAAGCTACCTGCGCACGCCCAAGTTAATTTTTCTAGAAATTTTCTACGGTACGGATCTTTGATCATCTTAACATTAAAATGAATGGATAAATAATTTGAGATCCGGAGACCATCAGAGATTGAATAGATACTTTCAAATAATTAATTATTCCTTTTTTAAGGTGGGATACGTTATCCCGAGTTGCTCCATGTAAGAGTCATATTTGGTTTCATCATAATAAAAAGGCTTCAGCTTGGGCGCAAAGTTTTCCATAATCATGGTATTTAGGTGTACGGCAGGCTCATCTTCTACGCCAACCATGGGTATGTATTTTTGCTTGGAGGCTTGTTCTTCATCAAAATATTTCCAAGCTTGTGAAACGAGTTCTGGTTTCAATAGGAAATCAAGTAAGGTCATGGCTTCTACTTGTGCTCCTGAGATGACTCCTTTATGAGCAATGGGTGTAGCCATGGCAATGGCATTAGACCAATGATGACCTTGAAGACCTGGTATATTTGATGGGTATCTTAAGGTAACCGTAGGCACTTTCCAAGAGATGTCTCCGATATCGTCTGATCCACCACTTTTGGGTTCCGTGATAGGGAGTCCTATGGGATCTAATACAACGGCTAGTCCATCAATTTCACTAGGAGAGTTTACTTTTTTTTGTACCGCTTTGGCCAAATTCTGGTCGTCATCGCTCCATTCAGGTAATCCAACTTGCAAAATATTTTCATACATAGTTTCAGCGATGACCTTATTAAAATGTCTTGGCCAGGCAGAGCCCAGGATTTTACTAGATAAAGTAGTTTGGGTCATCAGGGCCGCACCTGCAGCGACTTCATTGGCACGTTCATACATTTGCATGATTTTCGGGTACGTAATTTCTCTAAAATAATACCAAATAGAGGCCTTAGAGGGAACAACATTGGGTTGATCTCCCCCATCTGTTATAACGGCATGGGATCTGCCTAAGGGGTGCAAATGCTCGCGATTGTACTGCCAACCAATATTCATAAGTTCAACGGCATCAGCGGCGCTCTTGGCACGCCAGGGTGCTCCAGCAGAGTGGGCAGATTCACCCGCAAATGTATATTCGACGGAGATCATACCCGTTCCCGAAGCGGGACCATAGGAGACGCCTAAGTTGTTGCTTACATGCGTAAAAACACATAGATCAACCTCATCAAAATATCCATCTCTGGTATAGTAGGCCTTGGTACCGAGTTGTTCTTCAGCGACTCCTGGCCAAATGATGAGGGTACCTTGTATATTTTCACGCTCCATAATTTCTTTAACTGCAAGAACTGCTACGATATTGAGGGGTGTGCCTGAATTATGGCCCTCTCCATGACCGGGAGCTCCTTTTACGATAGGATCATGATAAGCCACTCCAGGTTTTTGCGAAGCTTTGGGAATACAATCAATATCACTTCCTATAGCAATCACGGGCTTACCGGAACCCCATTTTGCCCACCAGGCAGTTGGAACTCCTGAGATACCATATTCAACTTCGAAGCCATTATTTTTAAGAATTTCTGTGAGGTATTTTGAAGTTTCAATTTCTTGAAAGCCTAATTCTGAAAAACTAAATACCTTATCCACCATGACCTGGGCCATTTTAGACTTGGCCAGTACGTTTTCTCTTACTTCTTTTTTGAGTGCTTTGATTGAGGAATTTTTCTTTTGGGCGGCTACCGATGCAACCATCAAAATAGCGATTAAGTATAAATGTAGTTTTTTCATGATTTTTTGACTCTAACGAGGTTCAACCTTTAAGGTAGTCTTTTCTTAGCTTTTTGTGGTATTGATTTTTATTCAAGTGGGTCAAATATTTTGTTGAAGGTAAATGAGATTGTTTACAGGCGAAGGGTGTGAAGAAATAATGCTTCTAATCAATTTCTTGTAAAAAAAATGTTTTTTAAATAAATAAAGCCACCATCAAATTGATCAGCACCCATGATATAGATAGGGGCCGTCACATTTTCGAGATTTCCTTGTACGTTGAGGTCTTTGATGTTAAAGGTCATGTGCTGCCAATCTTCATTGAGTGAATACGGCATATCAAATCCAAATGAAACATAATTATTGATTAACGTCTCTTCTGTATAATAACCCGTTTGAAACCCTAAATTAAAGGAGGATTTGGTAGTTCCTTTGATGTCAAAATGAAGCTTTCCATTTTCGAAAAGTGATAAATTTTCTCCCTTGCCATTTCCTTGAATTTCAATGCCGGCACCCCACCAAGCGCCTGTGCCTGACTGCAGGATAATGACACCCTTTTCCGATATTTTTAATTGGCAGGTACCTTCCCAAACATTTAATTTTAGAGGGGCGCTGGGATGGCCTGATGGTTGATTAAGAGCATCATGGCTGATAATGTATGCTTGCTCGATTACCTTTTCGCCTAGCTTTCGAGTCGTATTTATTTTTGTAATTTCGTAAATGCCCAAGTCTTCTTGGGTCGGGGGCGGAAGGACTTCATGCATCATCGCTTTAACATTGCCCTGATGACTTTTCTTGATGGGGTTTCCATTTCGAGTAAGTCCGGCATAATTACCGGCATCTACTGCCTCCCATAAGGCGTACTTGGCTTGACCCTCTAGGGTAAACAATCCAAAATGATTTTCTGATCCTGTTGGATTTGCTTGGTCTTTCCACACTTCATCAAAGGCCTCAAAAAAGAAGCAGGTAATGCCCGATTCCTGAGTCCATTCGTTGACTAATTCAAAATACTTCTTTTGCTTGTATTCATCAGCGGCTTTTGAACCATTTGATCCGTAATTAACAGAAGCAGTAGTTGCCCAACCCGTTTCTCCTATGTGAATGCTTTTATTGGGATCTAGACGTTCAATATAACTGCGTGTTTGCTCATACTGTGTTTGGGCATAATTTTTTACCCTAATCATAGCCGCATCTATCTGTTCTTGTGGGGATAATGTTTGTCCATCTTTTGGAATGATCCAAAAATTAGGATTGTAATGCGTGTCATGAAAGGGATAGGTATGTAAAGAAATAAAATCTACAGCCTCAATAAGTTTTTCTAAATCGGGGGTATGATAACTTTCATTACCCCCTCCCCATGATTCAAAATTATCCGAACTCGTAATCCATAACTGCTCGGGTAACGTTCCTGTTTGCTTGAGATTTTGTAAATAGTTTACCCATTTTAGTACAATGCTTGGAGTCACATAGTACTGGGATGCCCAATGGACCATAGATTCATTGCCCACGGCGATCATTTTGATGATATTAGGGTATTTTTTGGCCCATTCGACGGCCTTTGCTATCTCTTGGCTATTTTGAATGAGATTACCTTCTCGATGATTGATTTCAGCGGTCCAGGCACCTTTGCATTCGATCCAAGCACCGAGCATTACGTACATTTCAAAAGTAGGATCTTCTTTTTTCATCAGACTGATGGCCTCAAGTAAGCGAGAGGTCTCCCCAAACAATTGGGTATTGTAGGTTCTAATCAATTTTATTCCCATTGCCTCAAGGAGGCGCATGTCTTCTTTTATTTCTGCAATCGATGGAGCAATGGTTCTTGTGTTATGGCGATAACCACCATATGAAATCGCAGGATAGGCCTTATTTCCTAAAATTTCGGATGCGGTTACAAATGAGACAGGAGATTTTTTCTGGCCACATTGTACGCTCAGTGAAATGATTGATCCTACACACAACAAGATCAGATAAAATTTTGATGGAATCATAAGTTACAAACTTGCAGTGTTTTTTTGATTCATTGAATAAAAATGCTCAAAAAGCCAGAGTCTCAATTACGGAGTGTTGAGAAGCGCATTGAACTACAAGAGTAGAGCTCTATTTTTTTTATGAAAAACTAAAGTATTTTGATCCAAATTTTATGTTAAGGTAACTTTATGATATTCCAATTTAAGTGACAAGGCCTTAATTGCTTTTTATTACATGGGTCTTAGAATAAGAATAATAAGTGAAATTTATGTCTAATTAAGTGCATTTCAAAATAGATGGCATGGGTAGCTTATTGGTTTCATTGATAGTCTATTTTAGGGTTAAAGTATTCTAATTCCTAGTTTTTGATCACGTTGGAGTTAGGTAGGGCTTTCACCAAGTGGATTAATGATTTCCAGGAGGTTATATGAATATTTTTCATTTTTATTAGTAATATTTAATAATCCATTTTCATTTATGATAGTATTACTATTATATTTGCTTATTAAAATAACTAAATGCAAGATTTATTCACTTCTTTCAGTCTTCAAGTCAATAATCGGGTTTATATAAAGAATCCGGAATCCAGTGCTTTGGGGCGTAAGATTGTTGAGTCTAGTATTAATTTGATCGATGACGTGGGCTTTGAGGCTTTTACTTTCAGAAAATTAGGGTTAGAAATACATTCCAACGAGGCTTCGATCTATCGATATTTTGAAGGTAAGTACAAGCTATTGCTGTATTTGACTTCATGGTATTGGAGTTGGATGGAATATCGAATTGCCTTTGGTTTGGCCAATATCCCTGCTCCCGAGGAACGCTTAGATAAAGCCATCAAATTACTCACTGAAAATATTGAATTGGATGGGAGCTTTGAGCATATTAATGAATACAAACTCAATAAGATTGTCATTGCTGAGTCTTCGAAATCCTACATGACCAAAGAGGTGGATCAGAATAATAAAGAAGGATTTTTTGCAGGCTATAAGCAATTAGTAGGAAGGGTGAGCGATATCATCTTAGAAATTAATCCCACCTACAAATATCCCCACATGCTGATATCCACAATTATTGAAGGGGCGCATCATCAAAGATTTTTTGCACAGCATTTGCCACGTCTTACCGATGCCGTCAATGGAGAAGATGCTATTATTGAATTCAGTAAGGAGGCAACATTTAAAGCCATCGGTGCCAAGCGGTCAACAAAATAATTAGCTATGATTGGGTCGATACAAAATAGAATTATTTTCATGAGATTGGCATGTTTAATGTTTGGTATCCTGATTTTTTTCAAGGCTGTGGACACAGATAATACCACTAATTTCAATACTGATCTCTACGAGCAAGGAGACCAAGGGATGGAAGAATCTCAAGAGGAGGTTGCTTATAAAACACCCATGGCGAGTATATTCATTAAAATCAAAGACTTGACAATACGGTCTTTGAGATACACTACACATATATTTGAATACCGCTACCAAAATCCTTTGGTTGATATATTAATACCGCCACCGAAGTAGCGGTTATTTTACCTCTAAGCATACTTTTTATGAGATCTTGATCAGATAGTGGAGATTTCAAAAGTGGATATTTTTCATTTATAACGTTATACGTTAAGAAATTAATAAGAATAATTATATGCAAAAATTGAATAATAAAGGATTTTTCCAAAACCTAAAATATGACTTCCCTGCCGGTGTTGTGGTGACGTTGGTCGCGATTCCTCTTTGTCTAGGAATCTCCCTAGCCTCAGGCGCACCCTTATTTTCCGGACTTGTAGCTGGAATTATTGGGGGTGTCATTGTCGCCCTCATCAGTGGATCTGCTCTGGGGGTAAGTGGTCCTGCAGCTGGATTAGCAGTTATCGTATTTGCAGCTATTGAAGAGTTGGGATCTTTTGAGTCTTTTTTACTAGCTGTTATTGTAGCGGGAGTCGTTCAAATAATATTGGGTCTGTTAAAAGCAGGTATCATTGCTTATTTTTTCCCATCCTCCGTTATCAAGGGAATGCTGTCGGGTATCGGTATAGTGATATTTTTAAAACAAATACCCCATGCATTTGGCTATGATGCCGATCCAGAAGGAGATTTGGGATTTTTTCAAAAAGATGGCCATAATACGCTTAGTGAGTTGACGGTAATTTGGGATTTTTTTAGTCTGGGTCCTGTCATCATCTCCGTTTTATCACTTTTGGTACTGATCATATGGGAACAAGCTTTTGTGAAAAAATATACTTTCTTCAAACTGATCCAAGGTCCACTTGTAGTGGTGAGTTTGGGTATTGGGTTGAACTTGTTGTTTCGAAATTGGCCCGATTTGAATTTATTGGTCACTCAGGTAGTGGATATCCCGGTAGCCAATTCTTTTGGTGAGTTTCTAGGACAATTTGCATCTCCTGATTTCACGCAATTGGGAAATCCGCGGATTTATATTTTGGGAGTGACCATCGCTGTAGTAGCCAGTCTTGAAACCTTGTTATGTCTGGAAGCGACAGATAAATTAGATCCTTACAAGCGCGTGGCTCCTCCCAATAAGGAATTGGTGGCTCAAGGGATCGGTAATGTCGTTGCTGGATTTATAGGTGGACTTCCTTTGACGCAAGTCATCGTGAGGAGTTCTACCAATATCCAATCTGGGGGTAGAACCAAAGCATCTGCTTTTTTTCATGGAGTCTTGATGTTGATTTGTGTGGTGTTATTACCGGGGGTAATCAATTTGATCCCTTTAGCGAGTCTTGCAGCCATTCTATTGGTAGTGGGCTATAAGTTGGCGAGCTTCAATGTACTCAAACAAGTATACAAAATGGGGCGGGCGGAATTCATTCCCTTTATTATGACCATCTTGGGGATCGTTTTTACCGACTTATTGACAGGTATATCTATTGGGCTTGTATTGGCGATATTTCATATTTTATGGAACAATTACAAAGCGGCTTATTTTTTCGATGCTGACTCTTATGTACCCGGTGAGCCCATTAAAATTCAATTGTCTGAATCTGTTACTTTTCTTAACAAAGCGGGAATTTCTAAGGCCCTCACAGAATTACCTGACGGTAGCACTGTGATGATTGATGCTAGTAAAACCGTAAGTATTCATCCTGATGTGATAGAGATCATTTCAAATTTTGAGGCATCTGCCGAAAACAGAAGTATTTCTGTGAATTGGACAGGGTTAGCCCAGGAAAAAAATAAAAATGCCCAAAACAGTTTATTTGAGACCATTAAAAAGCACAATACAATAATTGAAACTAAAGAAATTTAAATTTAAGATTATGATAAACAATATTGATAATACGGGTATCCAGACGGCAGAAAGTCAGGCCACCATTACTCCAGAAATGGCTATTGAATTATTGAAAAAAGGAAATCAGCGTTTTGTAGCTAATCAGACTATTCAAAGAGATATCTCTACGCAAGTGGCACAAACAGGAACCGGTCAATACCCCTTTGCTGCTGTTTTGGGTTGTATTGATTCTAGGGTACCTGCTGAATATGTCTTTGATCAGGGAATTGGTGACATATTCAATGCGCGTGTAGCGGGAAATTTTGTGAATACGGATATACTAGGCAGTTTAGAATTTGCTTGTAAAGCAGCAGGCTCTAAGGCAATTGTAGTCTTAGGACACAGCAGTTGTGGAGCGGTAAAAGGAGCTTGCGATCATGTAGAGCTCGGTAACTTAACTCATATGCTTGCTAATATTCAGCCGGCCATGGATGCGGTAACTGGGGACTATGAAGATAAAAGTTCAAAGAACGCGGCTTATGTACAAGACGTTGCTGATAGAAATGTAGCCCTTACTGTAGCTAAAATTAAAAGTGATAGTCCTGTGCTCAACGAACTTTACAAAAATGGAGAAATAGATATTGTTGGAGCCATGTATGATGTGCATACTGGAGTCGTTTCATTTATATAATTTCTATGCGTACTGGCCCAAAGATTAAGCTCCTCGTACTCCTATTTTTTGCTACTTTCTCGGCTTTTTCTCAGTCGGATGAAATGGGAAATTGGCTGATGTATTTCGGGCAAAATAAGATAAAGGAACGTTGGAGTCTTCATACGGAAGTTCAATACCGTAATCATACGCTCGCACCTGTCAATATCGAACAGCTCTTGTTACGAGGAGGGTTGAATTACCATTTGGCTCCTCATGCTTTAGTGACGGCAGGGTACGGTTATGTGACTTCTTACGATGAAGCGGATTCGAGCACGCCTTTGTCCAAAGAACACCGTGTATGGCAGCAGTTTATTTTAACCAACGCAGTAGGTCGTGTTAAGTTTGAACATCGCTACCGCGTGGAGCAGAGATGGGTCAGTGGTGATTATAAAAATCGTTTGCGTTATCGATTGATGTTGACGGTGCCACTCAATCGGAAAGTAATGGAGCCAGGAACGGTATTTTTAGGGGTCTATGATGAAATTTTCGTGAATACCGAGCAAACATTTTTTGATAGGAATAGATTATATGGAGCTTTGGGATATCAATTTAAACCGGAGTTGGCCGTTCAGGTCGGTATGCTCTATCAAAGAGTCAATGCTTATGGCAAAAAATATCTACAGTTGGCTTTGATATATAATCCAGATTTAAGGAAGAACTCAAAGAATTAAAAAAGAACCTTACATCTGGATTTTTATATTTATCGTTTGGCGAGCTTCCCGAGCATCTCATCTAAATTGGAACGACCCATATAATGGCCTTGCTTAATCACGGCATCGATCTTTTGCGTATTTTTAATATCATCTAATGGATTGGCATCTAATATCAGAAGATCTGCCCACATGGCTTCTTTTACGGCCCCCAACTCATTTTCTAGATGGAAGTATTTCGCTGGATTGATCGTAGCGGTTTGGAGTGCCTCCAGGGGGGGGAGACCTGCCTTCACCAATACCTCCAATTCTTCATGTAAACTTCTGCCTGGAGTGAGGTAAAAAATGGGACAATCGGTCCCAGCCATTATTTCAATACCGGTGCGGTGCACTTGGCCCACCATGTTGATAAACCATTGGGTGTAGGTTTCATTGAAAAGAGTAGGTGAAGTAGCCAGCAGCTGATCAATTTCTTTTTTCCAACTGAGCTCAATGGCTTCGGGTAAATATTTAAAAGTTTCTTGCCATTCGGGACGTGCAAAAGGTCTTTCCGTAAATCCAGTAGCCAAGGCTAATGTAGGTATTTGCCAGGTATCATTTTTGGCCAAGACATCGAGTACTTCTTGTGCCCTTTGAGGGTCGTAATTTGCAATGGCTAAGGGTCTTTGTAAGGCATGTATTTTGGAGCGGAGAATGCCGCCAATATCCTTTTTGCCTAGCGCCAGAATCTCTTGACGTTGTGCTAATAATTCATCTGAGTTAGCGGCGCACGAGAGTTCGAGATTTCTCATATGTTCCATACTGTTTAAGCCCGCATTGGAAGCTGAAATAACATCCATACTCAAGGGTACATGACCTGTTACATTTAATCCTTTTTGCTTTGCCAATCTCATAATCTCTTCAAATTGTTCTGGGGTCAGCATTTCATAGGCCTTGAGTAGATCTACGCCCATACTGTCTAACTCATTTACTTTATTGCGGACCTCTGAAACTGTAGCTAAACCAACCGATAAGGGTGGGTGTTCATGATCACTTCCATCGTACACATTGGGCATTCCGTCTAGGAGTGGGCCGGCGATCATGACGCGCGGACTGGAGGTAGGATTTTGGAGTGATTTCTTTTTCCATGCACTTGTAAAATTGATTTCACCTCCTGTATCTCTGACACTGGTAATTCCATAAGCCAAAAAAAGATCAAACATACTGGGGGCCATCTCTTCTATATAGGCAAAATGTACATGAGCATCCCATAAACCAGGCATTAAAAACTTATCTGTACCATCTATGATGGTATTCTTGGATGATAGATTTATTTGATCAGCAGGGAGGACTTGAAGAATTTTACCTTCTTTGATGATAACTGTTTGATGTTCTATTAGGCCTACCTCGGGGTCAATGATGGATATATTATCAATGCATAATGCATCTTCAAAATAGGAATCGGGGGTGTTACAACGGGTTGTTATTAACAAAAAAAAGCAGAGAAAGGAACTTAAATATTTCATATCTATCATTATTAATTAGTAAAACATGTGGGACCCCATCTTATAATCATTTAGAGCGGGACAGCACTTAACTTTTTTCGCCTGCCCCTTGAGTGGTGATCCAGTTATTAATTTTCTTTTCAAGTACAATCAAAGGGAGACTGCCTGTATTGAGCACTTGATCATGAAATGCTTTAATATCAAATTTTTCGCCTAATTTTTTTTTCGCTCTAGATCTCAATTCTTGGATCTTGAGTTGACCTATTTTATAGGAAAGGGCTTGTCCTGGAGTGGCCATATAACGCTCAATTTCAGAAATGATGGAGGCTTCGGACTCCGCTTCATGATCGAGGGAATACTGAATGGCTTGTGCTCTGGTCCACCCTTTTCCATGAATACCGGTATCTACTACCAACCGGATGGCTCGGTGCATTTCCATACTGAGCATACCAAAATATTGAATGGGATCTTGGTAAAGCCCGAGTTCACGGCCCAAGGATTCGGCATAAAGTGCCCAGCCTTCAACGAAAACCCCAAGACTTTCAGGATGAAGAAATGCAGGCAACTGTTTATTCTCTTGTTGAAGCGAGAGCTGGTAATGGTGACCGGGTATGGCTTCATGCAGAAATAAGGCTTCATCGGCATATTTGTTGTAGTGCGTTACGTCAGGAATAGGCACATAGAAGATACCTGAACGCGAAGCATCTTTTGATCCAGGAACATATTCTGCGCTGGCAGAAGCCTCTCTAAAAGCTTCTGTACGTCTCACCTCAAACGTGGCTTTGGGTTTCAAGTTAAAAAGAGCGCTCAGGGAATCTCCCACTCGCCATTTAATCTCATCAAAATGTTGAATGACTTGTTCTGGTTGGGTGAAGGGCATTTGTTTTGGACTGTTTCTGATAAATTCAAAAAAGTCTTTAATGTCCCCATTAAAACCCATACTTTTTTTAGCTTTTTCCATTTCGGACAAAATACGATCGACCTCTGTGAGTCCTTTATTATGAATTTCATCAATGGTAAGATCGGTCGTTGTATGAAGACGAACCAGATATTGATAGGTCTCTAATCCACCGGGAAGACTTCCCAGACCTGAGGTACTTCTAGATTTAGGTAAGTATTCATTTTTTAAGAAGGCTCTTAATTCTCGGTATTTGGGTTTAAGCTCTTCATTGATCATGTTACGATATGCCGTGGCCAATCGATCGCTTTCTACTGAATTGAAATAGGTGGGCATATTTTTAATGGGGGTATAGAACAAATGACTTTCAATAGATTCCGTGATGAAAGGTTCCAATTGAGGAAGCACTTTTTGAACCAGAGATTTTGGCAAAACGATGCCTTGGCTCATACCCAATTTCATTTTGATGATACAGGTATCTAAAAAAGTGAGGTAATCGGTCGTGCGTTGTAACCATTGATCATAATCTTCAATGGTTTCGAAAGGATGTACACTGTTGCCAGCCGCTAATTGGGCAACATACAAGTGTAAGGATTGAACTTGTATTAGGGGCATTAACTCGAAGCTAGGCAGGTTGTACATGGGAGAGGCCATGGTGACAAGAGGTTGTAAAAGTCCGGCTCTTTTTATGGAACAATCCCATCGCATGGTCTGTATGCTGAGCCATTGACTGGAAGTTACGGAGGTAGCGTCAAAAGTACCCAAAGTATCTAAGTACAGGTCATATTGTCCTTTTAGATAATCCTGATAATCAGATGAAATATAATTTGCAATTTTATTATTGTAGCTTTTTTCGCCTGCCTTAGTAGCTTCAATGGGATTGATCTGTTGTTTGAAGGTATGGTAAGATTGAAAGATATCATCGATAGAACGGAAACTATTTTCTGATGTATTGCTTTGATGGCACCCTAAAGTGAATAACAGACTTCCTACAATAAGGAACGAGAGTAGGTTAGACTGAGTCAATAGCAAAGAATTTAAAAATTTCATAGATCAATATAAGCATTTTTTGAATTTTAAGAGCCTTATGGTCTCCACGTTCTACTATTGATCTTCTTTAAAGCGCTCTATAGTGGGTTCGATTTGGGATATATGCTACAGCTTGCAAGATGGCATTGTACGCTAACATTTTTGCCCGTTTTCATTAATTTAGATGGATTCTCTTTTCGTCAGGAGACGAATGATCCTTAATTCCCCATGGCGTTTTTTGGGGCTTTATTTAATCAAATGAGATGAGGTATGAGGGGTTATCCAAGGTAGACAACCAATAAATTTGAGGGGGATATGCTAATTACCAGACGTACCCCCTCAAATTTTATAGTTTTGTTATTCCTTAATTACTTTAGTATTGAAAACCTGACCCGATTGGTCTTGTATTTTCATTAAATAAACACCTTTATTTAATTTACTGAGGTCTACTTGGGTCTTTTTGGAAGACATTACTCTTTTCCCAGAAAGCTCGAATATCACCGCTTTATCAAAATTGTTGATGTTGATCTGGATCTGATCTGTCGCTGGGTTTGGATAAAAGAGATTACTCTTTTTGCTCATACCCAATGTTGTATCATCTTCCGGGGTAACATTTATTGTTATGTCCGCAGTGGCGGTCAATTCACCATCGGAAACCTCAATACTTAATGTGAACAGGGGGGTAATAGTGTAATCTACTTCACCACTTTTGGCTACGGTCAATTTTCCATCTGTACTTCCTATGGCAAAAGCATCTTCTGTATTACCACTTTTAATGACATAGGTAAGTGGATCGTTATCCTCATCACTGGCTGTGACCGTTCCAACCAATGTGCCGTCTGCCGCTTTATTAGCTACTGAAAAAGTAGCCGTTGAGATGGTTGGGGCTGAATTATTTGTTTCACCTGAGTTGAGTGATGCCAGGCCATTCCACTCAACTTCAAAAAGATTGGCCCCCTTTGATCCCTCATCGATCCACATGGGACCTTGACTATCCGATATGTAGGCTTTGTCACCATCAATGAATATACCATCACCTCTAGATATCCCTACAGAAGCGGGTATGGTAATGGAATGGGTTAAGGCACCCGCGCTTGTGTAAGCATATAAATATTGATCGCCATTGGTAACGGTGCCACAAAATACAAGTAATGCCTCTTCGTCAGTATCATAAAATAATCCACTGGGGGAATTGAGTACAGAAAATGAATTGATCTTAGTCACGGTACAGGTACTGGGATTGACACAGTTGTCAATAGCGAGATCTACTTCATGGATCTCTTTATCTTCTTGAATACCCACATAAAAATAGCCATTGGTAGGATTGAAAGCGATGGCTTCTATGCCCTTATCGGTCGGTGTACTGACATCGATATTGGCCAGATTCCATTGCTTTTTGATGTCTCCGGTAGCGAGCTCAATTTGGTAGATATAATTGTACTCATCTCCAACATATATATAAGTTTCACCTCCATCAGGACCAAAGGTCAGGCCTTCCATGTCTACTTCATGATCTATGGTTACACCGTTAACTTTTGAAGCATTTGCTGTGTTAGAAACACCATAATAGGGCCAACGCTCTTCTATTTCATCTGAGGCTAATCCTGCTTTGATGATACTTTTGGGATAATAACTGGTATAATCATCTTGGTTGGCTGGATGCACACCATTAACGGCAAAATAAGAATTGCCTGATACGACCACACCACTGTTTCTAAAGTAGGTATCGATGCCTGCACCATCACCATTGGTTACTGCCGCAGCAGTTGCTAGAGCAAAGGTGTTCAATACATTGGGTGTCCAAGTGATTTCAGTAACGGTAGATCCATCATCTCCTTCTGAGACATTCACCGTAAAGGTGGCACTGGCACTTAATGCACCATCTGAAACCTGAACGTTCAGGCTGAAGCTAGGATTGGTTGTATAAGCTACTTGGGCACTTGTGGCTACGGTCAATTTCCCATCTGTACTTCCTATAGCAAAGGCATCTCCGGTATTGCCACTGGTAATGGAGTACGTAAGCGCATCACCATCCGTATCACTGGCTGTAATCGTTCCTACCAGCGTACCGTCAGCGGCTCCATCGGCTACGGAAAAAGTAGCTGCAGTGATGGTTGGAGTAGAATTATTTGTTTCGACGGCATCGTATGAGGCGCCGGCATATCTGGCTATTGCATCAGTTTTTAATTGACCGGTCTTCACCTCTAATAACCCAGGAATATCATTGACCTTCCCTTTCCATGCTCCGACCAATAAAAATCTTTGATCAAAAGTAACGGCATTATTGCCTGTGCTGCTTACCTCTTGGGTATGTGCATGATAATGGAAGCCAAAATCATCACCATGATCATGTCCTCCGTATTCGTCCAACGCGATACTGTATCCCTCCATCGTACCGTAATTTTCTTCATACCTACCAAACAAGGCCACTCCGTCATAGGCCATACCAATGAGGGGTGGGTGGTTGCGTCCTTCGTAATCAGCGAGGTTATAAAGGTTGATTCCATTCTTACTATAAGAATGGCCGTCTGCATGGTAGTGCAACTCCATTCCTCTGCCTACATGTATTCCTCCGTGAGTGATTTCTGCCGCATTTGAAGCATGGAGCAAGGTATTGTTTAAAGAAGGGTACATAGGAACGCCATCCACAGCTACACCATTTGAGCTTAGACTGGCATAATTATACACGGTTTGGGTAGTTGCACCGGCATCTTCTCCCAAATCTCCATAGGCACTCAAATCATTATCAGACAGCGCATCTATTAATCCATAATTTTTGAGAGGTACTTTCATCAAATAAGAAGCCCCCTTGGTAGTTCGGGTCACGGATTGCTCTTCATATCCTCCGCCTTCACCGTCTCCGGGAGGTCTGCTGACATCAATCAATTGATTGGGTCGAGTAGAAGCAGCAAAGCTCGCAGTTACTAAAAAAGGGTGGGGCACTCCAGAGTCATCTGTGGCATTGGTGAAATACACGTATTTATTGGTGCGGTCGCCTAAGGTAGCACCATATACATCTGTTGAAGCAATGGTATGCGAGAGCATATTTTCACGTAATGCCAAATAAAATGCTTTTGGATACCTTAGTTCTGCTCCGGCATTGGTTAACGTAGTTTCTATCGCGTCGAGTATGCTAGAAGCTGCGGTAGCTGCAGCAGTCGTTGCATCTAATTGTGCATGATAAGCATCATCAAGGTCCTTACTTAAATCTGAGAAACCGGTTGAGGTCGGATTGATACTTTCTGGAAAAGCAGCCCAGGCATTGGGCTGATAGGAGGTGGATGCAGGGTTAAAATCAGAACCCGCTTCAATTTCAAGATCAATCAAATCATTGGGATCTGCCAAAAAGAAAGCAGAAGCATCCGCCGACGTACTGGTCCACTCTAGAGAGGTACCATTGATTTTTAAATATTTATCAGTCCATGTGGTGACTTCAGTAAAACTGGCCGAACTGGCATTATATTCATATTTACTACTTGCCGTAAGCGTGGCTGCACTGGCATTGGTACTAAAAGTAATCCCTAAATACCCGGTATTATCTGCAGCTGCAATATAGTAAGTCCCTCTGTCGCTCAAAATAGCAGTATTATTGTCATTGGCATCCAAGGCATAATAGCTGTGGATAAATGAATTCAGTCGATAGGTCCCACTTAAGGCGTTCGCAGAATTATCCAAAGGGGCGTTGAGATCTACCATCTGGAAGATACTACGGAGCATCGATCCATAAGTAGCTCCAGAAGCGTACAGATTGGCGATAGGCGTCATCGATAAGGTCGAAATATTAGCATCACTGCTGAAGGTGACCGCATTGGCTTTGGCGGCATCCAACAGGATCATGTACTTTCTGTTTTCAATGGAGGAAAGTGCGCTAGGGGTCCAAGCTTTCTCAAAGCTGACATCGAGAATCTCTCCAAAGGATTTGGGGCCGTAATAGTCTATGTCTTGGCCTAAGCAGGTCCAAGAAGTAAGAAGAAGAAGTAAAGTGAATAAATTTTTCATTTTTAAAAAAAAATTATGAGATTGTTATTTTGTAATGTACTAGCATTTTAGATAGGTATTTAATGTAAATGTATAAAAAAAAACATCTTTATTTATAAAAAAAGTCTTGCCTCCATAAGGAAGCAAGACTTTTTAAAAACTTTATTTATACTGCAGTTATTCAGCAGCCACTGCCATCATCATGCCCGTCGCATCGAAAAAATCTCCAGCAGCAAAGATTTGACCGTCTTTGATCTCCATCCAATGGTATGCGCTCAAGGCGAAAGATTTACCTGTTTCTTTAGACTGACCTTTCCAAGTTCCATACACGCGTACGCCTCCGTTAGCCTTGAGGGTTTCATTATCAACTCCTGGAAGCCAAACGGCCTCTTCAAAAGTTACATTTTCGAATCCATTCATATAGAATTCACCCTGACCCAACATTTGTTCTTTGCCTCCTTCACCGACTCCGTACATGGGAGAAGTATGTGTTATACTGTCATGGATCATTGATGCATACAAATCAAAATCTGTATCTCCTGTAAAAGTCAGCATAAACTTCTGAGCGATCGCTAGATTTTCTTTGAATAACGCTAGGTCATCTACTTCGGCTACTGCCGGTGCCTCAGCTGGAGGCTGACACGAGATTATCGCAACTGACATTGCGAGCATTAGCAATAAATTTTTCATAATCGTTTGTTTTAGTTTTTGCAAAGGTAGAGTACTTAAATTAAAACAAGCACTATTCTGGTTTAAAAGGAGATGTTTAGGTTGATCAGTTATT
>CAJQKV010000030.1 GCA_905479015.1 uncultured Cyclobacteriaceae bacterium
ATTCCGAACAGAGAAGTTAAGCCCGTCCGCGCTGATGGTACTGCCGTAATAGGTGGGAGAGTAAGTCGTTGCCAGACTTTATCAAAGCCCTTAGGAAACTAAGGGCTTTTTTTATGACCTATTTTATTTAGGAGTACTATCTTTATCCTATGAGTACGATTGATTTGAACTGTGATCTAGGTGAAGGCTTTGGTAACTATACAGCTGGACCCGATGCCTCGCTCTTAAAATATATCAGTAGTTGCAGTATTGCCTGTGGTTATCATGCAGGAGATCCATTGATCATTCAAAGTACTATAAAAGAAGCGCTTAAGCGAAATATAAGTATAGGTGCACATCCTTCCTATCCTGACCGACAAGGTTTTGGTAGGCGCTCAATGCGTTTAAATGCTAAAGAACATTTCGCCTTTGTATTGTACCAGGTATCAGCTATTAAAGGGATGGTTGAAAGTCAAGGAGGCCGACTCAAGCACGTTAAGCCTCATGGAGCATTGTACAATGATGCAGCCTTAGATGAGGAGATCACCCGAAATATATATGAAGCTATCGCGTCCATTGATGGGGGTCTATGTGTTTATGGATTGTCTAATACAGCCCATGAGCATGTGGCCAATAAATTGGGGATTCCTTTTATTTCAGAAGCGTTTGCCGATCGAAAGTATCATTCGGACGGCACCCTTCTCGCTAGATCCAATTCAACGGCGATATTGGAAAATGCCGAAGAGGTGATTCAACAAGTGATGTCGTTAATTCATCATCAGGAGGTAGTCAGTATCGAAGGTCAAAAAATCAATATTCCTGCAAAAACGATCTGTTTTCATGGGGATCATCCGCAGACGCTGCCAATACTAAAGGAGGTACATAAGACCCTATTGGAGGCTAATATTGAGATTAAGCTTAGCATCTGATGGGCGGTATACAATGGCGATATTTAGGTGAAGATGCCATTGAAATTTCAAATATCTCATCCAGTATCCACGTTCAGTTAGGCCTCAGAGATTATTTAAAGGGCTTCCCGAAATTGGGGATTGTCTCTTTTATGCTTACTGATAAAACCCTTACGCTTGTTTCGGAGAAGTATGGTTTTATGTCCGTATCACATATTATTGATCGAGTGGCAGCCTACCAACATAAGGTGGATGAAAATGTGATGCTACCTTTGAGTATTATTCCGATTTGCTATGACGAAGCGTTTGCTTTAGACCAGCTAAAACTGGAGGGCATTTGTAAATTGGACTATGAGGAGATCATCTCTTTGCATTTAAATGCAGAATACACGGTAGCAATGTTTGGCTTTATGCCTGGATTTCCCTACCTCAATGGACTCCCCTTATCATTGTCTATTCCTCGTTTAAAGAGCCCTAGAAAAATTATACCCAAAGGATCGGTGGCCATTGCCAATGAAATGTGCGGTATTTATCCCAATCAGACTCCCGGTGGCTGGCACATTATCGGTCGGTCTCCTTTGTCTTTATTTGATCCATTGAAGGATGATGTATTGCCTTTGAAATTAGGACAAAGAGTCAAATTTCAGCGTATTTCAAAAAAGGATTTTGATGGATTTACCCCTAATTAGAATTATCAATAGTGGAAATTTAAGTACACTCCAAGCTGCTTCCCGTTTTGGTTTTAGCGATTTTGGGATCCCTGAGTCAGGATTTCAGGATAAAATCAGTGCCCAGTTGGCCAATTGGTTGGTGGGGAATAAGAGATTTAATACGCTCATTGAGAGTTATGCAAATTATTTTGAGTTTGAGGTAATTAATGATTGTAGTATGGGTGTACAAGGGGCCTGTTCTGAGATCAGAATCAACGGTCAATCGGTTTCCTTAGATCAAGGACATCATCTCACGGTTAATGATCGTATTCAGCTATTCAATAATACCCATGGTGCCATTTTATACCTTGCTATGACTGGTGGTTTTACCGGAACCGAAGTGTTGGGGAGCACAGCTACAGATATCACCAACGGGCTGGGGGGATTGAACGGACTGCCATTAGCATCACAGGATATTCTGAAGGGATCAAAGTTCAATACGCCGAGGCAGACGCGCAGCATTCCAGAAGGCCTTCTTTCTCGTCGATATTTTTCTAAAAACGTGACTGTACACGTGATCGCGGGACCAGAGGCCTATTTATTTACCAAGGAAGTTATCGATAATTTTTATTCGCATGCTTTTGTGTTATCAGCGGAAATCAGTCGCGTGGGTTATCGGTTGACAGGGCATCCTATTCATGCGGATTCCTATAATATCCCTTCCAAAACGGTATTACCAGGGACGATTCAAATACCACCTTCGGGGGATCCTATTATTTTGATGGCCGATGGTCCGGTTACGGGAGGCTATCCCAGAATGGGAGTAGTAGCCAAGGTGGATCAGCCTATTTTAGCTCAATTACGTTCGGGTGGCCGGGTGAGATTTCTTGCTTGCCTTCCTGAAGATGCCCGACTTCGAGAGGCCAATCAACGTCAATGGATTGAGGAGCTTTACCATAAAAAAACGGAAAGATGAGGATCTTTCCGTTTTACTTATGCATTAAAAACTTTAGAATTATTCTTTTTTGGTCTTGTCATTTCCAGCAATTGAATTCCTCATGTCCGTATCGGCTTCAATGTTTTGAAATTTATAATAATCCATGATACCCAATTGCCCATTTTTAAACGCTTCAGCGATCGCCATTGGGATGGCTGCTTCTGCTTCAATGACTTTGGCACGTGCTTCTTGTGCTTTGGCGATCATTTCCTGTTCTAAGGCAACGGCCATGGCCCGTCGTTCTTCAGCTTTTGCCTCAGCGACTCTAAGGTCAGCTGCTGCTTGATCGGTCTGGAGTTTGGCTCCAATATTGGTGCCCACATCTACGTCTGCGAT
>CAJQKV010000031.1 GCA_905479015.1 uncultured Cyclobacteriaceae bacterium
TTCACTTATTAATGAACTTGCATTTCTCTTCTTTCCCATTGTAGTTAAATTTAAGTGTTTACTCTGTTTAAAACACGCTCTTATAATTTAACCCTTATTAGTTCACTTTTTGCTGACGGTATACAATAGCTTTATTATCAAATATGTTTTAAAATAAAAATACAATGGGGATTGCTTATTGACCTCATGGGTTGATAATCTCGAAATAAAATAGAATTTAAAGGAGGATTTTATGCGTGAGCTGGAATGGGATAGAGTACAACAAAATTCAAATATTTAGTAATTGCGCATATATTCAAAAATAGGCCACTTAATTTTTTGTTTTATCATCTATGAAGAGATTAAAAATATTTTATAGTAATCCTGAGTACCAGGAAATTTCATTTGTTACTACCTTTTCAAAATACTCATCATAATTATTATGCCTGCTCCAGAGCTTCCTTCTTTAATTTTTTAATTTTTGAAGCTTTACGAACGTAGGCTTCAAGTACTTTAAAGAAATTCAAAATATCATATTCGTCATTATTGGTATTAATTGTTATAAGTCTAATAAATGTATCATTATTAAAAGATCCGAAACCCACGACCGTAATTTGATGTTCATACAGGGCGGTACAAAGTGTCATTGGGTCAATTCCTTGATAATTAAAACAGACTGAGATTGAATCATCAAAACTATATAGCGTATAATCGGGATTGCTTTTAATATATGCTCGAGCAATATCTGCAAGTTCAAATTGTTGATCTACAATTTGTTTCAATCCATTAGTCCCAATTGATTTCCAAAGTGTCCAGAATTTCAGTGCATCATTCCTTCTTCCACATTGGAACGAAGTTTTACCTAAGTTGAAATCGTCACCATCTGTTTGATAAAGATAATCTGCATCATTACTGAAGGAGTTGTGTAAATGTTTTTTATCATTTACTAACAAGACTGAACAAGTTAGAGGAGTTCCTAACATCTTGTGTGCATTATAGCTGAAAGAATTTGATCTTTCTATTCCATCAACAAGATATTTAAATTTATCGCTGAAAATAACACTTCCACAATATGCACCATCGACATGGAGCCAAATTTTATATTTCTCTGTGATATCAGCAATTTTATCTATTGGATCAAAACTTCCTAAAACGGTGGTGCCTGCTGTAGCATTTACGTAAGTGGGAACAAAACCTTCATCGAGATCTTTAATAATTTGTGCTTCCAAATGGTTCGGGAGCATTTGTCCTTTGGAATCAGTAGGAATATATCTAATGTTGCTCTTGCCAATTCCTGCAAAGCTTGCATTTTTTGAATTTGAATAATGCGATTCTCGAGAAGTGTAAACAATCATTGGTTTGGACATACCCTTTTCCCTACAATGGGAATCTTTGGTATCTCTAGCCATCACTAGGGCCATATAATTGCTCATCGAACCCCCAGTTGGAAAGGTACCATTACTTTGAGAGCCATAACCGATCATCCCACAAGATTTTCTTATGATTTCTTGTTCAATACCAACTTGAGGACCGGCAACCTTGTAGGTATACATGCTATTATTAAGCATTACGGCAAGTAAATCACCCAAAATAGCCTTACCTTGTCTTCCTCCAAAAAGTTGATTAAAGAATAATTTTGTTGCTGTTTTGGGCGTAGAAATCACTACTTCTTTGAGTAGATTTTTTAGTTTATCATCAACAATGGGAGTAGGGTTTAGCGAAAGGTCTAGCGTATTGTAAAGTTCGTCAGCCTCTATTCGATCGGCTACTGGATGCTTATGTTCTTCATTTAACAATACTTCAACCAGTTCATTGAAAAGAACTAAATCACTATTTATTTTGGGCATATAATTTTATTGTAATTAACTGATCGTAAAATTAGAAACTGTATGATAACTCATTTTCTTTTGAACAAATTCCTTTGATTGCTCATCATAAATATTACAATTACGAATAGGCTTTGCATATAAATGAAGTGAGAGCGCTCGGTGGCTGGATAGGTTTTTTAACTGATGACATCCCATGAAATCAATCATGTAGGAGATGTCACCTGCTTTAAAAAGGGTCGATTTTAGTATATTGACTTCACTGACTTCATTCGATTTATAAACTGTTTCTTTAAATTCACCATCTATGACTTTTACCCAACACTCCTCACCTCCATGATCATGAATAGGGGTTTTATGGCTTGATTGCCAACAAATCAGGATCAGTTCAAATCGTTCATTTTCAAAAATACAATTCCGAGTATAGGTTGATTCAGACCAAGAGCAAAAAACTTCAAAAGCACTCTTTGGTATTTCCATTGAATGTAAAATATCATGGTATTTCGTACTTTGCTCATTTTTAAGAGCACTAATTAATTCGTTTAATGAATGAAATTTCTTGGGCTTATTTCCGATAGGCTTTATTATTTTTTTCATCTTTTTTCTGTTCATTCAATGAGCAGATCCAAGGTGAGTTTCAAATCTAACTAATCTTTTTCAGTAAAGTTTTAGCTTAACTCTACGGTCTAAAGGTAGTAATCTCCGATCAACTTTTTATAAGTATTTCCGAAAAAGAGTAATTTTTGTTAGTTTTTTAAGCATTTTGGGCATAATTGGAGAATGGGTACTTTTTATTTTATTCGAGAGACCCATCTGAAATTAATTGAGATATCTAATAATTTATATTTATTATGAACGACCCAGAATTAGTAATCAAATTAGTTGTTCTCACTTTTTACGTTGGTATATTATTTTTCATTGGAATTCTGGCCTCTAGGGGAATCAAAGGCATGAGTGATTATTATGTCGGTGGGAAAAATATGGGCTTTTTGGCAGTTGCTTTTTCTGCAAGGGCTACCGGTGAATCAGGTTGGTTACTCATCGGTCTTACAGGTATGGGTGCAATAGCCGGATATTCAGGCTATTGGGTTGTTTTGGGAGAACTTCTTGGAGTTTTTGTTTCATGGCAATTCATGGCAAAGCGGTTTAAAAATTTATCTGATCAATATAATGCGATTACTATACCAGACTACCTTGAGGCACATTTTAAATCATCCACAAATACACTACGAATTGTAGCTGCTTCGGCACTCGTCATATTTGTGATTATATACGTTGCTTCCCAAATGGATGTTACTGGAATTGCCTTTGAATCAATGCTTAATATTGACTATCGAGTGGGTGCGATGATTGGATTTTTTATTGTCTTAATCTATATTTTTATAGGTGGATTCGTAGCCGCGGTTTGGTCTGATATGTTTCAAGGTATTATGATGTTTTTTGGATTAGTTTTATTGCCAATTGTTGTATGGTTTTCTATGGATCATGGGGCAGGAATTACTGCAGGACTCAACGCTATTGATCCCACCTTAACACAAGTACTTGGGAGAAGCGATAATGGCTGGCTTAATTTATTTACGATTTTAGGTTTCTCAATGATCGGATTGGGTTTTTTAGGCTCGCCACAAGTTTATGTTCGCTTTATGTCCATTAAAAGCGAAAAAGAAATTGACAAAGGTAAATGGGTTGCGCTACTTTTCACATTATTAACTGATGCTGCAGCCGTTACGATTGGAATTCTTGCTCGAATTTATTTTACACAAAAAGGTCAAGATCCCGAAGTTATATTAGGGACAGGAGGAGAAAATGTTTTGAGTTTGGTAACCAATGAATTCTTGCCAACAATTTTAGTTGCTATCTTTATTGCCATTGTACTTTCAGCAATTATGTCAACCATTGACTCACTTCTTATTCTAGCCTCTAGTGCAATTACTAGAGATTTCTATCAAAAAATATTCAGACCTGATTTAAAAGATCAAGACTTGACAAAAGTCTCAAGACTAGTTACCATTGGAATGGCATTAATGTCACTTGGAATTGCAATTTTATTATACTATTTATATCCTGATAGGAAGATTTTTTGGATCATGATTTTCGGATGGTCCGGTATTGCAGCTACTTTCTGTCCGGTAATTATTTTATCATTATTTTGGAAAGGATTTTCTGAAAAAGGAGCTATTGCTTCTATGATTACGGGATTTTTTTCTATCATTTTTTTCAAGTTTGTAGTATCAAATATGGAAGGGGTAGGTGATTATTTTATAGAGCTCGATGTACTAGCACCCTCTTTTTTAATGGCTATGATCATTGGTTTTATAGTTTCGAAAGTGTCTCCTCCAAAGATGGACACGATAGGAACAGTTGAGAAAATTGATAAATGATTCTTAGGATATCAGGAACGGTTGCTTTTTTTGATTGAACAACGGGACGTTCTTCTCATTTCTGCCTCAAAAGCTATTTATGCTCTTAAAATGAATATAAAGGGAGCTTATAAATAAAAAAACTACACTTCAGCTAAGCGTAGGTTCCTTTTGACTTGAGCGCTTGACTTATGTGAGCGAGGTGGTGCTCACCGTGCCAAGCATAGAGGGCTAAATTCTCATCCAATCTCATTTCTCGTTGGTGATCGGGGTATACAAATGTTTTTTCAAAATCGTGAGATTTCATGGAATTCAATAGATAAACCCATCGGGCATGTAAACCCGAGATTATCTCAAGTGAGGGTTGTATCGGTCCTCGGTAATCGGACATTTGAGCCCATAATGCTTCGTGATAGGTTTTGATGGTGGGTGTTGACTCCGTTAGCGCCCATCTAAACCGGGTGACCGATTGCATATGACTGTCGGCACAATGGTGTATGACTTGCTTAATACTCCATCCATCCGGTCTATAGACCCAATTTTCTTGTTCCGCTGTAATAGACTTAACCACCGCCTTCAGTTTTTTAGGAAATGAGGCAAGGGCTTCAATACCTTCCTTTATTTCATACATTGCTAGGGATTTAGGCATTACGAATTTGCCTATGGGGTATTTGAGGTCATTCAAATTCATCATTTTGTTAAAATTGAGTTTAACTTCCCTTGAGGTATTTATCTAGAAATTCCAGTGTTTTTTGAGAAGCTTCAATATTATTTACCTTCTTTGAAAAACCATGACCCTCATCAGGAAAAATAATATATTCAACTGGGATATTATTGTTCCTAGCGGCAGCGACTATTTCATCAGATTCAATTTGAAGTACCCTAGGATCATTGGCGCCTTGAAAAACGATAAAGGGCTTGGTGATTTGATGGGCAAAGAACAAGGGTGACTTGTTGTAGAGGGCAAGACTGTCCGTTTCGGGGTTTCCTAACTCAGTATATAAGGCATTTCGGGAGGCTTCCCACCAGGCAGGAATGCTCCGCAGTGTACGTAACCAATTGGTCACACCAAAATAATTAACGCCTACAGCGAATTCATCAGGGGCGAAGGCCAAGGCCGCCATCACCATATATCCACCATAACTACCTCCCATAATTCCAATTTTATCGGCAGCTACATAACCTGTATTGATCAGGAATTCCTTGGATGCGATGCAATCTTTCAGGTCAACATCCCCATGTTTTAAATCATCGGCCTTATAAAAGGTTTTACCATATCCCGAGCTCCCTCTATTATTTACGGCAAGTACTACATAACCTTGATTTACCCAATATTGTATTCTATCAGTATAATTCAGCCTTGTTTGTCCTCCAGGTCCACCATGGATATACAACAAAGCAGGTAATTTGTCTCCTTTCTGGATGTTATTTGGTTTGTAGAGAATGGCAGGTATGGAAAGACTGTCAAAGGAAGGAAATCGAACGACTTGTCCCGCGACAAGATCATTGGGATTTATTTCAGGATTGAGTGTACGGGTTAGCTTTTTAAGCGTTTTGTTTTTAAAATGGTATAAAAATAAGTCTCGAGGCATTTTGGAACTGCTTAGATAGAAGGTCATTTGCTTTTCGCTATCCGAAATATTGACCGATGAGATATCTCCTTCTGGCAAATTTGGGATGGTAATGATTTCTTTTGAATGATTGTCTTGAATGATGATTTTGGTACTTGCATCCTCATTGATACCGGTGACTCGGTACGCACCATTTCGAGACAGGTAGGCATAACTTATGGCCCATTCGGCTTTTTGTTCTACTTTCTGGGTTTGGTTAGCGATGTCATACGACATAAGGTAGGCAAACTCACTATCAAGGTCAGTAGTGAAATATAAAGTATTATGATCTTTTGAAAAGAACTGAGGTTCATTAAGTACGTTACCTTCATGAGGGGTGATCAGAGATACTTCTCCTGTTTGAGTATCCAAAAGATGGATATTTGCATCAGAAGTAGCCACTCTTTCAGAAAGGGCGATGTACCGTTCGTTATCACTGACTATTGTAGGCGTGAAGCCGTTGTCGTTCATGTATAAGTTGTCGGTTTGAAATCCACCCTCAGCTACCGATGCACCTATTACTTCGGTTCGATACAAATCAAAATATCTGGGATCTCTTTTGTTACTGGCCCAATAGATGGCCGTATTATTGTGATTCCATCCGTAATAGGAGGCCTTGGCACTATCAGGCGTGAGGTCGATCACGCTGCCTTCCTTATTTTTTATATATATCTGGGTCAATTCATTTCCCCCCTCGTCACTCGTATAAATGATTCTATCATCTGAGGGGAAGTAAGACCGAGCGATGATGGCATTTTCCGAAGAATGGGTAAGTTGTGTTTGTTCGCCTGTTTCAAGATCAATGCTGTAGGCATTTAATACGCCACTTGCCTTGCTGGTCATCAAAATTGTTTTTTCATCTGCCGAGAAATCGCCGCCGAATACTTGAGTGGTATTCATAAATTGTTCAATGGTATATCCCTGATTTTGAGACAGATCGTCTTTTTGTTCACAAGAAAGAGCAATCAAAAATAAGAGTAAACTAAGCTTTTTCATTCAGATAGGGGTTAATGTTTATCCTAAGTTAACTGTATTTTGTTGACTTCTTTGTTTTAGAAATTAAAACTTACAAGAAAAAAGAATTACTGAAAAAAAATTAAATTTTGACCTTGATGTTAGTCAATTCTATTTGATGAACACCTTTAGAAAAACAGTAGAGCGCACAGATCATAAAAACATGTGAGATGTCTTGATGTTGGAACCATGGGTGTAAGTTCAATCCGAAAAGCTCTACAGGGAGCGTCATTAACATGAAGATAAATCCCCAAAAGAGAAAGCCTGCTTTTTCTGTACCTTTTAAGATTCTAAAAGAAAAGGGCATTCCTAAAAAGAGAACAATCCCGATAGCCGTATGAATGGCGACCCACAAGAATTTTAATTCAAAAACGAGCAAACCAAAGACGCTGGCCATAAGGATTAAGATGATCGATTTTAATAAAATATTGTCTTTAGGATAAAGGTAAACGACCATCGCATATTCTAACATAACGATGGATATGATGGTAGTGCTATACCCGGGTATTTTACCTAGCATGCCTAAATAATTATAAAATAAATGTGACCAGGCAGCAAAAAAAGTAGAGATGGATATGAATAAAAAGAACTTACCAAAATAGGAAGAAAAAGGGGAAGTGAAGGAGTTCTTAATTTCACGATAGTAATGAAAGCTTTGAAAACACATGAATAAATTCAAGAATAAAGCCATAGGTTCTAACAGTTGTAACCCCCATATTTCGAATTCAATTTTTTCCATTTCCGCCGCAATATGCTAAAAAAAAATGAAATTCATGCTTTATAGTACACTAAATGCGTTTATTGAAACATAATTATGCTAACGGGGTAAAAAAACTATAACAAAATATTAGAGTTAAAATAATTGTGGATCTAAATAATTTTTAATTGAAACTAAATAAAGATTGATAATTTTTGAGAAGAGAAGCAATTATATTATTTTGTTCTCATTCTTGTTCGTATAAAAACGATTGTTAAAATGAAAAATGCTCCATGGTATGCACATTACCCGAAAGAAGTCCCTCAACAAATTGATAGTGCTGAATACGAAAGCTTAGCCGAACTTTTGAATGATGGTTTTGAAAAGTTTGGTAACTATCCAGCCTTTGAAAACATGGGTAAAGCAATGACTTTTAACGAGTTAAAAATAGCGTCAGATAGTTTTGCTGCTTATTTGATTCATGACTTAGGATTGAATCGTGGGGATAAAGTAGCGATTCAAATGCCCAATTTACTTCAATATCCTGTAGTGCTCTTTGGCGCTTTACGGGCAGGAATGACGGTGGTAAATGTAAACCCGCTCTATACGTCAAGTGAATTAAAACACCAACTGAATGATGCTGATGCGAAAGTAATTATTGTTTTAGCCAATTTCGCAAGTATTCTAGAAGGCATTTTGTCTGAAACTAAGTTGAAACATGTATTGGTTACACACATTGGAGATATGATTGGAGGGATAAAAGGAAGTCTGATCAACTTTGCTGTCAAATACGTCAAAAAAATGGTTCCTTCGTTTAGCCTTCCAAAAGCTACCGCTTTGATGAAAGCCCTAAAATTAGGAGCCAATCATGACTTTATCCAGCCCCCTATTAAAAGTAGCGATTTAGCTTTTCTTCAATATACGGGAGGTACCACGGGAGTTTCCAAAGGTGCAATGCTTTCCCATGGTAATTTGGTTGCGAATTTATTGCAAGTAAATGCCTGGATGAAAAGTGGAGGTTTGAAAGAAGGGGCTGAGGTTTATATTACCGCACTCCCTATTTATCATATTTTTGCTTTGGTCGCCAATGTACTTGGCTCGGTGAGCTCGGGGTCCCAAAATATTTTAATTACCAATCCCCGAGATATGGATGGATTTGTAAAGGAACTTAAGAAACATAAATTTACCATATTGAGTGGTGTAAATACGCTTTTTAATGGATTATTGAATCATCCTGAATTTAAAAATTGTGACTTCAGTAAACTTCGCTTCGGCTTTGGTGGGGGTATGGCGGTTCAAAATTCAGTCGCTGAAAAATGGCTTGAAGTAACAGGAACGCCATTGGCAGAAGGCTATGGCCTTACGGAGACCTCACCCGTGCTTACGATTAATCCATTAGATGGAAGGCACAAAATGGGGACCATTGGACTGCCTATTTCCAATACGGAAATAAAGAACTTTGATGATGATTTTGTGGAGGTGGCTGTGGGCGATCCAGGAGAACTCTGTGCCAAAGGTCCGCAAGTAATGCAGGGGTATTACAACCGACCGGAAGAAACGGCTAATGTGATGCAAGAGGGTTGGTTTAAAACAGGTGATGTAGCCATTATGGATGAGGAAGGTTTTTTTAAAATTGTAGATCGGAAAAAAGAAATGATTCTTGTATCGGGATTCAATGTTTATCCCAATGAGATTGAAAATGTCATTTCATCTCATCCCAAGGTTCTGGAAGTAGGAGTGATCGGTGTGCCCGATCCTAAATCAACAGAAGCGGTGAAAGCGGTTGTTGTCAAAAAGGATGAAACCTTAAACGAGGCTGAGATCATTGCCTATTGTAAGGAAAAGTTAACAGGCTATAAATGTCCACGTCATGTTTCGTTTATCTCGGAATTGCCTAAATCTAATGTGGGTAAGATATTGAGAAGAATCATTAAAGAGGATGATTTAAAGACGCATACCTACGAGGGGTCTTGATGAGTGAAGGGCTCCAAGTGTTGAGGTCATTGGTAAATGAAGGAGTTACTCAAAAACCCTAGGGCTATCTTAAGTCCGCTAAGGTGTCCAATTTTGATCTGACCACCAATTCAAAAAATCTTCATAGTACATGAGGATGTCTTCGTAATAAGGGAATTCAGCGGCATCAGTAACTGATGGATAGGGGATTTTTATCAGTATTGCGCCCTGAATATTATCTCCGATTTCATAATTGTTGTAATGGAGTAATATATGTGTGTCATTGCTGCCAATGTTTTCGGGTAAATGAAATTGGTCGTTCTTAAATGTAAAGCCAGTGGCACTCAAGCGAGCATCAGGAGCAAGTTGGTTTTGGTTTCTAAAAATAATTTCAGCTTGCTTGCGTAGCTCTGAAAAATCCCCAATTTTATCTTCAATATCTATGGTGCGACCCAAAGTATCCGTATTTATATATTGCATCCATTCATTGGTACGAACCCCGCCCGTGTATGACTTACTGCTAGAAGCAAAAGAAAGCCAGCCGGAATCATTGTAATTCGTTTCAACCACAATTTCAAGGAACCAAGGTGTCTTGCTTTCAGGAAATTGTTTTTTGAATATCACATAACTCTTGATAAACAATTTCATATAATCATTAATGGTTTTTGCAGTACCTACGGAAGGAAGAAACCCTTCTATCTCCTTTTTAAGTATGGATTCAATCCGCTGGTTTAATAAGGGTTGACTTTTAAAAATGGGGTAATTGACTTCAATCACTGCACAATTTTTATTATTACAATTAGGGTCATTCTCTTTTAGATGCGTGATTCCCGCTATTACGATTCCTTTATTGAAAAGCTTTGAGGTCAAACGAAGGCGCTGTTCTTCAATTTGCTGGCAAGAGCAGATCGTTAAAATGAGGAGGGCAGCTAGTTTATGGATTTTAATCAAATGGTTTTATTTTTTTGTTATCGTATGATCTGGGAGGTAAGATTTTTTTAAATCCGGTTCAAGATAGGAACTATCGCCGTAGCTTAAAAATCTATAGTCGTGCTTTAGGGCTTCCTCGTAAATTCTTTTCCAATCGGGGCCACAAAACGCAGCAATTAACATGACCAATGTCGTACCAGGCATATGAAAGTTGGTGACTATTTTATCGACTATTTTAAATTTATAGCCGGGGAATATAAAAATTTCTGTGTGACCAATGACCGCACTCAGAGAGTGACTATCCATATATTCGAGTACGGCAGTGAGTGCTGTTCTTTTATCAGGTAATGATAGATGATTTTGGTAAGGATACAGTTTAGATATGAAAAAATCAGGCGCTCCGTTCATCAATTTGACCCCATACCAATACAGAGATTCTAAACTTCTCAGGCTTGTAGTGCCTACGGCAATGACCGATTCGTTTTCAAGCAAATGGATGAGATTGCTTCTGGTAATGCGAAGTTGTTCGCGGTGCATATGATGCTCCTCGGCATTCGTTTTTATGGGCTGAAAGGTACCTGCGGACACATGCAGTGTCAGGTAATCGACTTGGTGCTTGTTTCGCAACTCATCGAGTACCTCTTTGGTAAAATGTAGTCCAGCGGTGGGTGCCGCAACGGCGCCTTCAAGGTTGGAATAAACGGTTTGATAGCGGTTCTGATCGGCGCTTGACGGGGCTCTTGATATGTAAGGAGGAAGCGGCACTTTACCCAATGCTAAGAGGAGTTCAGACCAAGTCTTTTCAGGCGACCAACTGAACAGAACGGTGTCTTGAGACATTCTTTTGGCAGTTAATTGGATTTGATCAACGGTGATGCTTAAAACAGTATCATTGGCCCATTTTTTGGCATTACCAATCAGGCATACCCAGGTACAATTACCTTTGGAAGACATGATTTCTTCCATGATTACCGAAGGCGCTGAGGGCTCAAGCAAGAAAATTTCAATACGGGCACCCGTAGCTTTATGGAAAATCATTCGGGCAGGAATCACCTTGGTATCATTAAAAATGATCAAAGACTTGGTTTTTATCAACGCAGGAAGGGCAGAAAACTGATGATGGGCTAGGCTTCCCTTTCGATAATGTAGTAATTTTGAATTGGATCGAACCTCCAAGGGCGCTTGAGCGATAGACTCCTTGGGTAACTGGTAATCAAAATTTTTAGGATGAATTTCTTTAATGTCCATTTGAATTATGTTGCGCCTCGAATATAAACCCTATACTTTAAATTTTAAATTTATTGCGGGTACAAGTCGCGGAACAATGAAAACTAGGGAAGTTTGGTTTTTACGAGTTGGGGATACCAGCAGTTTAGGTGCATCAGGTATCGGAGAGGTAGCTCCACTGCATGGTTTGTCGGCTGATTCTATCGATGAAATTCCTCGAAGGCTCAGAGAGTTGGTCAGTGAAATAGTGGATCACAAAACGCCCACTTCGGCTGCCCAGGTTTATGCTTTGGCCAAAACACTCGCTTTTCAGTTTCCTGCCATCAGGATGGGTTTGGAGATGGCCTTTTTAGATTTGATGCATCAGGGTATGAGGCAATGGTTTAACTCACCTTTTCTTCAAAATAAAATGCAGATTAAAACCAATGGCTTGGTTTGGATGGGTGATGAAATCTTCATGCGAGATCAAATTCACGAAAAAGTGGCCTTAGGCTTTGATTGTGTCAAGTTAAAAATAGGGGCTTTAGATTTTGAAAAAGAACTGAAGTTGGTGTCCTATTTACGAAAAATTTCGTCCAAAATAATCATTCGCTTGGATGCCAACGGTGCTTTTGAGCCCCAAAATGCGTTGGATAAATTAAATCAGTTAAGTGAGTTTAATATTCATTCTATAGAACAACCGATTCAAAAAGGTCAGTGGAATGCCATGAATAAACTTTGTCAATCGAGTAAGATCCCCATTGCACTCGATGAAGAGCTCATTGGCCTCGAACAAGATGTAGAAAAAAAGGCGTTGTTAGATCGAATCAAGCCAGCTTATATCATCCTAAAGCCTAGCCTTTTGGGCGGATTTATGGAATCCATTCAATGGATCAATTGGGCTGAAGATCGCAATATTGGCTGGTGGGTAACTTCAGCTTTAGAATCAAATATTGGGCTCAATGCGATTTCCCAGTTTGTCGCTCAATATCCGAATTTATCTCATCAAGGTTTGGGAACAGGAGCCCTTTATCATAATAATTTTGCTTCTAAAGCCTCTTTGACCGACTTGAAAATGACTTACACTGAAACCGATTTGGATCAACTACCTTTTTTAAATTAATTTGAACCTATGAGACCTTATATTTTAGCTGAATCCAATTGGAAAGAGATCAAGCAGCAGTCAGTTGAACTGGCTATTCTCCCTTGGGGAGCCACTGAGGCGCATAATTACCATTTACCTTATTATACAGATGTTTATGAAGGCGATGCCATTGGGGAGGAATCTGCCAAAAAAGCTTGGGAAAATGGCGCGAAAGTGATGTTGTTACCTACCGTACCCTTCGGTGTGAACACAGGTCAGAGAGATATAAAATTAGATTTAAATATGTATCCGAGTACACAAATGGCAGTGCTCAATGATTTAGTTGAAGTCTTGAATCGTCAAGGGGTTTATAAGTTATTGATTTTGAACAGCCATGGAGGGAATGATTTTAAGACCCTGCTTCGTGAGTTGGGCGCTAAATATCCAAAAATGTGGCTAGCTACTTGCAGTTGGTTTAAAATATTAGATCATAGTACCTATTTTGAAACACCGGGTGATCACGCTGATGAGATGGAAACCAGCTTGATGATGCATTTAAGACCGGATTTGGTTAGGCCTTTGTCTGAGGCTGGGGCGGGCCATGAACGAAAAAGTAAGATTGCAGCTATGCGAGAGGGTTGGCTGTGGGCTGAAAGACCATGGTCTAAAATCTCAGCAGACACGGGTGTGGGAGATCCCAAAGCAGCGACTCCAGAAAAAGGCGCACTTTTTTTTGAAGCGGTTACTACTAAATTGGCCGCTATGTACTTAGAAGTTTGTCAAGCCGATATGACGGATTTGTACGAATAATGTTCTGAATAAATGTTCAATTTTAGAATGGATGTTGTTTGATGCAGAGGTCAGTGTTGTAAAATCAGAGCTTCTTTTTTTGTTTTATTTAAAGATTTCAAAAAGTTTATTTAGCGGGAACCACTACGCCATCCAAACTTTTATTAAGTTTCATATTTACCAATATCTCGTGAAGTGTTTCTGCAGCCAGGCCATGCAATACCAACCTATAAGCGGCAGTATAAGTGGAGACAGGCACCATGGGATGCTTATTATTTACTAAACCTAAATGACCTGGTGTGCCTAAAATCTGAGAAGTATAAATGGCTATTGTTTCATCTAATTGCAATGAATTAGAGGCTCTTATAAAATCATTTGAAGTTAGAAATAATTGATAAAAAGGGGTGAAGAGTTCTATCGCCGAACGTAAGTCTATAATGTTTGTCCATTTCTTCGGAAAATCTATGTGATCAAACTGATCCACTGTGATCATCTCCAAATTCATTTTCTCTGGTGGTCCGATGGTGATGCTCTTTTCTTTAAGTTGACTATTGAGCCGGATGACAAAATTGTATAAATTCAAATCGTGCTTTAAAAACAAATCATCTTTTACATCTTCGAAGGTTTTTGGTTTTAGTGGGTCTCCTACCAAGGCTACTCCAGGTATATTCGCTGCTATAAATTGTAAAATTTCCGTACCTATATGAAAATGTCGAAATATAAGTAAGTTGGCATCTGGACTCACAAACCGCTTGAGTCCCCAGGACAAAATATAATGAAGCACTTTTGACGAGTTGATTAGTTTGGGGAAGAAAAACTTAAATAGATGTATAAAGAACATCACTACTTTTGACCAAACTTTGATGATGGGAGACAGATAATAACTTGATTTAGAGTTATTATCTGACATTAAGGCTTTTTTTGTCTGGTCATTGATTGGAATACTATTGTCTAAATACAAGGCCAGCCAGGGATTTGGATCTCTGCTATCGTGCTTTTCTGCTTCTAACTCAAAATCTACTATCATATGATCAACGAGGTTTTATTGCGCTTCTAATGTATTAATATCATATACTAAATTAAAGAATTTTAAAACAAGTAAAATTCCCCAGCCCACATCGATCTGTTTGGATTGAAATCCCAATCGGGCCGCACCAGGATTTTTATGATGATCTTTATGATACCCATCACCAAATGTAAAAAAAGCCAAAACAGTATGGTTAACCATACTCGTATCTTCATCTATTTTTTCATGACCTAAACTATTGATGCTATCTCCTAAATTGAAAATGACGACAAGGTTTACCCACAAAGCAATCAAGCCATAAAACCCCCAAACCGTATAAGCAAATACAAAGGGTATAAGCAAATGCATTAGAAGCAGTACCCCATAGACTGAGGGGCGTGATATATATCTATAAAATGGATTTGCCGCTATATCTTTGGCCAAATGATTGTATTCTTGATTGGTTCGAGGCCTGTTCCACGCATCAATTAGAAAGCGTATGGGCCCAGCCAGTGCATATAAGAAGCAAAGTAGCTTATTTTTTGTGTTGATGTACCAGCCATTGTGGGCGTACCAAAACCCGTGAATAATAGGAGAGTGAGGATCTATGTCTACATCTGGATGGGCATGATGAAATCGGTGATTGCCAACCCATTGAATAGGGGTGCCCGCAGGTAATCCTAAAACTACCACAAGGTATTCAAACCATTTCCTCATTTTAAATGCCTGATGCGTAAGAGATCTATGGTAGCCTAATACGATAACGGTTCCCGCGATTAAATAATAAATAAAGCAAAATATGAATAAGCTAAGCATCAATAATTTCCTAATTCCTCTAATTGCATTTTATAAAGTTTAGCCGTAGTCTTGGCCGTTTTAACGATGTTTTTAGCCACGGTCATGTTCATTTTTGGATGATTTAATGCTTTCTCCAAGTTATGAAAATGGTTTTCATCAGCCACGCCATGGTAGGTGAAAAATGATACCTGATTTTGTGTTAATTTCAATTGATCCTTGATCATTTCTCCCCAAAAACCAGCCAATCGCTTGCCAATACCTTCAATAATAAACATCGATCCTAATAAATCTATTGGGTTGGGTTTACTGGCTTGCTGAAACATGAAAGAGGTTAAAGCAACGGACCCTATATTTTTTTCTCCTGATTGAATGGTCTCTATTTGTCCCCCTAAGGCTACATAATTTTTTTCCAGCATTTGATAATCTTTGTGCTCGGTTGCCGTATGCTTAATGAAGGCCGACCTCAATTCGAACAAATCAATATCAATATTCGATGCAGCCCGGGAGATCCATTGAGATCCGTCGATGACTTGCTGCCTCATGTCTAACAATAACAACTTATAATCAGCCATGCTTAGTTTTCCTTCGTGGATTTTAGTGATAATGGGCGTTTTTAATAGGTCGGTTTCAAAATTGATCCATATCTGTGTCAATTGTCGAACCAACCATTCTGAAATTTCATTTTTTTGAATGATCAGTTCAGGTGCTTCTATTTCTCTTATCGGATAGCTCTTTATCGGTGTACCCTCATTATTAGCCACTGTTAACTGCATAAAAGAAGTAATGAATCGACCACTTTCAGGAACCATGCACAAAATGGTATCCCCCTTTTTTAGTTTCCCCGAATACATGAGCTCTTCCAACATAATGAATATAGAAGCAGCACCCGTATTACCCTTGGTTATTAAATTTCCGAACCATTTTTCATCCGCAATTTCTCCCCCACCTTTGCGCATTAATTCTTTAATGGGAGCTTTGAATATTTCTGATGAATAATGACAGCAAAGCCAGTCGATTTTCTCTCTGTCAATTTTCCCCTTATCAATCAGCTCGAAATAATGCGCCACACCTGTTTGTATGACCTTATTTAATAACCTCGCATCTTGCTTTAAATTGAGGGCTCCTGCTTGGGAGGCCTGCTCATAGCTGGGGTAATCTAACCAACTAGGCTCATCCTCATCTTTGTTGTTATTTTTGCCCGTAAACATACAAACTGGAAACTCATTGGCATGAGATTTGATATCTATCCATTCTATTTTTAAGGAAATTCCGTTGGTGCTTTTTTTATTTTGCAATACAAAGGCGCCGGCCCCATCTGAGAGCATCCATCTTAAAAATTCTGATTCAAAAGGCAATGATTTTAGCCCTTGGGCTTCGAACCTAGAGGACTTAAACAGCCTACTGGCAAATTCACTACCTACACAAACTGCATTTTGTTTTTCCCCACTTTTTAATTGGAGGAAAGCGTTTTTTAAGGCCATCATACCACTTGCACAGACACTTTGAAAACTAGCTAATTCACATCTTTTAAAATCTAATCGGGCATGCACCATACTAGCAAACCCTGGTATGGGCAAATCGCCTTGTGTAGTTCCAGTGGTTAAGAGCTGAATGTCTTTTGATCTAAGGGGGCTTCTTTTGACTGCTTGATTGATCGAATGAACTGCTAATTGAGCATTGGAGTGTGTGCTTTTTTGTGCCTTATCTAGGGCATAATATCGATTCTTTATACCATTTTGTCTTAAAATACGGTCTTTAACAGGACTATTTTTCCCATTGATTCGGCCCAAATAATCTTCCATTTCATTATTTGAAATGGGCTCATTTGGTAAAAAAATACCCGAACTTATGATGTAGACCTCTTCCATGTTTTTATTTATTCAGTCCAGAAAATAATTTGTCCAAAAAATTGAGGGCAAAGCCGTAATTTTTTCTGCCTTTTGTGTGATGTGTATTGTGCGCGGTTCCAAAATTTAACCAGTGGTCTTTCTTTCCCTCGCCAAAACGGTAATTACAATGACCCGCGAAATTCAATAAAATACTTGCAAGTGGATAGATGAACACCGCTACTATTGAAAAAGGAATAAATGGCAGTATCGTTAAAGGAACCGTACTTAGTAAAAACGCTTCAAACCAATGGAAACTGTAAACTGAGTAAATCGTTGGGATTCTTGATTTATGATGAATGAAATGAATATGCCTCATGAAAAAATTGAAATGCATAAGGCGGTGAACAACAAAAAAATGAACTTCATTCCAAAGTGTGAGTAGCACAATTCCTAGCATTATATTCAGCCAGGTATTTGGCAATAGCACGATGAAATCTGTCCGGACAAGATAAATTACAGGGATCACAGAAAAGCCAAAAATGATGATTGATTTTATTGAATGTGCTATTTCGAAAGTCGTCTGTTTTTTTTCTACTGGTTTTAATTCTATTTTATGAAGAAGCTTCACACGTTCCAATCGTTTACACGCAAATAAGAATAGCGCACCTACCCCAAAGTAAAGTACCATGAAATACCCGAATGATAGGGCAGACAACGACCAATAGGAAAAGTCGTAAAGGATGTTTTCGATTAAGCTTTGCAACCTATTGTTTTTAAAAGAATCATTTATTTTAACCTAAAAAACAAATTGAATTTACTAAATATTATCCCGTTTATGGCGCTACGTGTAGCTCAATAGATCTCCAATTATAAGGGAACTATTTACTCGGAAGAATAAGTAAATAGTTATCTCAATTTAAATAATTATTTTGTTTTTTACCATTGATTTCACATCTATCTGTTGTTTTTTGCGTTAACCGAACATCCTTAAAAAGGGGTTTTCATTTCTATTATTCATTGGGCTGCTTATCTTTACAAACAGAGATCAGTTTTTCATGTCGCTTTGGTCTTTATCTTGTTTGAATGACATTGATTAATTTTTTATATGCATTTTTTACGTAGTATCCTCACCCTGAGTTGTTGGTTAGTGACCAGCTTGCTAGCCGCACAATCCGTTCAAAGAATCCCTTCAGGGGAAGTCAAACAACTATTAAAAAAATTGAATGTATTGGGTTCGGTATTGTATGTAGCGGCACATCCAGATGACGAAAACACAAGACTGATAGCCTATTATGCCAATGAAAAATTATTCAATACCGCTTATTTATCAGCGACTCGTGGGGATGGGGGACAGAATCTGATTGGACCTGAAATACGTGAAAACTTGGGCTTGATTAGGACACAAGAATTACTAGAAGCAAGGCGAATAGACGGAGGCGCCCAATTTTTTTCCAGAGCCAATGATTTTGGTTATTCCAAAAATCCAATCGAGACCTTGTCCATTTGGGATAAGGAAAAGGTATTAGAAGATTTTGTTCGGGTGATCAGGACGGTTAAACCAGATGTAATCATCACAAGATTCAATACCCTATCAGGCACTACGCATGGTCATCATACTACTTCCGCCTTGTTGGCCTTAGAAGCATTTGACTTAGCGGGTGATTCCAGCGTTTATCCGGATCAGCTGAAAACGCTTGAGGTATGGCAACCTAAAAAGCTTTTTTGGAATACCAGCTCCTGGTTCTACGCAAGGAACAAGGTTAAGTTTAACCCAGAAGGTTTATATTCAATCAATGTAGGTACTTATAATCCTAATTTAGGTATTTCATATACCGAGATGGCTGCCCAAAGCCGCAGCATGCATAAAAGCCAAGGATTTGGATCGACAGGTTCAAGAGGTGATGAGCTTGAGTATTTAGAATTATGGCGAGGAGATAGTTCTGGGACTGATGTTTTTGGGAGTATTGATACTTCTTGGAAAAGGGTTGAAAAAAGTCAAAAAATAGCGCAATTCTTATTAGAAGCCCAAGAAGTTTATAAAGTGGAGAATCCAAAACCAACTTTGGGCTATTTATTGAAAGCAAGACAAGAGTTGCTTAAAATGTCTGATCAATATTGGAAGGAAATCAAGTTGAAGGAAATCAATCAGACCATTATGGCGATTACGGGTACTTATTTAGAAGTTATTGCAGATGATTATAGCTATGCAAGAGGTGCGACGGTAAAGCTGAGCGTAGAAGCCATTAACAGGATAGACTTTCCTATAAAATTAATAGAATTGACCATCGAACCATGGGGTTATAATGTTGAGTTGGATCAAGTGATGCTTTACAATCAGAAAATAGTGAATGACTATTCATTAAACATTCCTGATTCTATTGCCATGACCACACCTTATTGGTTAAACGAAAAGAGTACGTTGGGGATGTACCATGTAGCCAATAAAGATCAAATTGGCGGGGCGATCAATGAGCCGATATTAAAGGCAAGATTTACTTTAGCGATAGGGGACCAATATTTGGAATTAACACAACCTATTCATCACAAATTTACAGATCCCGTAGATGGTGAAGTTTATCGACCTATCGCGATCCTACCTGATGTAGCCATCAATTTATCGGTTGACAATGTGGTATTTTCTAATGATAATGATAAACGGGTAGATCTACGATTGATAGCAGGGAAGAATAACGTTTCAGGTAGGCTTAAAATAATTGTTCCAAAGGGTTGGATGACTGACATCAATGATTCAGCCCTATCTATTTCATTGAAGAATGAAGAACGCTTGATAAGCATCAAGATTAGGCCTGAATCCAAGGCAAAATCAGGCCTTTTAAAGATGTATTTTGTTTCTGATGATGGGAATATTTCCGACCAGCAAGTTCAAATTATTGCTTACGACCACATTCCCGTTCAAACCGTACTTAAACCTGCTGAAATTGATTTATTCAAGCTAAATATGATTAGGGTAAGTAAATCTATTGGTTACATTGAAGGTGCAGGGGATGTGATTCCAGATTTGTTGAGACAAATTGGCTATGAGGTGAGCCTCTTGGATAAAGACGATGTGACCGTTGATAATTTAATGCAATTTGATGCCGTTATATTGGGTATACGTGCCTTTAACACCGTTGATTGGCTGGCCTATAAAAATCAAGAACTTTTTGATTACAGTTTTAAAGGTGGAACGGTGATTGTTCAGTACAATACCAATAGAAACTTAGTAACCCAGGAGATTGCTCCTTATCCGTTGTTATTGTCAAGGGATCGTGTTTCAGTAGAAACAGCTCCTGTAATGATCCTTGAGCCTAAACATAGGTCTATGAATTTTCCCAATAAAATCACGATGCGTGATTTTGATGGATGGGTACAAGAAAGAGGTTTGTATTTTTGTTCAGAATGGGATGAGAAATTCACGCCCATTTTAAGTTCAAATGACCCCGATGAATCTCCTAAGAAGGGCGGACTGCTTGTGGCTAGTCACGGAGAAGGTTATTATATTTACAGTGGTTATTCTTGGTTTAGAGAATTACCTGCAGGTGTAGAGGGAGCTTATCGAATGTTCACTAACTTAATTTCCATGGGCAAGGACCACTAGATATGATTCATAAAATAAATGTATAATAATGAACGGATACAGGAAGATATAGATGTTTTATAATGTTGTAATATTTTTAATGGTAAACCCTAACTATTAAATGAATCAAATCGATTTCTTAGTACTTACGATCACCCTTCTTTCCATTGTGACCTATGGGGTTTGGAAAACAAGAGGGCAACAGAATATAGAGAGTTATCTACTGGGAGATCACAAGATGAAATGGGGCACGATTGGACTATCGGTCATGGCCACCCAGGCCAGTGCTATTACCTTTATTTCAACGCCAGGACAGGCCTATGCCAGTGGCATGGGCTTTGTTCAAAATTATTTTGGATTGCCGTTAGCCCTGATCATTGTATCTGTATTTTTCCTTCCCATTTATTATAAGCTCAAAGTTTATACTGCCTATGAATATCTTGAACGTCGTTTTGATCTTAAAACCAGATTATTAGGTGCCTTCTTGTTTCTTATTCAACGTGGTTTGGCTGCGGGTATTACTATTTATGCCCCTTCCATTATTTTGTCTACCATACTGGGATGGGATCTTTCCTTCACTATTTTAGGTACTGGTATTTTGGTAATCATCTATACGGTTTCTGGAGGGACTAAAGCTGTGAGTATTACTCAAAAGCAGCAGATGGGTGTGATCATGGGAGGGATGTTTATCGCTTTTGGTTATATCCTTTATTACATAACTGATTTTATCAGCTTGGGGGATGCCATAGACGTTGCTGGAATCCTTGATAAAACAGATGCCATTGACTTTGATTTTAGTTTTCAAAAAAGGTATACCATTTGGTCTGGATTAATGGCAGGTCTGGTTTTACAGCTGTCTTATTTTGGCACGGATCAAAGTCAGGTTCAGAGATATTTAGGTGGAAAGAATGTTAAGGAAAGTCGGATGGGTCTGATGTTCAACGCCATATTGAAGATCCCTATGCAGTTCTTTATTCTTTTTGTAGGTGTGATGGTTTATATTTTTTATATTTTCTATACCCCACCCATACATTTTAATGATCAATCGTTGGAGGTCATCCGAGAAAGTAGCGCACATGACCAACTGATTACTATTGAAAATTCTTATAATGATTTGATTTTGGAGCGTAAGTACCTCACCCTATCGTATACTCAAGAAGTCAATGAGAAAGAAAAACTTAAACTCAAGGATGACTTGATAAGCATAGATGCACAGCAAGAAGTCATGCGGAATGAGGTGAAAGATCTGATTACTGAGGTAGACCCTGAATTAGCGACTAAAGATTCAGATTATGTCTTTTTAACCTTTATTCTTAATTATTTACCGCATGGCTTTATCGGATTATTGATTGCGGTTATTCTCTCTGCTTCCATGTCCTCGACCTCTTCTGAACTCAATTCTCTGGCCAGTACGAGTACGGTCGATCTTTATCAAAGGATTATAAAAAGGGATGATACGGATAAAAACTATTTGATGGCATCTAAATGGATCACTTTTATATGGGGTGTTTTGGCCATTATCTTTGCCTTTGTTGCGAGTGATTCTGAAAACCTTATAGAGACCGTAAACATTATTGGCTCCGTTTTTTATGGGACTATTTTAGGTATTTTTCTGGTAGCATTTTTCATTAAGCGTGTCCGAGGAAATGCAGTCTTTATCGCCGCAATTATTGCAGAATGTGTGGTGATTGCTTGTCATTTCCTAAATGTGAACGGTTATTTTACGATTGGTTATTTATGGTACAACGCCATCGGAGTCCTCGTTACGGTTGTATTGGCTTGGCTGTTCAGCTTCACGCAAGCAGCCCTAGCAGTAGAAGAAACCGAATCTTAAACTAAAAAAAAGGCAGGTTCAAAAGACTTAACCCTTGAATCTGCCTTCTCAGAAAAAGCTAGACGTTACTTAGTTTTCAATTCTTTAATGAATGCTTCAGTGCTTTTGATATAAGCGCTGTCACTCGCAGTTTTTGCCTTTTCAAGAGATTCTTCTGAAGTCTTTATGGCTTCTTTTTTCATTCCTAGACCTGCTTGAATTTTGGCCAACGTATTGAGGTAGAAGTATCTGCGATTACTTTCAACGGCAAGAAAACGCTGTGCCCATGACAAGGCCTGATTAAGATCTTTTCCTGTTTCAAGATAATAACCGGCAGCAGCCATATAGCTTGATAAATTGACCTGTGTTTTGGCTGCAATTTCTTTCATGACTATTTCATCAAAATTGACTTCCATGGGCACTTTCCAAGAAGCGTCGGCCCATTGAAAATGAATATTAGCCTGGGTATTATCCTCAGAGAGATCAGAGATTTGAAAGGTTAGTGTTTCAATCATGCTAGCTGATTTGATATTATCAACTTTCATATTGACTAAAATTTGATCTGCTTTGATTTTAGAGAAGTTTGATCCAATGCTAGGATCTCCATAAAGCATGAAATCAAACTGGTCATCTCCCGGAGTCGTTATAATGAGGTATGTGCCTGCAGGGACCTCAGCGCCGCCAATTTTGGCTGGAGTACTTAAGGTAAGGGTGGTTCCAGAATTGGCACCTGTCCGCCACATACTTCCGTATTCAAGTAAGGCACTTCCATCTGAACCAAATATTTTTCTACCCTTCATCTTGGGTCTGAAATATTTTATGGAGACCTCAGTGAGACCCACCGTTGTCGTAACCGATGCCGCAGAACTTCCAGCAGGCAGATTGATTTGGGCTTGTACACTGAACATGAAGAGTGTCATCAAGCTATAGATTATGAATTTATACATAGTATTTGTTATTTGTTGAATATTTTATAAAACGATTTATTGACTAGCCTAAAATTAGCGGAATTTATTAAAGGTTAATGATTAAATTCTTATTTAAGCTAGATTTATTTGAGTGAGCTGTAGTTTCTGGTCTAACTTAAACAAACCTCCAATAATAAATTATAAATATAAATATAAATATAAATATAAATAGCCTATCGCCCCACATACCCTAGATTCATGAATTATATTTGAGCCTATTGAGATATCTAAATATATATAATGGCGATTTTAATTGATTCGGTCTCAAAAAATTTAAATCCTTGGTTAAAGGCATTCAAATCTTATGATGCTCAAGTAGAGGTCTATTGTTATGATGATGCGGTGGCGCTTGAGAAAATCACTACGGCGGTGGTATGGAATCATAGACCGGGACTTTTCAAGCAACTCCCTAATTTAAAATTGATTGCTTCTTTAGGTGCCGGGGTCGATCACATCATGAATGATCCGGACATTCCTCCAAAGGTATCGATTACAAGAATTGTGGGTGAAGGCTTGAGTGGTCCGATGTCTAATTTTTGTATTGGAGCTATTTTACATCACCAACGGCAATTTGATAAGTATTTGATAGACCAATCAAACAAGACTTGGGATCAAGAGCCTAATCCTGAGAGGGGGATGAAGGTAGGTATCATGGGTATGGGTGCCTTGGGGGGTGACCTAGCCGAAAAACTGAATAATCTGGGATTCAAAGTATTTGGCTTAAGTCAATCGAGAAAAAATATTCCTCATGTGGTGAGTTATCTCAGTGCTGAACTTGATCTATTTCTTAGTAAAATCAATATTTTAGTCGTCATGTTGCCAGCAACGGAATCAACTCGAGGCATTTTATCTAAAAAATTATTTGATAAGCTCAATAAAGGAACTTATTTGATTAACGTGGCCAGAGGCCAACATCAAGTTGATGAAGACATTATAGATGCCATTGAAAATGAGCAATTGTCGGGGGCATTTTTAGATGTATTTCCTGAGGAGCCCCTTTCCAAACAAAGTCCTTTTTGGAACCATCCAAAAATAATGATAACCCCTCATATTGCTGTAGTTACAAAGATTAATGAGGCCGTGCCTCAAATCATAGCTTCACACAAGCGGATGATCGCAGGGAAATTACCTGAAATTTTGGTAGATAGAATGAAGGGTTATTGATCGTTATGAAAGGGTTTTTAGATATGCATTTGATTCAGCTGCTTTTCTTATTTGTTTTATTGAACCCATCATTTTTGATGGCGCAAGACGAACCCATCATTTTTTACGGTGATTCAGAGCAGGTTCCTCAGGTCAATTCTCCAGCAGATGAAAGTGGTCTTTTACTATCTAAAAACCCAGAATTACTTATTTATTCAAGAACCCACAATAGAGATAAATCGAGCTCAGCATTTATGCCAACAGATATTTGGGTAGCTGAGGGGACATCAAATAGAATCTTGGATCTAGATTCAAAATCCATTCATACCGCGGTTGGATTCTTAAATCAAAATCAAACTTTTGTCTATGCTTCTTTGAGGGAACAGGGGGCTGGCTATCAAACCCAATTAATGATTGCTGATTGGCTTGATGGGAATCTGGCTAATTCCAGGAGTTTTGAGATGAAGTATTTCAAAAATAAATCACCATATTTTAGCGCAGCTTTCTCACCAGATGGCAAGCATATGGTAATGTCTATGGAGGCCAATGTGACCATGGGAGTTGAAGATTTGTATGTATCTCATGTACAGGAAAATGGCGATTGGAGCCCTCCAATGACTTTAGGATATGACATAAATACGCGGGCACAAGAATTGACTCCTTTTATAGCCCATGACAACGAAACCTTATTTTTTGCGACCAATGGACGAGATGGATGGGGAAGTTTTGATATTTATTATGCCAAACGGTTGGATGATACCTGGCAAAAATGGTCTGCTCCAATCAATTTAGGATCTAAAATCAATACTTCGGGTGCTGAGATGTCTTTTGGTTTTTTGGATGAAACTGCGGTTGCCTATTATACTTCCAATACCAAAAGTGATGGGTATGGGGATATCAGGAGTATACGTATTGATTCAGACTTAAAATATGTGAAAGATACCTTGGTACGGCCTCAACTTCCCGAGACCCCATTAAATCAAAAGATCGTTTTGGTGCTTAACGCTGAAAATGAAAAAATGGTAGTAGGTGTATTTGATATTAAAACAGATTCATTGAGTTTAAGGGTCGAAAATCCATTCCTTTGGAAAGCATTGAGATTTTCGGATTTGGAGTTATCCATAAACATAGACGGTTTTATGAATGCCTCACAATTATTGCCTTTGTCTGAATGGAGTGAACAGGATACCATAAAAGTTTTTGTAGAACCACTCACTGTAGGGAACAACATCAAACTTAAAGAAGTTTTGTTTTACAAAGGAACCGATAAGATGATTGAGGGAAGTACACGTTCTCTGGATCTTTTGGTCAATGTACTTAAATCAAACCCATCACTTAAAATTGAGTTAAGAGGCCATACAGATAATGTTGGCAATCCGGCACTCAATCAGATTTTATCAGAAGACAGAGTAGCCGCCGTTAAAAAATATCTCATCCAAGCTGGAATAGTAGCGAATCGCTTGCGTGGTAAGGGATTGGGTGGCAGCGAACCCCTAACTAAAGAACCATCAGAAGCCTATAGAAGCCTTAACCGTAGAGTAGAATTCTTGGTAATAGAGAACTAAAATCCTTCGGCATAACTGTCACTTCTCAAGTAATCAGCCCCTCCTTCCAGGCTACCATCGTCTAGGACCAGGATCGCATTAATTTTACTTGGGCTTTCTTTAAAAGTAATCGAATGCCCCCGTTTCTCTAAATCTAATTGAACTTCAGCGGAGATGCCCCCATTTTCTATAAAAAGGATGTCAGGCAGCCACTGACTGTGGGTTTTTTTAGCGTTAATGGCTTCTTGAAGCCCCATATTAAAATCAATAACATTTATGATACTTTGAAAAACCGTAGTAATGATGGTAGCTCCACCGGGCGTACCGGTAACTAAAAATAAGGCACCTTCCTTTTCCACGATGGTAGGCGTCATACTGCTGAGCATTCGTTTTCCGGGAGCAATGGCGTTGGCTTCAGAACCAATGAGACCGTATATGTTGGGAACACCTGGCTTGGCACTAAAATCATCCATTTCGTTATTTAAGAAAAAACCCGCACCTTTCACCATAACTGATGAACCATAACCTCCATTAAGCGTGGTGGTTAAGGAAACGGCATTACCCGCAGGATCAACGACCGAGAAATGGGTTGTTTCTGGACTTTCATAAGGGGCAACGTCGCCTTCCATCACCTCTGAACTGGCTGTTTTTTTATGCTTCTTGATGTTTGAAAACCTTTTTTTATTGTAATTTTCGTCCATGAGCGCTTCAGTAGGTACCTCATAGTAATCAGGATCACCCAAATGAATGGCCCGGTCGGCATAAACCCTACGTTCTAATTCTGTTTTATAATGCAACATTTCAGCACCGTTGAACTCCATTTTTTCAAAGTTCAAGTGCTCTGAGCCCTTGAGTAATTGGATCAGTGCGATCCCACCACTAGATGGGGGTGCCATTGAATAGATGGTGTGCCCTTTATAAGATCCCTTAATAGGGTCTCGCCAGACGGGTTGATAATTGATCAGATCTTCTGCAGAAATAATTCCTCCGCCAAGGATCATTTCTTTTACTAATTGGTCCGCTACAATACCTTTATAAAAACCATCACGACCTTGTTTTTGGATAAAAGAAAGAGTGGAAGCCAATTGCTTTTGAATAGCAGTATCTCCTTTATTCCAACCTTTTTCATTGATGACCCAGGGCTGGTATCGATTGGCTTCTTGAAAATTATTTTGTTTTTCATTAAGACTATTGGCTATTTTCTCTGTTAATAAATGGCCGTTATGTGCTAAATGAATGGCTGGATTGATCAATTCAGACCAAGAGAGGTGACCATATTTTTGATGTAATTCCCACATGCCTGCTACCGATCCTGGAACGCCTGAGGCGAGATGACCTAGTCTTATTTTTGTTTGAACCACTTCACCATCTGGGTCGAGATACATATCTTTTTTAGACAATTCAGGAGCCTTTTCTCGAAAATCTAAGGTAGATACTTCCCCATCTGCCAACCGGATTACCGCAAATCCACCCCCACCAATGTTTCCAGCTTGTGGATAGACTACCGTTAAGGCGAATTGAATGGCAATGGCTGCATCGATGGCATTGCCACCTTTCTTCATAATTTCTAATCCAACAGCAGTAGCCAGGGGATGGGTGGTAGCCACCATGGCATTTTCCCCAATAGCACCTTTAACCTCTTGAGGGGGAGCTACCTTCGGTTGATAGCAGCTAAAAAAACTAACAACTATTAATAGAAGTAGGCCGATTTTTCTCATGTGTTTTTATTTTTTAGGTAAATTATGCTTTAAAAATTCAATTTGATTGCCTCCCATTATTTTTTTAATTTCTTTGTCTGAAAAACGCTCTTGTATGAGGGCTTCAGTTAGTAAAATGATGTTTGAGGCATCAAAACTGGTGGCAACCGCCCCATCAAAATCAGAGCCCAACGCCACATGATTAATACCGATTAAATCACTTGTATATCTTATGGCGGCAGCGATAGAAGCGGGGTGGATAGACCCTACGGCCTCTTGCCAGAATCCAATACCTACCAGACCCCCATTTTTAGCGATGGATCGCAGCGCGGCATCAGAGAGATTCCGAGGACTGTCAAAGGTGCCTTTTACCCCGGTATGAGAGACGATCACGGGTCTTTTTGCAATCTGAAGGACCTCTTCTATTAATTTGGGTGAGGCATGAGCGAGATCGATGATGATTTCTTTTTTTTCCATTTCATGAATGATGCGTTTTCCAAAATCTGTCAGCCCTTGTTTTGATTCACCGGCTGAAGAACCGCCTATTTCATTGTCAAAAAAATGAACAAGTCCCATGATCCTAAAACCCGCATCATAAAGTCCATCTAAATTTTGAAAATTCCCTTCGAGAGCATGCAAGCCTTCTATTGACAGAATGGCTCCGATTTTATAACTATTATTTTTCCGAAGCCTTAAGAAATAGTTTAAATCATCTTGTGTTTGAATAAATTCTAGCTGTGATGAGTTTTGAACCGCTGTTTTAAGTAGTTCACTTTGATACAAGGCACGAGCATAGAGACTGAACCAAGTTTTGAACGGCCATCTATTGGCAGCTGCTAATAAGGTAAGGTTATCAGTGTCGGCCGAATTAGAAAGATAATTAAGGTTTCTGGGAGATTTTATGACCGCATCGAATACTTGAAGGGTATAATTTCCTGAGATTAATTTAGGAAGGTCGACCATGCCGTGCGCAGTCACTGAGGTGAGGTCTCTGTCCCACAATAAATTGTCCGCATGGAGATCTGCAATGATTAAGTCTCTATGTAATTGTTTGGCATGCTGAGAAGGCTCATAATTGTCCAAAACCTCAACCTTGTTCATAGATTTATCTGTGATTTTCCCCACTAAGAAGAAAAAAAGCAAGGCCGCTAATGTAAATAAAGTGAAGGTATACTTAAATAATTTTTTCATCTTAGTTTATGAGTTCAATCGTACCACAAGCTATTTTTTTGTTATTGTGTTCATGGTTGTGACCTTCAAAACATTCTTGTTTAAAATTTTCGGCGACTTCATGAATATAAATAATCTTTCCAACGATGTCTGAAGCGTCATTTGATCCTATGGTATATAAATCTGTCTGTAAACTAAAATCTCCCACTCCTGCATCATTTATAAAAATATTACCTAGGTCACCCGCCTTGGGTTTGGCCCATACTTCGTCCATGCTGAGCACGTTACAAAAGTTGTAATCTAAATCTTTACCTAGATTCCAATGTGATAAGGGTGATTCACAAGTTCCGTTGTGTACATGTATGGCATGATAATAAGACAATTGACCTTCGGGAAAATGAGTAACCTCTAGGTCTATGGAGACCACATCTGCTTTTTGTGTAAAACGGATGATGCCTATTTCTGTCCCATTGACTTCGTAAGATAAGTCTTCATTGAGTGTCACTATTTGCAAGGTAGCTGTCGCTACTATCTCGATGTCATCCGTTTCATTTTTTTGGCAGCCAATTAAACTCAAAAGGTGAGTGCTCACAATAAAGAATGCATATTTTAATTTCAATGATTTTTGATTTTCAGATCCATAGTAGGACTCTTTTTTCAATAATTATATCGAAAGTATCTCATAGAGTTGATAAAAAAAATAAAAACGAAGACCCATTCGGTATTCTCGCCTCGATGATGACCTAGATTCTAATTATTTGAGCGTAAAAGCATAATAACTTTAGCTTAGTTCTCAACACCGTATTGATCCAATAGATAAACGAGACTGGCCATGGAGGCCGCACCTAACTCTAGCTCGCGACGATCAACGGCTTCAAAGACATCCTTTTCAGTGTGATGATAACGAAAATAACGTTGCCCATCAGGGAGCAATCCGATTAAAAAAGTCCCTTGCTTTGACAAGGGTCTGATATCAGCGCCGCCGCCTGTCCGATCAAAATCATGCAATCCATACGGCTCAAATAAGACCTTCCATTGTGAAAGTTGTTGTTTCTGCTTCGCACTTCCTGTACTGGTGAAACCTCTAGGGACAAACCCCCCTCGGTCAGATTCTATGGCTGCAATATGATGTTCCTTTCTACTTTCGCTCAAGTCGGCATAAGCTTTTCCTCCTTTGCTCCCATTCTCTTCATTCATCCACATAACTGCTCGTAAGGTTCTTTTGGGTTTGAGATTTAATGATTTGAAGACTCTGAGTACTTCGATGCCTTGCATGCATCCACTGCCATCGTCATGAGCCCCTTCACCTACATCCCATGAATCTAAATGTCCGCCAACGGCAATATACTCGTCGGGAAATAAAGTGCCTGTAAGCTGACCAATAACGTTATAAGATTGAGTTTCAGGAAGCATTTCTGCATAATTTTCCATATAAATGTGGAGGTCGGCTTGGTCTTTCAATAATTGACTCAATAAATCAGCATCTTTTGTACTTATGGCCATTGCTGGAATGGGCTTTTTGTCTTTTTGATAACGCAATGAACCTGTGTGAGGTACGTCATCTAAACTTTGGGTCATCGAGCGGACAATGATGGCTTTGGCCCCGTAAGGTGCAGTCTGAGCAGCACCTGAAGACCTTTGAGAGACAGCCGCTCCATAGGCGGAAAAAGTTTCTAAGAGGGTTGGATTCATGGGACCGTTAAAAAAAACAATTTTACCTGCCAGTTCATTTTTGCGTTCTTGGATTTCCGAGAGACCCTTCAGTTCAATGATTTCTGCTAAAATTCCTTGAGGTCCAGTACCAATGGAATTGCCCAGGGCCAAGGCATTTAAATCTATAACACCTCTTTTTTTTGAATTCGTTATTTTTAGAATTTCTACAGGGCCTCGCTTCCAGTTAGGCACCATTACAGGCTGCAGGTATACGGTATCAAAGTCATACGCGATCATTAACTGACGGGTATATTCGACGGCTGCCGCGGCACCTGTTGATCCACTAAGTCGATGGCCAACATCTTTGCAAAGTACCCTCAAGTTTTCGTATATGGGGCTATTGGACAAGACCTCATCATAAATGGAGGCAATCATGACCTCATCTGATTTTTCTTGAGCTGAAACCAAGTAGGGGGCAACGAGTAGGAAAGCAATCATTATTTTTTTCATAATGTAATTTGAAACATTTAGACAAATTCGCCAATCTTAATTTTTTGAGCGGTCATTGTTTAAAATAACTAACCTTAGATCAATTCCTTTAATTCTAATGGTATGCGGCGTTTTTTTAATAATTTGAATGCAGGCTCTGTATAAACGCTATTTTTTTAAAAAAAAATTTATATTTTTTTCTTATACAAAGTTAGGCAAATACCGCATTAATATTTTTATTTGATATTCAAGCACTGAATTTTTTTGAGTAATGATTTTTTGAATGGCATCAATAAAATGATACTCACATTTTTTATTATTTAAAATAAACTCCTTGATTAAGATAAAATCTTGAAAAATTAGTCGAATAAATAGGATTTACTACAAAAAAATAAACATGGGTAATAAGATAAAATTAGGCCTCATAGGAGGAGGCTTGAGTTCATTTATTGGGATTGTACACCGGGTGGCGGCTTATATGGGTGAGAATTATGTTTTGACCGGAGGTGTATTTGATATTGATTTTGATAAAGGAAATCAATTTGCAGTACAACTAGAGTTGGACGCCGCGAGATCCTATCCGTCATTAGACATATTCATTGAGAAAGAGTTGGCCCTTGCCGAAGAGGAGCGCATTCAAGTAGTGTCGATTTTAACTCCTAATTTCCTGCATTTTGAGATGGCAAAGAAGCTGGTGAGTGCTGGTTTTAATGTGATCTGCGAAAAGCCCATTACAGTCACGGCAGATGAAGCACGGTCATTAGAAAAATTGGTGCAAGAAAAAGGGGTAGTTTTTGGACTGACCCATACGTATACGGGTTATCCTATGATACGTCAAATGAAGTCAATGATTGCTCAAGGCAAGATTGGGAGGGTCCAGAAAGTAGATGCACAATATTATCAAGGTTGGATTAATCCATCCATTCACCAAGAAGAGGAAAGGAAAAAGGTCTGGCGATTGAATCCAAAAATGTCGGGCTTGAGCTGTTGCATGGGCGATATTGGGGTTCATGCCTTTAATTTGATTGAGTATACAACGGGATTAGAGATCGATAAAGTATTGGCTGATTTGGATACCCTTTATCCCGAAAATGAACTAGATGTAGACGGTACCACACTCCTAAGAATGAATAATGGGTCACGAGGCGTTATCACAGCCAGTCAAATCGCCACGGGAGAAGAAAACAATCTTTCCATAGCGGTTTATGGAGATCAAGGCGGGCTAAAATGGGAGCAAGAACATCCCATGTATTTGAAGCATTTGATTGAAGGCGCCCCCACTCAAATTTATAAACCGGGCAATCCATACAATAGTGAGTTTGCCTTGGAGAGCACTAAAATTGCTCCAGGTCACCCTGAAGGCTTATTTGATGCGATGGGCAATATTTATAACGGCGTAGCGGCGGCCATTCAGGGGAGACCCCATAGGGCGGGTGCTTTCCCCACGGTCCATGATGGAGTAAGGGGAATGTCGTTTATCGAAGCGGTATTGTCATCAAGTAGCCAAGGACAAGTATGGGTAAAGGTCAGCTAAAATAATGATTCATGAAAACGAATAGAAAGCTCAAAATGGGAATGGTAGGTGGCGGAAGTGGTGCTTTTATCGGAGGAATCCATCGAATGGCAGCGCAACTAGATGGTCAAATTGAACTGGTTTGTGGCGTTTTTAGTTCAGATGCTGATAAATCTATCGCCTTTGGCAAGGAAATTTATCTCGATGAGGACAGATTGTACAGAACATTTGATGAAATGATGGCGTCCGAAGCACGTCGACCTGAGGAGGAGCGAATGGATTTTGTTTCTATTGTTACGCAAAATAATATGCATTTTGCTCCGGCGATGTCGGCTTTAGATCATGGTTTCCCTGTCATCATAGACAAGCCATTGTGCTTTACGATGGACGAAGCAAAGCAACTTAGAGCCAAAGTCAAATCGACAGGTTTGCCCTTTGGACTGACTTATACGTATGCCTACTACCCGATGTTGATTCAAGCAAAGGCTATGGTAAAAAACCACGAAATCGGTAAGGTTCGAAAGATAATGGTAGAATACCCGCAAGGATGGTTATCAGATAAGTTGGAAGACACAGGTCAAAAGCAAGCCGCATGGCGTTCAGATCCCCAAAAAGCAGGTATAAGCAATTGTTTTGGAGATATAGGGACCCATTGCGGGCATTTAGCTGAATATATTTCTGGATTAAAAATAACCGAAGTATTGGCAGAGCTCAATGCTTTTGTGCCTGGAAGAACCTTGGATGATGACGCCGACGTGTTTTTTAGAATGGAGCAACAGGCTCAAGGTGTGATTTCTGCCTCACAAGTTGCACATGGCGATGAGAACAATCTTAAATTTCGAATCTATGGGGAAGAGGGTGCACTAGAATGGAGCAATACTGATCACAATACACTTCTGGTAAAAAAACAGGGAGCGCCCACACAAATCTATAGGACTGGGGTAGACCATTCTTATTTGCACGAAGAAACGCATTTGAATATGAGAACGCCTTCAGGGCATCCTGAAGGATACATCGAAGCTTTTGCCAACATCTATAGAAATTTCTCGGATCATGTACGACAATTCAAAGTCCATTCATCCCCTGATTCCGGAGGGACTTATCCCAATATTGATGATGGTTTTAAGGGAATGGCTCTCGTGGCTGCGGTAGTAGCTTCTTCCGCTGATGGAAATATTTGGACTAAAATCAAAGATTACACTTAATTTTACACTAAACCTTCACTTGAATATGAAAACGATAAAAGGCCCTGCTATTTTTTTAGCCCAGTTTTTGGATGATGTTGAACCTTATAATAATCTTAAGAGTATATGCGAATGGGTAGCTTCTTTGGGATACAAAGGCGTTCAAATTCCTGCTTGGGATCAGCGATTGATTGATATTACCTTGGCAGGAGAAAGCAAAACCTATTGTGATGAGATCAAAGGCGTGGTCAATGAGGCGGGTTTAGAGCTTACCGAGTTATCAACTCATCTTCAGGGTCAGTTGGTGGCGGTGCACCCTGCTTACGACACCATGTTTGATACGTTTGCTCCTGATCATTTAAAAGGAAATCCCAAAGCACGTACTGCCTGGGCGGTGGACCAAGTCAACTCAGCAGCCTCGGCCAGCAATCATCTAGGAATTAATGTGATGGCTAGCTTTTCTGGTGCCTTGGTATGGCCTTTTATTTATCCATGGCCTCAACGGCCCACGGGTCTGGTTGAAGCAGGGTTCAGTGAGCTAGCCAAAAGATGGCTGCCCATTTTAGATCACTGTAAGGAGGTAGGTGTCGATATGTGTTATGAAGTTCATCCGGGTGAAGATTTACATGATGGCGTTTCTTTTGAAAGATTTTTAGAGGCAACGGATCATCACACTGCGGTAAATTTATTGTACGATCCGAGCCATTTCGTTTTACAAAACTTAGATTATCTCCAATATATTGATCATTACCATGAATATATAAAAATGTTTCACGTCAAGGATGCCGAGTTTAATCCGACGGGTAAATCAGGAGTTTACGGTGGATATCAAGATTGGGTGGATAGACCAGGAAGATTTAGATCTTTAGGTGACGGTACGGTTGATTTTGCAGGTATCTTTAGTAAGCTGAGTCAATACGGTTTCGAGGGATGGGCGGTACTCGAATGGGAATGTTGTATCAAGTCTCCAGAGCAAGGGGCGCAAGAAGGCGCCGATTTCATTGCGGATCACATCATCAGTGTCACGGAGAAGGCTTTTGATGATTTCGCAGGAGGAGAAGCAAATGATGTGATCAATAATAAGATTCTAGGAATAGATGAATGATCAATTTTTTATTAAAAAAAGTAATGCCATTTTGATGAATTTCATCTCTTTACACAAAAGCATTAGATTAACATGAAGCAGATATTGTCATTTCTTACAATTTTATTTTTCATTTCCTGCAATACGCCAAGTGAAGAAAGTCACCCACGAGAGGTTTGGGTTTTCAGATCTGTATTGGATGAAATGCCACGAATGGTCACTGCGGCGCTTGACGAAAAGCTATGGGTAGCCTATGATACGCAAACGGGGCTTTTATACAGAGCATGGAGTGGAGACGTTTTGTTTGATGGTGCAGTTTATACTACCGTACATGGACCGCAACCTCAAAGTTTAGGGGCTACCTATTATCAGATGGGGGCATCCGAATGGATGCTGACCCAAGCGGATGAGATGGTTGATTTTGATCTCCAGTATAAGGGCCATTTGATTAAAAATGAGGAGGTATTTTTTAACTATGAATTCATTACTCCAGAAGGCGATAAAATCAAGGTTTCGGAATCACCAAGATATGTCAACCGTGGGACAAGACACGGTCTTAAGAGAATTTTTAATGTTGAAAATACGACGGGTTATGAGGTGAAATTAAAAACTTCATTGGGATTATTGTCAAGTGGAGATGATTATGAAACGGATGGTTCTTTTTCCGTGATTGATCAGAACTCCTACAAGCAACAAGGCTTTCAATTCAGCAGGATAAACGGTATTTTAAGTCTCAATAAACAAGTACTCCACTTGACCACCTATTTTCACGCTGAGGTTGAAAATCTTACGGAAACGAGTGATACGGATGAGACTTCTGAGGTTGTAAGTGGGGCATTATTAATTGAAAAGAGTGATTGCGCCGCCTGTCACAATGAAAAAATAAGAACCGTGGGGCCGTCTTACTTGGCCATCGCAAAAAAATACAATGATGATCAAGCCGCAATAGATGGATTGGCACAAAAAATAATCAAAGGTGGATCTGGGGTTTGGGGCGTTGCTTTGATGACTCCGCATCCTGACATCATGCCTGAGGATGCAAAAACCATGGTCAGCTATATCTTGGGTCTTGATGATAAACTTAGTACACCCTTTGATAAATACACGCTGGGTTTAAAATCTATTCCAGTGAATTTATCTGAAAAATACGAAGGGGATGATGGTCAAGGGTTTTTGGCACATTTATATTTAAATTTAGAGAAAGGTGATCCACTTGAAGTCATCAAAAAGTCGACTCCCGTTTTACAGGGTAAGATCAGTAAAATCCATACGTTATCTGAAACGGATTTTTTAAATTTCCAAGAACACTTTATTATAGAATATAAAGGCTTACTGAACATTGAAAAAGAGAGTAGCTATGACTTCAGACTGATCAGCGACGATGGTTCTTTGCTTTACATAGATGAGCAGTTGGTTGTAGACAACGGTGGTGATCATGGAACAGAAATTAGGGATGGAGAAATGTTTCTTAAAGCAGGAAAACACCCCATTAGATTATTGTTTAATCAAGGGGGGGGAGGGGCTTTGGTTTCACTGCAGTGGTTTGATAGAAATGCGGGAAGCTTTGTACTACTTGATGACCAATTTGTGTCTTTTGAATCTAGTGAGTTGCTGGAAACCAAGCCTTATATTGCTCCAGGGGAGTTAAAAAAAGGGATTCCTGGCGATGCGCTTCCTTTAGCCGGTGTACATCCTGCTTTTGATTTATCTCAAGCGAGACCCAATGATTTTACACCTAAAGTAGGGGGGCTTGATTTTCTTTCAGATGGGCGTATGGTCATTTGTACTTGGGACTCTTTGGGTTCAGTATTCATATTAGAAAATTGGGATTCGGGTATGCCTGATCAAATCAAAGTGAAGCGAATTGCCGCAGGGCTTGCTGAACCCTTGGGATTGAAAGTGGTTGATGAGGAGATCTATGTATTACAAAAACAAGAATTGACCAAGTTGATAGATCATGATGGAGATGAATTAATTGATGAATACCAAACGGTCAGTAATGATTGGAAGGTATCGGCCAATTTTCATGAATTTGCTTTTGGATTGGTCTACCAGGAGGGTTTTTTCTATGGCACGTTGGCAACCGCTATCATGCCGGGTGGTGCCAGTGCAAATCCCCAAATCCCCGATCGGGGTAAAGTCTTAAAAATAGATAAAGCAACAGGAAAAGTGGAGTTGATCGCTACAGGTTTAAGAACGCCCAATGGCATTGGAGTTGGCAAAGACAATGAAATATTCATCGCAGACAATCAAGGAGATTGGTTACCGGCTAGCAAAATTGTGCATGTGCAGCCTGGCGCATTTTATGGTTCAAGGTCGGTTGATTTTGAAGGCACAGCCGGATTGAAAGAAACCTTACCTGTGGTTTGGCTGCCTCAAGATGAGATTGGTAACTCTCCTAGCACCCCTATTGGCTTAGATGTCGGCCCCTATCAAGGGCAAATGATTCATGGTGAAGTGACCAATGGAGGGATTAAGCGCGTTTATGTAGAGAAGGTCAACGGCGCTTATCAGGGTGCTTTATTTAGGTTTACACAAGGTTTGGAAGCAGGAGTGAACAGGATATTGTGGGCACCCAATGGCGACCTAGTAGTAGGAGGCGTAGGCTCGTCTGGAAATTGGGGCCATATAGGCAAGCTCAGTTATGGACTGCAAAGTCTCTCTTTCAATGGAAATTCTGTATTTGAAATGTTAAAAGTAAGTGTTCGAAGCGATGGTTTTGAAATTGAGTTTACAGAACCTATCAAGGAAGGGCAAAATGTCAATGCTGAAGATTTTTTGATCCAGCAATGGCGTTATGAGCCTACCGAAGTGTATGGGGGACCCAAGTTGGATTTAGAGAACTTGGAAGCGAAAGCGTTTCATCTATCACAAGATCGGAAAAAAATCTTTGTTGAATTACCAGGTATTAAGGAAAATCGGGTGGTTTATTTCAGAATCAATCGTCCTTTTATCAGTGATTTTGATCATTCACTTTGGACCACTGAATCTTGGTACACGCTCAACCAAATACCAAAGGACCAACCAGGTTTTAGTACGGACTATCAGGTGATGCACAACGCATTGACTGAGGCCGAACAGTCTGCAGGATGGAAATTGCTATTTAATGGCAAAGACCTTAGCGGTTTGCGTAATTACAATTCCGAAGACGTTGGAAGTAAGTGGGATGTCGAGGATGGGACTCTTCATTTGTCGGCAACGGCAGTGAGGGCCGATAAGATTTATCCCACAGGTGACAATATAGTGGTTACAGATCGCATTTATGAGAATTATGAATTTTATGTAGAATGGAAAGTAGCCTCATGTGGTAACAGCGGCATTATATACAATGTAATCGAGGACGATCAATACGGAGAAGCTTATTTAACGGGACCTGAAATGCAAATTTTAGATAATTCTAGCCATACCGATGGGCAATATTTGGCTCATCGAGCGGGTGATTTGTATGATATGATTCCGGCAGCTTTTGTGACGGCCAATGGGCCAAATGATTGGAACAGAGTCAGGCTTATTGTTAAAGAGGGTCATGTGGAGCATTGGCTCAATGGTTACAAGCTTTTGGAATTTGATATGTGGGATGATATGTGGGATGAAAGAATTAAAAATAGTAAATTTAAAGAAATGCCCGCCTTTGGAACGGGAAGGTCAGGGCACATTGTACTCCAAGACCATAGAGATGAAGTTTGGTTCCGAAATATCAAAATTAAGACCTTATAAATGGACAAAAGATCATTTTTAAAAACTACGTTAACGGCCGCAATGGGACTGGGCACCTTGCCATTATTGAGTAGATGCGAATTTAAGGCGAAGCCAAACACGGGTTTGCAATTGTATACACTGCGAGATTTAATGTCGGTAAATCCAAGGAAAACACTCGAGTATGTCGCCAAAGTAGGCTACAAGGAACTCGAAACAGCAGGTTACAGTGAGGGAAAAATGTATGGGTTGGATCCTTCTGAGTTTCATGGGATCGTCACCGATTTAGGGATGAAAATGGTAAGCGGTCATATTTCATTTAAAGATTTAAAGTCTGATTGGGGTCGAGTGCTTCAAATGCTGGAAGATACAGGTCAAAAATATGTAGTGCTTCCTCATTTAGAGGAGAACGAAAGGAACCTTGAGGTATATCATGAGGTGATTGAACTGCTCAATGAGAAGGGTGCAGAGCTGCGTCAGTTAGATAAAGTGATGGCCTATCACAATCATGCTTTTGAATTCGACAGCATTGGTAGTGTTGTGCCTATGGAGCTGTTGTTGAAGGAAACGGATGCTGAGGTAGTCGATTTTGAGTTGGACCTCTATTGGACTGTGAAAGCAGGAGCGTCTGCATTAAATCTTTTTAAGAGATACAAAAATCGTTTTTCTTTATGGCATGTCAAAGATATGAATCTGGCAGGAGATTTCACTGAGGTCGGCAATGGAGTGATTGATTTCCAAGAAATATTTGACCAGTCTCAGGTGGCTGGGATGCAACATTTTTTCATTGAACAAGACCAATCGGTAGATCCTGAAAAGAGCATTGCGACTTCTTTTAAAAACCTGCAGGGTTTGTTGTGAAGATTTGATTTTTTATGACATGAAAAATAAAACGTTAAGTCTTGTTTTATCTGCGACCTTTCTCATTTTTGCCTACTTGAATTTAAATGATCCCGATCCTCTGTTATGGGTCAGTTTGTACGTATTCATTGGGGTGATTCACTTATTAGGTTTATTCAAAACCCATTTTCCGTCACCTTTTAATCTTTCCTCAACTTGGCTTAAGTTTTATGTAGTCATATCCTTAAGTTTGCTAGCATATGGATGCTTTTATATTCCTGATTTAATCATTTGGTTATCGGCATCAGATAAAATGGATCTGGTGGGTAAAATGAAGGCTGAAAAATCTTATGTTGAAGGGACCCGAGAGCTTGGGGGTCTTCTTATCGCCAGTATGTCTATGGGCTACCAATATCTAAGTCAGAAATAATTTTTCTTCTTCCGTGGGTGATCTATATTTGCGTTATTATCAAGAAAGGTGGAGGGGTAAGGCCCATTGAAACCTTGGCAACCCCTGTAAAGAAAGGTGCCAAATCCTACTTCAGATAGTTGAAGAAAGATAACAAACGAGGTTTTAACATCCTTCTTGATGATTTAATAGATAGAAATGACGATTCAAGAAGTTATCAAAGAAAGAATATTGATCCTCGATGGTGCCATGGGCACCATGATTCAGCGGCATGATCTGCAGGAAGAAGATTTCAGAAACGAGGCACTTAAGGACCATACTATTTCTCTCAAAGGGAACAATGACTTGTTGTCTCTGACCCGTCCTGACATCATCAAATCAATTCATGAAGCCTATTTAGAAGCGGGAGCTGATATCATAGAAACCAATACCTTCTCAAGTACGAACATAGCACAAGCGGATTATGGTTTGCAAGAGTGGGTATATAAAATCAATTATGAGTCTGCCCGCATTGCCCGCGCGGCGGCGGATCAATATACGGCATTAGACAGCAATCAACCCAGGTTTGTTGCGGGTTCTATTGGCCCTACCAATACGACGGCCTCGTTATCGCCCGATGTCAATGATCCAGGGTTTAGAGCGGTGACCTTCGACGCATTGAAATTAGCCTTTCGACATCAAATTGAGGCCTTACTGGATGGTGGAGTGGATCTACTTCTTTTTGAAACGATCATCGATACCCTAAATGCCAAGGCAGCGCTTTTTGCGGCCGAAGAAGTCAAGGCCGAGCGCAATATTAATACACCGATCATGGTTTCGGGTACGATTACCGATGCCTCAGGACGGACACTTTCAGGTCAAACCACCGAAGCTTTTTTGATCTCTATTTCACATTGTGAGCTGTTCAGTGTGGGGTTAAATTGTGCTTTTGGTGCCGAAATGATGCGACCTTTTTTAAAAATATTATCAGATAAATCTGACTTTATGGTCAGTGCTCATCCCAATGCAGGTCTGCCCAATGAGTTTGGTCAATACGACGAAACTCCTGAAGAAATGGTAGACCAAATCACCGCCTATTTAGAAGACCATATGGTCAATATCATTGGAGGTTGTTGTGGAACGACCCCTGATCACATTAAAGCAATAGCCACATTGGCCAAAAATTATAAACCTAGACAAATAGCGTATGCCCATTAAATTACATCAAGCCATCGACAAAAGTATTTTGAAAGCCATTCCTAATCCGACAAAGGAGGCTTACGAAATTAAAATAAAAATCCCTGAATTTACCTTTTTGGGCGTTCAAGAACAGCCGGATTTCGCTAATGTATACCTTACTTTTTATCCAAAAGGTAAGGTCATTGAGTTAAAGTCTTTGAAGCAATATGCCTTTCATTTACGTGACATAGTAGTTTCTTATGAGCGTTTAATTAATGTTTTTTATGACCACCTGATGGAGGTCTATGATCCTGAACGGCTTCGCATTGTGATGAATTGCAATCCAAGAGGGGGCATCAGCTCAAGGTTGACCATAGATTCTGATTGGGCGACTCGTGGAGGTGAAGAAAAATTTAAGGATTGGTTGCATGGTGGATCTGACGATTCATGGCAAGTTGTAATGTAATTTTCATAAATCCTTTTTCCAATATATGAAACCCTTGATGTTATCGGGCCTTGAGCCGTTAATTGTTACTGCTGAGACCAACTTTGTCAATGTAGGTGAACGTACCAATGTGACTGGAAGCCTGCGTTTTGCTCGTTTGATTAAGGAGGGAAAATATGATGAGGCGCTAGAAGTAGCCTTGGATCAGGTACGTGGAGGCGCTCAAATTTTGGATGTCAACATGGATGACGGCATGTTGGATGGTAAAGCGGCGATGGTTAAGTTTTTACATCTGGTCGCTTCTGAACCTGAGATCGCCAGAATACCGATCATGATAGATTCGTCCAAATGGGAAATCATCGAAGCAGGTCTGAAATGTGTTCAAGGAAAGGGAGTGGTCAATTCTATTTCACTCAAGGAGGGAGAAAAGATTTTTATTGATCAGGCCCGAAAGATCAAGCAATACGGTGCGGCGACGGTCGTGATGGCTTTTGACGAAGACGGTCAGGCTGATACGTACGATCGGCGGATTCAAATTTGTGAGCGGGCTTATCGGGTTTTGGTAGACCAGGTCAAATTTCCACCACAGGATATTATATTCGATCCCAATATTTTTCCTGTCGCTACCGGAATTTCAGAGCACAACAATTACGCCATTGATTTTTTTAAGGCCACAGAATGGATTAAAACTCATCTACCGGGAGCCAAAGTAAGTGGAGGAGTCAGTAATGTTTCTTTTTCATTTCGAGGCAATAATGTCGTTCGAGAAGCGATGCATTCCTCGTTCTTATTTCATGCCATCAACCATGGAATGGATATGGGGATTTTAAATGCGGGCTTGGTGGAGATTTATGACTTGATCCCCAATGAATTATTGCTGCATGTGGAAGACGTACTACTCAACAGGCGTGAAGATGCAACTGAAAGATTGGTGGATTTTGCCGAAAGCGTCACGGGTACCGGTAAAGTAAAAATCGTTGATGATGAGTGGCGGAAAGGAACGGTAGAAGAAAGATTGGCACATGCCTTGATCAAAGGCGTCATTGATCATGTATTGGAAGATACCGAAGAAGCCCGACTCAAATATCCAAAACCCCTTCACGTCATAGAGCAGCCCTTGATGGCAGGGATGAATACCGTTGGGGATTTGTTTGGCAGTGGTAAAATGTTCTTACCTCAAGTAGTGAAGAGTGCGCGGGTCATGAAGAAAGCGGTCGCTTATCTCTTACCTTATTTAGAAGCTGATAAGACAGAAAACAACAGCAGCAAGGGAAAAATATTAATGGCTACGGTCAAAGGGGATGTACATGATATTGGCAAAAACATTGTGGGTGTGGTGCTGGGATGCAATAATTATGACATCATAGATTTGGGTGTGATGGTTCCTGCTCAAAAAATATTGGAAGAAGCTGTAAATCATCAAGTAGACATCATTGGATTGAGTGGTTTAATCACTCCTTCTTTGGATGAGATGGTGACGGTGGCAGAAGAAATGGAGCGTAAGGGAATGAAAATTCCGTTGCTCATCGGAGGGGCTACGACTTCAAGAATCCACACTTCAGTAAAAATTGCACCTAAATACAGTGGTCCTACGATTCACGTACTGGATGCTTCAAAATCTGTAGCGGTAGCCTCCAAACTTTTGGGTGAAGACACAGCCGATTTCAGTGCGTCGATTCGGGCTGAATATGAGGGATTGGCCGTGGACCATCAGAGCAGGCAAGAAGCCAAAACATTAATCACGATAGGTGCTGCCAGATCCAATCGAGTAGGGATTGATTGGCAAGAACATGAAGTACTCAAACCTTCTTTTTTGGGGACTAAAAAATTTGAGAGCTATTCATTGGAGGAAATCAGAAAATACATAGATTGGACGCCTTTTTTCTCGACATGGATGTTGAAGGGAAAATATCCTCAAATTTTTGAAAATGCGATCGTGGGAAGTGAGGCAAAGACACTTTTCAAAGAGGCCAATGCATTGCTCGATCAAATCATAGCGAAGGGCTCTCTTCAGGCCAATGCAGTCATTGGTTTTTTTGAAGCACAAGCAGTTCAAGATGATGTTGAGGTCAAAAATAACGCCGTAAATCGGCTTCATTTTCTTCGACAGCAAGGTAAGAAGGGATCTCAAATTCCTAATATTTCATTGGCAGATTATATTGCCCCTAAATCCTCCGAGAAGGGAGATTATATTGGAGGATTTGCGACGACCGCAGGGATAGGCATTGAAAAATTAATAGCTGATTTTGAAGCAGATCATGATGACTACAATGTGATCATGGTAAAAGCGATTGCCGATCGACTGGCTGAAGCCTTTGCAGAATTAATGCATAAGAAGGTGAGGAAAGAATACTGGGGCTATGCACCAGAAGAAGATTTTGAAAACGCAGCATTGATCAAGGAAAAGTATCAAGGAATCAGACCGGCGCCAGGCTATCCCGCGTGCCCTGACCATACCGAGAAAAAAGCACTTTTTGAATTACTACAAGTTGAAGAAAATACAGGGATTACCTTGACAGAATCCTATGCCATGTATCCAGCCTCGTCGGTCAGTGGCTTTTATTTCTCGCATCCCAAGGCCCGATATTTTGGTTTGGGAAAAATCGGAGAGGACCAACTGGATGATTATGCAAATAGGAAGGCAATGGATAAGCAAGAAGCTGAACGTTGGTTGGCACCTGTATTAGGTTATAAATAGTCCCTGACTGGGCTGATTCGAAGAAACCCAATTCCTTTTTTACTATTTAAATTTTTACTAAAAAATTGGAGGCACCTTGGAGGTAATTGAGATGTCAATTCAAGCTATTTTTAAATTCCGTGGGACTGCAATTAGTAACTTTCAGGAAAGTTTTATAGAAAGTGGAATAGGAGGAAAAGCCAACAAGTGGTGCTAGGGTATCCATCGTATTCATTTTTAGGTAGCCAGATCTAATCATCTCTTGGGCATCAGATATTTGGACTCTTTTTATAAACTCAAAAAAGCCTAATGGAGAATGATATTTGAACACAAAATATAGATGACTTCGGGGTTATATTGAGTTATCAGCACGTATGAGTAATGGGAAACTCATCATATACTATGGGGTGGGTAATGAATACAAAATCAAAATAGGTTTTAAACTCCTACCAAAGACTTCACAAAACAACCCTTCCCTTACCTCCTCTGTAATTTTGTAAGAAACAAATTACATGAGATTAGACTCCTTTAAATGGAATGACCACACCTTCAAACAGCTAACCAAAGAAGCCAAGTTGATCTACTGTTTCCTAGAAGCACATTGCAGTACTGCTGGCTTTCTTCAAGCAGATGAATCAGACATCGCTAATGGTATTGGACTGGAGCGTAGATTGGGTCTTAATCCTTTTGGTAATGTGATTATTCTCGCTATGGAAGAGCTAGAAGATTCAGGCTTTATCGTACTAGGAGATCATGACTTTATCCTAGTCAAAGGAACGCACAAGAAGCGAGCGCATGGAAAGCTAAAGGTGAGTGATAAGGCTAAGGATTACTATAGAGTTGGAATACTCAAATCGGGCATGCATACAGCCGTTTTAAAGGAGATTAATAATACTTGTGAGTGTTTCTCTAAGAAGGTGATATTGGAGGAGTTTGAGGCTTATTTTGAAGTGTTAGAGATGGGGGTATTTCATGAGTTGTTGAGGTGAGGGGGTACTGTTTGATTTATGGGATAACTACTGGGATATAATGTTTCAGGAGTTTTTTTTAACATTCTTTAAGAAGCCATTTTAACATTCTTTATGAGAATTTAAAGTGGAAAACGATCCATCCTTATCAATTTTGAGTTTTCATATAAGTGTTTGGTTTTAGTTGATTTTTAAGGGTATGATAAACAGATTTCTCTCTTTCTGTTTTGATTGCCCTTATTTTTATGACCCACAAGCTTCACACTCAGGATCATCAATGGAGCGGCTACCCTTTCAACTTCATATCGGCAAACACATACCCAGTTGAATCCACTGATACGTACCTACCGAGAGTTTATACTTTTTTTTCTTATACAGCCTCTTGACTTGTGCGTAGCTTAAATCCATTACACAAAATTAAATTGGACTCAAGCAATACCTTCGGATGAGAAGAAATCACTGAGGTTGGAGATGATTTTTGCTATTTACAATATTAAAGTTATTGAAGAAAATAATGTAGATAACTTGTTTATTTAGTTTTCAGTATTTAGCTTACTAATACTTTTTTTTTTGTAATTATGACGTTATGGATGAAATTAATCGTCTTAATAACCACTTTTTATTTCAGTATTTCACTGCACGCTCAAGAAGGCTTTTCTACCTCAGGAGGACAAGCGCTGGGAGAAGTAGAAAGTTCAAGCTATGCAGTGGGTCAAACGGTGTATGATACCTACACAGGTAGCACGGGTTCGGTAGCTCAAGGCATACAGCAAACCTATGACATCACCGCACTGCTGGGAGCAGCACATGCCTTCTTTCGGCGTTGTAAAATTCAATGTACTTTCTAACTCCTTCATATATCTAGATTCCTCAAAAATAAAACAATGAAAAGAAAATTATTTACGTTGCGGTTTTTTACGGTCGCCTTCACTCTTTTGGTCTGTTACATCTACGAAAAATGGATTTATCCACCAGATTATACCGGAACCCAAACCACCAACATCGCTTTTCTCTTTCTTGCAGGATTGGCTTTCTTATCAAATATTGGTATTATTTATTATCACATAACCGTACCCCCTCATCCCAAATTTCTGATGATGGCAGATCGTAAATTTTGGATTCGTACCCATGCTATTTCAGGTGGACTCGAACTCATATTAGGCATTGTAGCATGGTATTTAATGGATAAAAATTTAGCTATAGTAGTTGGTGCAATAGCCATATTAGGGCATGTGCCCGCTTCTTTTTTTCAAAGCCCTGGAGCTTTTGGGGCGAAAGGGATTACGGTTCCGGCCTATTTCATGATTGTGGCTATTCATCTGTATTGTGCTTCTCGACTTATCATGACGGGTGGGGATATTGTTTGGTTGGAGCGAACATGGATTACTTTACAAGCATACGCTTTCATGCGCATATACATGATTGTGTTGGCTGACCTAAAGGTTTTTAAAGGCTCACATTATACGGTGACGGAAATACTCGCTGGAACAACTATTATGCCATTTTTATTTGGCTACTCAGGTGTATTATTAATCTTATTTGGTAATCTTTTTTATCTTGGATTGTACCGTCTTTTGTTAAAGCCATCAAAGGAGCAATGGGATCAACTATTTGAAGAAAAAGAAAGGGAGTCACTTATAGATGCTGAAACAAGAAATATATGGATTGCCAAACATATTGCTACCAATCCCGGGGATGACAAGATGAAAAATGCTAGAATGGTATTTAATTATTTCGATAAGGACAAATCAGGATATATTTCCAAGGAAGAAATTCAAGATATATCAAGAGAGTGGGGGATTTCAGAAAATTATATGCTCTCATTTATAGAAACCTATAATGATCCTCGCGGAATTGATTATAATACTTTTTTATCTGGTATTTGGGTGTTGGGAAATTTGCAATCTGAAATTACCAGAAAAGTGTCCAGTGGAATTAAGGATAAGAAAAAACAGGCAGAGGTAGTGTTTAACCATCTTGACTTAGATGCAAGTGGTTATCTGGAGCTCATTGAAATTGAAATGCTCCTGCTGGAGTGGGGATTGGAACCAGCAGAAGCGAAGGCTTATATCAACAAATTTGCTGGCGAAGATAAGAAAATCGATTTTGAAGAGTTTTATGCCGAAATGAAACCTATATGGAGCTTTGGGTATAAAGAAATGTTTGCATAAGTTATTCAAAATCACATTCAAAAAACAAGAAGGTATGACCCCTAAAACTGCTTTAATTACTGGAGGAACGTGCGGAATAGGCCTTGAAATCGCTAAAATTCATGCCGCTTCTGGTGGGGACCTTGTTATTGTCGCCAGGAACCTTACGGTATTGAAAGAAGTGAAATCAAAATTGGAATCTGAATTTAAAATCAATATACATATTTTTCAGATAGACTTATCTAAAAGTGATGCTGGCACCAAATTGTACGCTGATATTAAAGAACAAGGGATAGAAATTGATTATTTAATTAACAATGCTGGTATAGGGGGGTATGGCTATTTTCAAGAACGCAAATGGTCAGAAGACGTGGCTATGATGCAATTAAATATGATAAGTTTGACAGAATTGACCCGTCTATTTTTATCAGATTTTATCAACAAAAATAGCGGTAAGATACTTAACGTTTCATCTTCAGCTGGATTGATGCCTGGGCCACTTCAAGCTGTTTATTTCGCTACAAAAGCCTATGTGAACTCTCTGAGTTATGCTATTTCACAGGAAATAGAAAATTCTTCTGTCACTATGACGGTACTCATGCCAGCCCCAACCAAGACCGATTTTGTTGCTAAATCAGGAGTTGGTGATATTAAAATGTTTTCAGATTTGGCAGACCCTTTTTTTGTGGCTAAGGAAGGTTATGAGGGAATGATTGCAGGTCAATTAAAGGTCATTAGTGGTTATACGTTTTGGCAAAAGATAAGAATTAAGTTAATTCCTTTTATCTCACTGAAATTGTTACTTCAAATGATTTATAAAAATTCTAAAAGAACAATTGATTGACCCTATTGTAATATGATTGACATAAGGGAAGAATGATCTTTAAACAGCTCTGTTTTATTATAAAAATAGATATTTAGTTTGAAGACTTACACTAAATAGTCTTTTCCGTGCTGATGAAACGCATAGTTACAACATAACCAAGGTAACATTTAAGGCAAACGCCACCTTGGATTGGCATACCACCCCTCAAGTTTTAATAATTGTTGGAGATGATTTTCGCTATTTACAATATTAAATTTATTGAAGAAAATAATGTAGATAACTTGTTTTTTAGTTTTCAGTATTTACATTACCAATTCTTTTTTTTGTAATTATAACGTTATACATGAATTACATGAAATTAATCGTCTTAATAATCACTTTTTGTCTCAATATATCACTGTACGCTCAAGAAGGCTTTTCTGCCTCAGGAGGACAAGCGCTGGGCACAGCAGGAAGTTCAAGCTATACAGTGGGTCAAACGGTGTATGATACCTACACAGGTAGCACGGGTTCGGTAGCTCAAGGTATACAGCAAACCTATGATATCGTCGCACTGCTCGGAGCAGAAATCTCAGCCATCAAGCTAGAGCTAGTCGCTTATCCCAATCCCACCCAAGAAATTCTCACCCTGAAGATCAATAATTACAAGAACGAAAAACTAACCTATCAACTCTACGATCTGCAGGGCAAATTATGGGACAGTCAATCTGTGAAGGGAGCGCACACTCAACTAGATATGAACGACCTAGCGGTAGGCACCTATTTACTAAGCA
>CAJQKV010000032.1 GCA_905479015.1 uncultured Cyclobacteriaceae bacterium
TGAGGGGAAAATAGATGAGAACACCCAATTAGGACAAATATTAACGGATGATTATGGTTCATATCAAGTCAAGACTTCTCAGTCAGCAGAAGAAGATGAAATTTTTTATCTAGAGCCTGAACTGAAAAAAAGTTGGGGTATTGTTGAGATTTCTTTGCAATCATCAGCAGATACGCAGTTCGAGAAAGTGATAGGATCACATTTCAAAATAAATATAGATGCTAGGAAAGTATTTTGGACGTATTATTTTGTGTCTAATAATAGCAATTATTTTAAAAATATTTCAGTTTATATAGGAAAGGAGAAAATAGATTTTTCTGAGGTAGAACAAGTACTTCTGCCTAATAATCAAGGAGCGACAAAAATAACCTCTCGAACCGCCATTTCTTTATCAAAATTCTATGAGGGGCCAAAAATATATGCTGAGTTAGAAGACATTGCATCTCAGGGGTCAAAGGAAGTGGCTGGTATCAATAAAATATATTTACCTACACCAAATATTGAACGTATAAAAGCAGTAGCAGTCAACGGAGAGATTCGTTATTACTCTGAAATGTATGTTCAAAATTTATAAAAAAAAAGTTCCATTTTTTTTTCTTATAATGTAGGTATTTACAATAATTACTTATAATTTTAGTGTTCTTAAAATATTTTTTTAATTAACCACTTAAATAATAAGTTTATGGCACAAGTTTTGGCAACGCCTGGCGTTTACATCGAAGAAAAAAGTGCATTTCCAAGTTCAGCAGTCCAAGTTGCGACCGCTGTGCCCGCTTTTGTGGGATATACCGAGAGAGCACTTAAAAACAATAAATCAATTGTTAACAAACCAACACGTCTCACTTCTTTAAGTGAATATCATCAGTTTTTTGGAGGAGCTCCAAAAACGACATTTACTGTAGCTGCAGATGATGCGACAGGATTCTCTGTAGCTGTGGATGCACCTACTAAGTTTAATCTGTACCGTTCCATGAGGCTCTTTTTTGCCAATGGAGGTAGCGTCTGTTACATTGTATCAGTAGGGGATTATTCTGGTGCTGTGAGTGCTAAGGATCTCAATGATGAGGCTGAAGAAAAAGGAATACCTACCTTATTGAAAGCTCCTGAACCTACCATGCTTGTCATTCCGGATGCTGTATTACTCGAAGAAAATGACTGTGCCTCACTACAGCAAGCGATGCTTATGCATTGTGGTAATGCTACGAAAAGTAGGGTAGCTATTCTTGATGTTTTCAATGGTGATCAGGAAAGATCTTATGATGAAAATGATATTATAACCAAATCAAGAGAAGGGTTAGGTAATAATTTCTTACAATGGGGAGCTTCTTACTATCCTTATGTCAACACAACTATTGTGCAAGGTGATGAAGTTGATTTCTCCAATGTCAGTAATTTAGATGCATTGACACCTTTATTGGATGCAGAAGCAGATGCCATTTACGGAGAGGATGCTCAAATCATCAAAGATGAAATAGCTAAACTGGCTGGTGAAAATGATGCGGTCAGTTTGAATCAAACTTTAATGGCCAAATTACCTTTATATAAGGCTGTTTTGGGAGAGATGAAAAATGAACTTAATGTTTTGCCTCCGAGCGGTGGCATGGCTGGAGTCATTTCTATGGTGGATGGTACGGTCGGCGTATTCCAATCACCTGCAAATGTTTCTATGGGATCGGTGGTAAGTCCAACGGTAAATTTAACAGCCAAGGATCAAGAGGACTTAAATCTTCCTTTGACAGGAAAAGCGATCAATGCGATTCGTTCTTTTGCGGGTAAAGGAGTATTAGTTTGGGGAGCAAGAACGCTAGACGGAAACAGTCAAGATTGGAGATATTTAAGTGTAAGAAGAACGGTTACTATGATTGAGCAATCATTGAAAATCGCTTCTGAAAGTTATGTCTTCCAGCCTAATGAGGTGAATACATGGGTAGCTATAAAAGGTACAATGTTTAACTTCCTTAGAGACCAATGGAAGCAAGGTGCGCTAGCAGGTTCATCACCTGATGATGCATTTTCTGTAGACGTTGGTTTAGGATCTACCATGACAGCGACAGACATATTAGATGGGATTATGAGAATTACAGTAAAGCTAGCTGTCACAAGGCCTGCTGAATTTATAGTAATTACCTTCCAGCAGCAAATGCAGAAGTCATAATCAAATTAAAATCTATTTAAATAAAAAAAAATTATTAAAAACTAAAATAACAAAAAAATGGCTGGAGAAGTACAAGATAATATATGGCCCTTACCAAAGTTTCATTTCAAACTAGAGGTAGATGAATTAGAGGCCAATTTTCAAGAAATCTCAGGAATGGACGCTGAAGTCGATGTGATTGAGTACCGTCATGGTGACAGTCCCGAATTTTCAACGATTAAAATGCCTGGTTTGAGAAAATCAAGTGATATCTCTTTGAAGAAGGGTACCTTTACGGGTGATATCAGAATGTATGAATGGTTTAATTCTATTTCGATGAATACAATTGAAAGGAAAACAGTCATCATCTCACTCCTTAATGAAGCAGGAGAGGCTGAGATCGTTTGGACCTTAACCAATGCCTTTCCTATGAAGGTAGTGGGCACGGATTTAAATTCCTCTAGTAGCGAAGTTGCTGTTGAAGAATTGGTTCTGGCTCATGAGGGTATTGAGTTTACAACACCATAATTGTCATATATATAATGAGTTGTTAAGTGCATCTAGCCTATCAGCTAGATGCATTTTAATTCTTTAGGTTACAAAAAAAGGCTAGATGGCTGAAAATAAAAAAAAACTGCCTTCTCTTGTCAAGCCAGTAACTACGCCTCGGCCAAAAGGAAAGTTGCCTCCGCTTGTTAAAGATGTCACTACACCTAGACCCAAAGGGAAGTTAACAACGAAGGCTAAAAAATATTCTGGTGCTACAACCAAAGGAAAGTTACCAACGAAGGCTAAAAAATTCACGGGTGATGATCTTAGTTATCCTTTACCCATGTTTCATTTCAAGGTTGAAATTGAAAATATGCAAGGGCATACAAGTTTTCAAAAGGTTTCAGGTTTAGAAGCTAAAACTAATTTTGTGAAATATTCCCACGGAAATACCAAGCAATCTCATGATTACAACATTCCGGGACGTACCGTATTTACTGATGTGACGCTTGAAAAAGGAATTTTTGTAGGGGACAAAGCTCTCTACGAGTGGTGGAAGGAAAATTTATCTGTTCCATCAAAAAAGGTAGTAACAATAATGCTGCTCAATCCAAGTCAGGATACAGCGATTACATGGACTCTAAATGATGCGATGCCTGTTCAGATCACATTTTCAGAACTAGACTCTCAAAAGACAGGTTCACCTGCGATAGAGAAATTGATTTTGAAGTGTAATACGATTGATGTTTCATAAGTGAAAATATTTTAATGAGAGATTATAACTGATACTAAAAAAAAATTATTTCAAATTGAATAACCTAAAACGATACTTAATAAGGATTAAAAACTTTCAATCCCTCAAGAGTTATTAGACCCTAAAAGATGAATGATTTCATTGAACCAATATTAGGATTCAGATTTATAGTGACATTTGATACCTCAAATGAAGATACTGATTGGCAATCGGTGAAGGGTATATCAAAGTCTCTAGATACGACAGTTATCCATTCTGGGGGGGATGGTCAAAGTGCTTATTATCTGCCCAACCATACAGTCTATGAAGATTTAGTTCTTGAAAGAGGATTGATCTCTAAGAATGGGGACTTGTATAAATGGTGTCAAGAGATGATTGATAGTGGAGGAGGTTGCATTACCAAAATTGTCCCGAAAACACTGAAAGTAGCATTAATGGATGCTTCATATGAATCGTTGTATACATGGCAGTTCAATAATGCATATCCTGTGAAGATGGGAATATCAGAGTTTAACGCAGAAAAAGATGCGGTAGTAATAGAATCGATGACATTTAAATTTAGTTCTTTTGATCTACAGTGATTAGTTTAACTTTTACAACAATATTATCTTATGGCTATCAAAGTCAATCAATTTTCAATTAAAGCCCAAGTCAATGATGAGGTGGTTTCTGAATCTTTTGGTGAAAAAGAATCCTCTGAACCAACACAAATGAATGAAGAGATGGAGCAAGAGTTGATTCAGAAATGTTTTGAAAAAGTGCTGGATTACCTCAAAAACGAAAAAGATAGATATTAACTAACATGGAAATGTTAACCATAACTGCTTATAAAGCAGAATCTTGTAATGATTCGGATAAGGTTGGAACAGAATATACGGTTCAGCTGAACCCTACGAAATATAAAAAGTCTTGGAAAACCAATAGTGTCGAGGTAAAACAAGCAAATGGCTTAAATTTAGTGATGGTTAAACCTGCTGATCCAGAGGAGATAAGTTTAGATTTTACGATTGACAATACTGGAGTGGTACCCGGTGGAGATGTCGACATTGTGACCAATATAAAGAGTTTAAAAGATATGTGTCTCTCCGTTAATGATGACACACATACGACTAACTATTTAATGTTGAGGTGGGGTGCATTAGAACTAAAATGTAAAATGAAAAATTTTGATGTTGATTATACCCTTTTTAATACAGATGGGCTTCCTATAAGAGCAGTTATTACCGCACATTTCAAGGAGCACCTGGATTTAGGTACGATGTTAGAAGGATTAAACTCACCTGATATGTCTCATTTCACTGAAGTGAGAAAAGGCGACAGTCTACCTTTAATGTGTGAAAATATTTATGGTGCTCCGCACTATTATTTACAAGTTGCTGAAGTCAACGGAATTATTGATTTTAGAAATCTCACCCCAGGTCAGAAAATCCTATTCCCAAGATTAGAAAAATAACATGGCCTCTCCGATAACAACCGATATGGGTACGCCAAGCTTTTCAGTGCTTGTAGATGGTGAGGATGTGGGTGCAAAATATGCCATAAAATCAATCAGTGTGTCTAAAGAAATTAATAAAGTTTCTAAGGCCAAAATAATCATTATGGATGGAGATCCCGCCGAACAGACTTTTGAAGGGAGTGCCAGTAATGATTTTGATCCCAATAAATCGGTTTCAATAAAAATGGGGTATGACCAAGTTGAAAATGAGGTTTTTTCTGGAATTATAACAGGTCAAAGTCTAAATGTAAAGTTTAAGACTTCTGAACTTGTTGTTAATTGTATGGACAAAGCCTTTCAATTGGCCCTAACACGCAAGACTACCAATTTTGTAAAAAAGAAGGATAGTGATGTTATATCAGAAATAATTACTGACTATGGATTAACTAAAAGTGTGACAGCTACAACTTTTGAACATCCAAATTTAGTACAATATAACTGTTCAGACTGGGATTTCATATTAGCTAGAGCGGATGCCAATGCCATGGTTATTATTAATGAAGATTCAAAATTGACTATTGCAGATCCTGTGGTTAGTGGAAGTGCGGTTTTAGATTTGAATTTTGGAATAGATGTTTTGGGTTTTGCTGCCGATATGGATGCACAAAATCAATTGGATGCTGTAGCGTTCCAATCGTGGGATAGTGGGCAAATGAGTTTGGTGAAAGGAACAGGGACTGAACCCTCAGTGAACGCTCACGGAGATGTTACAGGGGTAACCTTAGCAGCAGCGGGAAATAGTCCTTCCATAGCTTTAAGTTCTTCAGCGCCAGAAGATAGTAGTTTATTAATATCATGGGCAAAATCACATTTACAGCGATCTAGGTTGTCTAAAATCAGAGGATTTGTTTCATTTATTGGGAATTCAAGTCCTTTAGTTGGTAAACTATTAAATCTTTCGGGTTTTTCGCCTCATTTTAATGGAGATGCTTACCTTACCAAAGTAATTCATACTCTCGAAGATGGATTTTGGAAGACTGAAGCAGGTTTTGGAATGCAACCCAAAACATTTACTGATGAAGGTACGATACAAGGTCCATCAGCACTTGGTTTGTTACCGGGTATTTCAGGAGTTCATATAGGTAAAGTAAAAAAAATAGATACTGATCCAGCGGGTGAATACAGAGTTCAGGTCGAAGTTCCCTTCATCGAGGATACTGGAGAAGGCTTATGGGCAAGATTAGGTCAAATGAACGCATCTTCATCTTATGGATTTTATTTTTTCCCTGACATTGGAGATGAAGTTATTTTGAGCTTTATTAATAATGATCCGAGGTTTGCGGTTATTATAGGTTCTCTTTATGGCAAGAAAAATAAACCACCATTTACACCTGATGCAGAAAATAAGGATAAAGCCATAATAACTAAAAGTGAATTAAAATTAACATTTGAGGATGTAAAAAAAATAATTACTATTGAGACGCCAGGAGGTCAAAAAATCACTCTCGACGATGAGGGTAAATCTTTAAAATTAGAAGATCAAAATGATAATTCAGTTTTGTTAGATGATAAAGGGATCACCTTTGACAGTGGTAAAGATTTGATTTTAAAATCATCCGGTAAGATCACTTTGACTTCCGGAGGAGCTACAGAGATAGATAGTGGTGCCGACTTGAAAGCAGAAGGTACCAATATAAGTCTTAAAGCAAGTGCTAAGGTAGGTTTAGAAGGTGCTACAGCAGAGGTGAAAAGTTCTGGAAATGTAGATGTAAAAGGAGGAATGATAAATTTAAATTAAGTTTAATACTCTAAATAGTATCATTAAAGATTAATTTTTATATTTTAGAAAAGGTTTTAATTTTTTTGGTAGCCCTTTTCTTATATCATGACAAAAGAAGGAAGGGTTTAGTTTCATGAACCAACTAATTGATAATATAAAAAGATGTTTAATTGGGCGTCAGTGTACTGAATGAGAGTTAGAACTAAAGGACGATATGAGAATTAGGGACAAAGAAATTTGTATAAAAGTCATCGCAAAGAATGACTAATTGGACTAAGAAAAGTGCTGACTATGCCCTGTATTTTTTTAAGAAAATGATTTTTTCATAATGGCTGAAGATTTAAAATCTTTTTTAGGTACTGGCTGGAGCTTTCCACCCTCTTTCAATAAGCACACAAAGACTGTAGATATGGTATCAGATGAGACGGATATCAGTCAAAGTTTAAAGATTATTTTGTTTACTGATTTAGGCTCTAGAATTATGAGATCAGATTTTGGATCAGATGTGAATTACTTCATTTTTAAGAGTATTAATAAAGGTTCGATTACTCGATTAGCAAGTACAATAGAACGTGCAGTGAAGCGACATGAGCCAAGAATTAATTTGGATAATGTAGATATAGACCAATCGCAGGCTGCTGATGGTAAACTCCTAATTAAATTGGAGTATTTAATTAAATCTGTAAATGTAAGAACTAACGCAGTATTTCCTTTTTATATAAAAGAAGGTACTCATATTACTGATATGTGAATATGAATCAATTAGATACTCTTAAGTCAAATGGATCTTCAGTATTAAATAGATACAATAGATATCTTGATGAAGGCTATTTTCAAATTGATGAACGATCTTTATCAGATTTAATGAACTTTATTAAAGATTTTAGCTCCTCTATTCAATTTATCAATAATGACAATAAACCTGAAGGGGATTGGTCTGATTTTTTTAATCAAAATTTAGCTTTTCAGATCTCCACAATAGCCTCATTTGATACAAATTTGTTTAATCAAAAGTATAAAAAGGGTGAAATAATCTTAAAAAATCCAAGTAAAACAGATGTTCAAGACAAGCAACTTTTAGAACAACTAAAGTTAATCCTCAATTTATTTCAATCTATCAATAAGTGGTACATAAAGTCCAAGATTGATGTAGTTAATCTTTCTGAGAATATTTTGTTTAATCAGTTAAGTAACTCTATCAGAACGACCTTATCTCAACAATTAAGCGAATTTGTCAGATTGGTGGAAGAGATAAAAATGCAATCGAAAATGGTTCACGAGAGTGAACTAGTAGATCTTTCATTATTTGATAAAATTTGGACCGAATCATCAGATCAGTTCATTGATTTGGATAAAGGTGATACTGCTATGGATTTAAATAAAGGGATCAAAGAGCTCTCAATAATTTTTAATTCAATATTGGGATTTGCAAATTACATGAAGTCTATTGCTCCAAAATTATTGCAAGATATATTGACTGACTATCCTTATCATCCACCTCATATTTCCTTAATGATTGCCTTCCTGAAAGGCTATGAACATACTCAGAAGGACATCAACAATGTTCTGAAAAAGCAATTAAATTATTTTTATTTAGATCTTCTAGGACAAAAATTAAGACTAGCGATTCCGGATCAGGTCTTTGTAACTTTTGAAGCTTCAGATCATATTGTTAAATATGATTTACCAAAAGGGACTTTGTTGTATGCTGGAATTGATAATGATGGTTACGAGTATAATTATCAAACAGATCATGCCATAGAGTTAAATTCAGCTAAAGTTTCAGATTTAAAGTTGATTCATGTAGCTCAAAATGGAATCATTGGTCTAGGTAATACTTTTAAATCAGTTTCTAATATCTTTCAAAGAGAAGTAATGTTGAATGATGAGGGAGAAACATTAGATATCACAAATAATCCTAGATCTTTTGATTCTTTTGGGAAAGATCAATCTGATCTAAGTTTCAAAGATCGAGATATGGAGCAAGCGAGAATTGGTTTCGCGCTATCCTCTCCTGTTTTAATTCTCAAAGAGGGCTTGCGACTGGTTACGTTAAATTATAAGTTCAGCCTTAAATCTCTTTCAGCTTTGATTTCCTTTATTGAAGAAATTTCTTCTGAGGAGGGACTTTCTGCTGATGCAGGTTTTAAGAAAATAATATCAAATATTTTTGACATTAGGGTGACTACATTGGAGGGTTGGTTTGATGTAACTTCTTATGAAATAGTACCCCCAAAGAACTGGGTTTCGGGAGAAATACAGTTTCAAATGGCTTTTGATCGAGGGGATCCGGAAATATTGGGATATGACCCAGAAGTACATGGCGAAGGATATTCAACTGAATGGCCGGTTTTCGAGTTTAAGTTATCTTCCGAAAGAGCCATGTATGCTTATTCTTTTATCAAAGACCTCGTGATTGAGACTTGTGAGATCAGAGTAGATGTTGCAGAAATTAAAAATTTATCGGTTTTTAATGATTTAGGTAAATTAGATATAACCGTTCCATTCTTCCCATTTGGTTCTACTCCCGAATCAGGAGCTTATTTCTTGATAGGAAATGAAGAAATTTTCCGAAAAAACATAACTGATTTTGCCATTGATATTAAGTGGCACAATTTACCTAAAAGACTGGGTGGATTTAAGACCTATTATGAAGCCTACAATAACGATATTACTAATGAATCATTTAAAGTGGGCATTACATGTTTAACAGACTTTCAGTTTCGTCCCTCGGAACTTGATAGTGTTCAGAATTTTGATTTGTTTAAGAGTTTAGGTGATGAAGATAGATTGGACAACCAATCAAGCCTTGATGAAGTCAACATTGATAAATTGAAGATGAAACCCATTTACGATGATATCGATGTAGAAAATTTTGATAACCGCTCAAAAACTGGGTTTCTAAAAATAGAATTGTTGGGACCAGAGGATGGTTTTGGTTTTGGTTTGTACTCGGAATTGTATGCAAAAGCTCTCATGGAGAATGTGCCACAGCCCAAGGCTGGAATCTTCCCTGCGAAAGAAAAACCACAAGTGGCCATACCTAGAGAACCTCTATCTCCTCTAATACGTGAGATGACATTAAAATACTCTGCAAATACTTTAATTACATTGGATCAAAACAAGTTGAGTAATAATATCAAAACGAGTAAAGATCAAATTTACCATCTTCATCCTTTTGGTAATTTTCTTATTTTTGATCAGGGTATTCCTTCTCGTAATCATTGGTTTCCTCAGTTCAATGATGAGGGATATTTGATCATTGGATTAGAGAATCTTCATGTCCCCGTAGAGCTTTCTTTATATTTTGAACTAGAAGATAATATTCAAAATGAAATCGGTCAAATAGAAATACCTTCCATAAAATGGTTCTATCTAGTTGATAATGAATGGATTGAATTTAGTGAAAATGAGATTATCAAAGATGGGACGCATAACTTCACGACCTCTGGAATTGTTCAACTTAAGATACCAACATTAATCAATAAATCTCATGATATATTGCCGACAGACAAATATTGGATCAGGGCTTCTACACAAAATAATTCAAGACTGTTGTCAAAAATCAAAATGATCAAGAATAATGGCGTACTGGCGACTTGGATCGCTCACAAATCAGATGCTCATTGGGAGGAGAAAATTCCTGCTGGTACTATTAATAGATTGATTCAATCAAGAAATGAAATAAGCAATGTGAGTCAGCCTTATCCTTCTTTTGGAGGTAGGAATAAGGAATCAATGTCTGATTTATATATGAGGGTATCAGAAAGAATTCAGCATAAAAACAGAGGGATTACACCTGAGTTCATTGAAAAAATTATTTTGGAAGCATTTCCAAATTTATTTCAGGTTAAATGCATCAATCATTTTAGTCATCCAGACAAAGTTATGACTGGAATGATCAAAATAATTGTGATCCCTAATCTCCAGCATAATGAAAATTTTTATTTGCCCAAACTTGATTATTATGAGCTTAAAGCGATTCAGGCTTATGTCGAAAAAACAATATCTCCTTTCGCTAAAGTGGAAGTCGTAAATACTACTTTTGAAAAGGTCAAGATAACGGGTCAGATTAAGGTGACCGATAAAAGTGGCCCGGGTGAATTTATGAAAAGGCTTCAGCGAGATCTCCGAAGCTTCATTTGTCCTTGGTTTGCGAGTCATCAGAGGGAAATGAACTTAGGGGGTTCTATAGAAAGAGATGATATCATGACATTTATTGAATCATTGGACTATGTCACTTATATAACCAAGTTCTCCATTGTATTGATTCATTATGAAAAGGGTAAATTCAATATTTCTGATTCAGCAAGCAATCGAGGTACCAATAATGAACTGCAATCGACTTCACCTTGGAGTGTTTTAATACCCAGTGAAGAGCATGAAATAGAATTGATCGAGCAGAAAAAAGGGGCTTTACCTGAGGAAACTAAAATCAATACAATGAAAATTGGAAGTGATTTTGTAATTTCAAGAGAAGAAGAAGACGAAGTGATATTTCCTTTTTATGATCATGAGAAGGATACTTATTATGCTATTGAATTGGATGTTTAAAATTTAATTAATTATTATGGAAATTTTCAATCGATCAACGCTAAAGAGATTTTTTCAAAGGGGTCAGATACCCACCGAGGTTCATTTCACTAATTTGATAGATTCTACTATTAACAAAATCGATGATGGCTTTGCCAAAGATGTTGAAGATGGACTTAAATTATCTCCTATCGGAGAATCTCAAAAATTGATAAGTTTTTTTGAAGACATAAAAGAAACACATCCAGCATGGAGTATTGCTATTAACCCGAATGAAAGATCCAAGGGATTGAGTATTTCCGAAAGTACACACGGGAGTCGAATTTTTTTACAAAAAGGTGGAAACATAGGTATGGGTACTACTTCTCCCTCGTTTCCGCTAGAAGTAGAGGGTGCGGTGGGAATGAAAACTAGAGTGGGAACTTATCCAAACAAGGCGGTCATAACCGCCGATGGAGAATGGCATATTATGATTGAAAATTTAGCAGGCTGCAATATGTTTGAAATTGTAGCAAAAGTCGAAGGGGTGAAGCAACGCGGAAAATATGCTTTTGCGCATGCCATTGCAGTTGGTACCCATGACAGCAGAAACAATAAAATTAAAATTACTCAAGCCCAATATGGATGGTTCTGGCATCGATTGAAATTCAGATGGAAACAAACAAGGAACGGGCAATATCAACTTGAGATTAAATCTGCCCAACATTATGGGAATGATGAAAATAATCAAGTGTTGCAAATAAAATATCACATTACCTCTTTGTGGGATGACAAATTGGGATAACGTAAAGCAATAGAAAATAGAATGTCAGAAGAGGATATAAAAATAATTCAGAATAAAGAAATACCGAAAGGTATGGATTATGACTTTTTACGTAAAGAGGCCATTGGCCACACGCAAAAAGTTTCTGGAGATATTTGGACGGATTATAATGCCCATGATCCTGGAGTAACTATTTTAGAACAATTTACTTATGCGTTAACAGATATTTCATTTCGGACCAATCTTGATATTGAGACCATATTATTTCATGAAGGAGATAAGCATGGTGTACTCAGAGAACAGGCATTAATCCCGCCAGAAATAGCTTTTTCGCCCGGAGTAGTCACAATTAATGACTATCGGATATTGATATTAGATCATTTTTCAGGTGTGCTTTCAAATTGTTGGATTTCGAAAGTAGATGATCATTTGGGAGGCATCAAAGGACTTTTTAATATTGAGATTCTAGTAAAAAGTCATGTCCAATCCAAAGATTATGATCAAATTAAATTCGAGGTTAAAAAAATATTTCATGCACACAGGAATTTATGTGAAGATCTATCGACAATAAACATTTTAATTCCTGAGAAATTATCTGTTTCCTGTGAAATAGACATTGACCAGCGCGCAGATACAGAGGACATTTTATCTAAAATATTATTTGTATCTGAACGATATTTTAATCCTCTAGTCCCTTTCTTTACCCTTGAGCAGTTGACTTCAGAAGGAAAATCAACAGAGGAAATTTATGGTATTCCATCATTTGAAAATGGATTTATAAAAGAGGAATCTCTCACAGAAAAAGCCTACGAATTTTATGTTTCTAAATTAACGGATCTAATATTAGAGATTGAAGGAGTGAGAGATGTACTCAGTTTACGATTGGGCATTGCGGGCATACCTATTCTTGGAGACGTTATAGAAGTACCCAATGGAAAGTTTTTGACATTAGGGGTCATCGGACAAGGAGGGCAAGCGGATCTTTTCAAAGATCTTGACATAAGTATTCAAAAGGGTGGAACTAGAGATAATTTTAATAAGGAAGGAGTTATCTATGCGACAGAATTATTAAATGCAAATACCGAGCCCAGTTTTAAAATATTAAAACAGACTAAAGAGAAATCAGCCAAAGTCAAAACAAAACAATTAAATAGTTATTTACCCATTCAAAGATCTTTTCCAGAATTGTACGGAGTGGGCACTTATGTTCCAAGCCCTGAAGAAAGTCCATTGCGACAAGCTCAGTCTGCCCAACTTCGCGGCTATTTGGCTTTCTTTGATCAAATCATGGCCAATCACTTGACCCAATTATCTAAAATATCTAATTTGCTTAATGTCACGGATTTAGGCGAAGCACCATCGCCTACCTATTTTGGGCAAAAGATCGAAGATAGACTCAATGACTCAAAGGAACTCTTTGTTAAAAAACTGATCAGTGCTGTTGAACTTGAACAACAAATCCAAGAGTTAAATGAGCTCAAAAATGACTTAAGTGACAAAGAAGCCTTTAGGCTCAATGAGTTAAAATTAGATTTGAGGGATAAATTTAAAGAGGTAGAAAGAATAGTTCAAAACGATTGGAGCCTTTATGAAAATGATTTAAAAAATATAGGAAGATTAAAAAATAAATATGTTCATCCTAAAACTCATGATCTTCTCAATCAGATAATTGATGTATCTAAAGATTTAGAAAGAGAGTCAGGGAGCGAGGAGGAGCATTCGGAGGCATTGGATCATAATATAGTCGATGATCTAAAAAATTCTTTGTACGAGACAATGAGTGCTGAATTACTTGATCAGGACTTATATGTAAGTATGACTATTGATCATTTATCTAGAATCATCTCTACACATGATGATGTTTTTGACCGTAAAGACAGATTGATTAATCATGTTTTGGCAAGGTTTGGAGAAGATTTCAGACATAGTTTTCAGGCCTTCTTCGATGATTCCGCTTTTAAAGGAAAATTACAAAGTGAAATTGAGGGAGATTACCTCAGAACTAAATCTGCATTTTTAAATGAAGTGATTTATGCTAATAAATATTTAGCAAAAGGTGTGAATATTTTAAGTAAAGAAGTAACTCATATCCAATCGCCATTCAAACGAAAAGTTTCTTATCTTTTGGGAATTACGCAACATAGCAGCCCATTCATTATTAAAGATGATTTAAAAAGTAATCTGAGTCCCAAAAGATTAACAAGTGCTTCTATTAATGAGATAACAAACACAAAAACACAAAAAAAGGCTATAGCATTAAAGACAGGTGTTTCATCAGATAAGGTTACCTTTTTAGTTAATTCCTCTAAGTATCTAAAATATTTATTCCAATATGGATCAAATCATAAAAATTATAGTATCGAACACGAAGATGATCAGTACATCATTTATTTTAATCCTCCAACAGGAGAAACGCCAACGAAATTAATAGCGCTTGATTCCGAATCAGCGGCCAAGCAAAAACGTCTTCAAGTTCTTCAATATTTTGCAGAGAAGAATCAGTCTTGTCAAAATTTCCATGTAGTAGAACACATCCTTTTACGTCCGGTAGACCAAACTCAAGCCAATTACATATTGCTTGACGAGAATAAGGAGAAGGAGCTTTTTCAAAGTATCATAGTGATAGATGAAACCTCTCAAATAAGTGCAGCAAAGGATGCGATTATATTGGCAAGTTATGCTAATAATTATACTGTATTAAGTTCTTCGGTAGGAGATTATAAAGTGATGTTAAAGAATGCCATAGGTACTTTTTTGGCAAAATCAATAGAGGTATTTAAAACTGAGGGTTCAGCTAAGAAGTTCATTTTGTCTTCGATAGACTCTTTTCAAGTGATAAAAAACGAGAAACAATTTTCAAATTACATTAAATTAGATAACACAAAAGAATTTTTATTTCAAGTTCTAAATGAGAAAAATGATATTTTACTTTCAGGCTTAGAACCTGAAAGTATTTCAGATTATAATGAAAAATCCAATGACTTGCTGTCAAATGCAAAAGAGCTTGATCAATATAAAGTGATTGAGGAATCACCCGATGTATTTGTTATTTATTTAACGGATGACTCGGGAACCAAAATAGCACGAATTGAAAAGAAATTATCTTCCAAATTAACATCAGAAGCTTATATTAATGAGTTGGTAGCTTATTTCGAACAGTTGATTGAAAAAGGGAGTAAAGATTTAAACTTGAGGTATCATAGACTCGGTAGTAGGACTGCCGATGATTTTAACTTTAGGTTAAGCATTGTGTATCCCAATTGGACTGAGAAATTTAACAGAAAAAGTTATCTCAAATTATTTCGAAAAATTATATTTGATTGTTTACCCGCCCATTTGTCTGTGAATTTAGTTGGTCTTGATTTTGATCAAATGAGCGCCTTTGAAAAATTATATTTTGATTATCTTGATCAATTAAAAAAAGATCCTATTGAAACCAGATTGCAAAGACTGAGTGCCTCTAACAAAATCCTTGACCTACTGATAGCAAATGACCGTCAATAAACTAATAGATAAAAATAACCCCTTTAAAGGTTTAGCAAGTTTTGAAACTCAAGATGCTGTGCTTTATCAAGGAAATGAAAATGTCAAATTATCGCTATTAAGACAACTAGCCGATACCAATTTTGTTGCCCTTTTAGGGGACCCAGGTTCAGGAAAAACTTCGTTTTTGAATGCTAGGATAATACCCACATTGCAAGATGGGTTTATTATTAAGGGGATTAAAGATTGGAAAATCGCTCATTTATATCCTGGAATAAATCCGATACGATCTCTAGCTAGAGCACTAGCTCAAGTGGATTTCATAAGAAGTAGCCCAAATGAGAAGATTGATCCAGGTTTGATTGAGAAATTTGAAAAAATATTAACAAATAAGAAATATGGGATTATTGAGATATTGGAAGAACATAAATTAATCTCCAATTGTAATATTTTATTAAATATTGATCGATTGGATGATTTATTTCAATTGAAGAAGAAAGGGGAAGATTCTTTAGAGCTCGATATTTTTCTCACACGGATTGAAGAAGTAATACATCAAACGGCTTATCCAATAAGCACTATTGTGTCTATGAGATCAAAAAGATCTTACGATCTTGCCAGTAGTTTTCCTGATCGACCTATGTTTATTGAGACCATCAATAAAAATCAAATTAATCTACCTATATTTTCTTTTGCTGATTTAATGAGTACCCTTGATTTTTTTGAATCTAAAGGGTATTTGACGTTTGATAGAGACGTTAAAGATCATATATCCACTTATTATCGTGCTCATCCAATTTCTTTAGGAGAATTTCAGCATGCAATGAGGCTCAGTGTTGAGAGGAGTATAGAGAATGGAAGAAGTAATATCTCAATGGAAGATCTAGAAGCTGTTTCAGGCTTTCAAAATTCTATAAATAATCAATTAGAAGATATTTATTCAACTTTTTCTAAGGAGGATCAGAACAATTGTCGGTTACTTTTTCAACTTTTGGCGAGTGAATCTGACCTTGGATTTGAATTATTTATGTCGATATTGGAAATCTCAGATTTCACAAACATTGAGACGGATGTCATAATACAAATTATTGAAGAATTTGTGGTTGACGAATGCGTTGCGATAAAAATAGAACCCATTACGGGCGCAGATCAAAGGTTAGATCATTTAGATTATTTATTGGATGATTCGAAAAACATAATTACTCCATATTCGAGGGTATCGCTTGATGATGAGATCCTCATTTATAAATGGCTTAGATTAGAGAAATGGGTCCATGATGAAAAAGAAAACTCAGATATTTATCAGAGTGTTTTTACGGATGTTTCGAAAGGTGAGGTATTATATGAAGGAGAAAAGCTCAGGAGTGTATTGCATTGGTACAAAGAAGTCAATCCACAAAAAGGTTGGGCAAAGCGCTATGGAATAAACTACAACCTCGTTAAAGAGTTCATTGATAAAAGTGAAGAACAGTTTAATACAGCCCAGCGAATTCTTGAAGAGGAAGATAAGTCAAGGCGACGAAAGGCCAAAAGAAATATATTAATAGGTATAGTTTTCTTTCTAATCACTATTGGTTTAATATTAGTCAGTATTTTTTTTACAGGTGTTGCAGTTGATCAAAAGATGGAAGCAGATAAGAGTAAACGAGAGGCCAGTAGAGAAAAAGTAGCTGCAGAACAGGCGATGAATATAGCGAAAGAACAAACCGAGAGAGCTGAGATTGCAAGTTATGCAGCCAAAAGAGACAGTATTCGATCTATTGAAAAAAATAGAGAAGCCAATATAGCTAAAAGTCAAGCTGTCAATGCCTTAAAGCAAGCTGAATATGCGCGAAAGGATGCCCAACTGCTGACGGAAAGGCAGAATGTATTGAAAATAAAACTCACAGAATCTGAAAAAGATATAGAGAATAAAAAAATTGAATTTCAGTATTATGCCACTTTAGGTCAGATCAACAAAATATGTAGTGAGGTATTGGAACTAGCGGCTACACCCATCTCGGATAATCTTAAAATTGGAGCTAATTTGATTGCATTGGGATACAAGCGACTGAACTCATTGGATAATCCTCTTTACAATGATTTGATCCAAAATTTCCCAAATTCATCTATAAAAATGAAAGCAGAATTTCAGGTAAGCGAAAAAAACCTTCTTCAAGCCATGGGAAATGTATTTCAAAAATTGGATATAGTCTTAAATAAAGAATTGTCTAAAATTCAGTTTGGAACTGTACTTGACTTAAATAAGACAAAAAGTACATTGGCTATTGGCACGGATCAAAGCGATATTTATGAAATGAACTTACCTTCTGAAAATAAGTTCTATGATACCGATTTTTTGATTTTAAATAGATATGTACGGGTGAGAGAGATCACTTCAGGTATTAGATCAATGAAATATATAGAAGAGGATAACTTAGTCTATGGAACCGTAGATGGCAAGATTTATCGAAATACCGACCAGAAGTTTGCTGATGATAACACATCAAAAGGTTCGATCAATGGGGTTTTTAATTTGACTGATGGGGATGTATTAATTTCGAATAGTTTGGGTCATTTGACATATGTTCAAGATAATTTATCCTCAGGAGCATATGATCAATTACCATATGTTGATATCAAGCACGAGATTAATGCGATTGATTTTTCTCATAAATCAAACATCATAGCCACTAATGGGCGATTATCAGAAATTGAATTTTGGGGTTGTCCAGCCAATGGAGATATTAATTTTAAAGAAAAAATAAGAATAGAGGGTATGACATCAAAAGTGACGAGCTTGAAGTTTATAGATGATAAAAATTTAATAATCATAGGGACACAAGAAGGCACACTTTTTATTTACTCTTTTCTAGAAGATGAGGTCATTTTTGAAAATAAGAGCGCACATTTATCAGCATTAACTGTGCTTGCTTTAGATCCCTTATCTCGGTTTATTGTTTCAGGAGGTAGAGATGATAAAATCAATGTCTGGGATATAGATTTACTCAGTGATGATTATGTGCCTATAGTCCATCAAATGAATCAAGCGATCCAAGATATAGCGTTTATTGGTAATGATTGGTTCGTTTCTCTGAGTAGAGGTCAAAGTAACTTAGGTACTGATAGAAACTCCGTGGGTAGAATGTCTTTGTGGTCTGTTGATTTAGATTTGTTTGCCAAAAAGCTGGCGCAATCCGAAAAGACATGGTTGATCGAAGATTTTGAATATAATGACCTTTATCAAAAATATATTCCCAATTAAAAATGATCAAAATAGTTAATAAATTTTTTCTGTGCCTTTTACTTGTTTTTGGTTTATTTCGGCAACAGCAAAGCTCTGCTCAAGTAATTTTTGATGATCTTAAAATAGGTATTGATAAAGTTGAGTCTGATGAAGTTGTTTTTAACAGCATGCAAGAAATTGGCGTATACTATAAAAATAATCAGTTTGAGAAAGGGTTGGAAATTGCCAGTAATCTTTTTCAGGGCCATTTTAATCAGTCTTCCATACAATCAAAGGAGTCGATATTAAATTTTGCGATTAAATTAAGTTTTGCACTGGATTTGAGAGATAGTACGATTAGTTTTATGGAAATATATTATAAAATAAATCCAAGTTTTTCGGATCGTACGATACCTGATATTACTCCCGCACTACAAGTATTCATTAATAATTTTATCAAAAGTAAAAATCAAGTTTCTGTTTTTGTAAATAAATTTGCCCAAAATATTGATTTTATCTCGTCCACTATTAGTATTTATGATCAAGGTGATTTTGAACGATTAGGCATTAGAAATTTACTTGACTTGATTCGAATTACACCTGGCTTTGCTGAAATTGGGGATTGGAATGAGCGCCAATTCGGAACGAGAGGTACTTCAAATTCAACCTTGCAAGATGTGCTTATACTCATCAATGGACATAGGATCAGTGACAATCTTACAAGTTCAAACGGACCTGATTGGATCAGTCTTGATTATGTAAAGCAGATAGAATTAGTTCGGGGTCCGGGTTCTGCCATCTATGGTGGTAATGCTTTTAGTGGTGCCATCAACATAGTTACAAAGTCAGGCACGGGTGAAAAAATCAATGAGGCAAATGTACGATTGGGGAATGGGAATGACTTTTCAAGCGTAGATCAAAGTCTCAATAATGCTTATAAAATCAATTATCAATATGGGACTCAGATTAATAATACCGAGAGTATTTATTTATCAGCGACTTTTCATCAATCAGGAGGAAGTGAAATTGATTACTCGGATGCGGATCGAAAAATTATTCTACCTGAAGATAGCCAGAGCCTTGATTTTTTGAAAAAGGATGGCTCGGCAATATATGATTATTCCTTGGTAAGGGCTGCAGATACTACGGGTATAGAGCATATTAATGCTTATGGGCCCAGTTATAACTTTTTACTGAATTATACCAATAATTCAATAAAGTTAACTGCCAATGCCCAATCCAATAACTATTATTTACCTAGAAGTTTTCGAAAAAATTTATGGGCAAGTCATGATGGAGATTCTTTGAATTCATTAAGAAGAAGGATTGATAAGAGGGAATTCATTCAAATTCAAGGCAATTTTTTGGAAAAAACTAGATATGAACAAAGTGCGTTAGAATTAAAAGTTTCTGGAGATCATTTTTTAAAGGATTTATCTATTCCACTTTGGTCATTTGGCGATTTATCTAATAGTTCATTGACTGGAGATGAATATAGAGCTACCGTCAATTTAGAGTTTTCAACTCAAGCTTTGACCCTTGGGGTTAACAACTTACCCAATTTTTTATTAGTGGGTGCGGAGTGGTATGTCAATCGTTGGGGTTATCATTATTTAAACAAAATAGATAGTATGAAATATACCTCAACACTCATTGACGATGCGAGTTATAGTCCTGTTTTGGGAAGAAGGTCAGGTGATAGAAATGAAATATTTGCGGCTTTTTATATTCAAGATGAAATGCATTTGATCAAAGATCGAATGGTTTTGAATGCGAGTGTCCGATTCAATTATGATGAAGTATACTCTGATTTCAAAAATGGTATTCGTTGGGGGGAACAATATTCTCCAAGAATATCCCTAGTTTATATTGCCAATAAAAACCAAGCTAAAAAGAGAATGTTGAAATTTAAGGCCATTTATAACTCCGCTTTTTTACCTGCCGCTTTTCTATATCGTAAGGGATTTGTTCCAGCGTTCAGAACACCAAATGATGGAATCGATCCCTTAGATGCACAAATTATAGAATCTTTGGAGACGGGAACTTTTTTTCGGATCAATAAGCATTTAGATTTTAACTTTCAAACCTATATCAATTATATCAGGGATAATATTGTTCAAGATGGAGATAACAGATACGTAAATGAACCTTTACCAACGAGAATAGCCGGACACGAAATGGAATTTAAATATCGATATAAAAGTTCAAGATCTCATATTAATGGCTTCAATTATCACTTTTTTGGTAATTATTCTTTCTCCAAAACCCAAATTGCTCTAGACTCACTAGCAAGAATGTCTGATGTGTTTAACAACAATCAGTGGTCGGATACTACGTCGCGATACCCCACACATTATTTTAACTTTGGGGGGGATGTTTCCTTGAGGAAAAGTGTTTTAAATAAAACAAGAGATCAGTATTCATTGAGTTCGGATTATGATACGAAATTTCATATTCTTTTGGGATTAAATGGACAGTTAATCACTCAATCTCACCGTTATTCTGCCTATGATATCACGAACAAGGGTCTACCTGAAAAGATAGAATCGGGTAAAGAATGGATAGAAGTACCGGAACTTTTTTTATTAAATGCAAATGTTAATGCTTATTTTGACAAGTACAAACTGGGGATTAATGTCTATAATCTGTTTAATAAAGAAGGTTTTATCACTGCGAGTGATACCAATTTGGGATTACAGCGACAAGAAGGTAGAATGTTTTATCTCAGTTTGGGTTATTTGTTTTGATTAAAGTATGAAGGGATAAATGTTTGAGACTACCTCCAAAACCATTAAAATAGAAATACTAGCGGGAATGACCTCTGCTGTGGTAACCATGCCTGTGGCCATAGCCTACGGATATGCCTCTGGTTTGGGGCCTTATGCTGGCTTTGTTTCAGCCATTGTATTAGGGTTTATAGCTGCTCTTGTTGGGGGTACCTCTGGGCAAATTAGCAGTCCGACAGGTGCTTTGACTGTTGCCATTTCTGTTTTTGTAGTTACGGAAATTGAGATTCAGGGGAGTTTAGAGGCTGCATTACCTGTGTTGATGGCCATCTTTGTGTTGGCGGGTTGCCTTCAATTATTTTTCGGATTGTTGAAGTTAGGGGAGAATATTCAGTACATACCCTTCTCAGTGATTAGTGGATTTATGAGTGGTGTGGGTCTGATTATTATCGTCCTTCAGATTCCGAACACTTTTGGTGTACCATCTGGTATCTATACTTCTGTAATTTCAAAAATATTCAATATATTTTATTTTTTCGACCAGGCTAATTGGTTGGCTTTTGCCTTTGTAGTGGCTACGGTAGGTATTATTTATATCTTTCCTAAAATCACCAAAAAGATTCCAAGTAGTTTAGTGGCCTTACTGGCCTTGACGGGATTGGCATATATTTTTGAACTGGATATTGATAAACTCGGTGCTTTCCGTATTGATATGAGTCAATTTAATTTCATTTCTATAGATCAGTTAAGTCATACAGAAACTCTGCTTAGAATACTGATTGCCGCCGCCTCCTTAGCATTTATTGGATCTGTAAATACCTTGTTAACCTCTGTAGTAGCTGATAAGATGACCAACTCAGTACACAATAGTAACCAAGAATTAATGGGTCAAGGTATAGGTAATTTGCTTGCTGGTTTTTTCGGAGGATTTACGGGGAGTGGTGCCACAGCCTGCGCAGTGGCTAATATTCAGGCAGGAGGACGAAACCGTATCTCAGGGATGACCACAGCTTTCTTTTTACTGATATTCCTTATTTGGGGGGGTAATTTCATTGCTGAGATTCCATTAGCATTAATTTCTGGTATTATGATTTCTATTGGCTATGAATTATTAGATAAGGTTACGCTCAAAAAGTTGATTATTATTCCTAGAGTAGATGCTGTCGTTATGGTAGCTGTGATGGGTTTGACGGCATTCTATGATTTACTATTTTCAGTAAGTTTGGGTCTGATTATTTCAGCTATTTATTTTATGAAGAAAATGGCAGATCAAGTAGAGGATGATTCAAATCAATCCAAATTAGAGTTGATGATTTATGAGCTCATCGATACTTTTGATGATGCCGAAGATTTTAAGGATAAAGTTTTTATAAAGACCATCAAAGGACCTTTATTTTTTGGTTTCTCTACACGGTTTTTAAAGACCATACGTGCTATTTCACCTAAGGTTGAGGTAGTTGTTTTTAATATGTCTTTGGTACCTTATATGGATTATTCCGGAATTCGCACATTCAAAGATGCGATATTATATCTTAAGTCGAAAAAGATAAAAATATCTTTTTGTGAGTTGAATAAGAAAAATTATAGTCTTCTAAAAGAACTAGACATTATTCCGAGCCAAGTGCCTGAAAAATACATTTTTGATTCTATTGAGAGTTGTGTCATGTGGTTAGATGAGCCAGGAAATATTGATGGATCTATTCAAGATGATTCACAGGTTTATTTCCCAAGTGCTTTTACTCCCAATGATGATGGTATCAGGGATGAATGGCTCATTATGAATATTGAAAAATTCCCAAAATGCCATTTACAAATTATCGCTCCAGATTCAATCCTTGTTTTTGAATCTCATGGATATCAGCAACCTTGGGATGGAATTTTCAATGATGAGTCACTTCCAACGGGAGCCTATGAGTACGTATGTCAATTAGACCCCAATGATCCTGAAGAGATAACAGGAACCGTTAATCTTATTCGTTGATGCCTTCAACGTAATAAATCGATGGAACCAAATCATTTAATAAACACCTTAACATTAGAATTAGATAAGGAGCTGAGTACCACTGAAGCGGGTCGTCTTAAGTCTAGAATCCTTGATGCGATAGACTATTGTTTTAATAAATATTATCCCTACGCTAAACATCTGAAAATAGAAGATATCAGTCTCGATTTGGGTACGATAGATAGTAAAAATTTTCAGGAAGAATTTATTGTAAGACTCTCATATCTTTTAGATACTCAATTAGCAAAGTTACTTCAGCAGGAGAATATAGATGAGCTTATTGATCGACAAAATATTTTAAATGATTTAGAGTTATTTTTATATTTCCTTAAGACGGGGGTAATGATTTCAGGTTCTGATTCGGTAACAAGCGTCTTCCAAAGATTAATAAAAAATGATTTACACTCTCTAAAATTTAATTTAAAAAACACCCTTAATGATAGGGCCATTAAAGAAAGATTTTTTCATCAAATAAAGGAGGATCAGCTGGATGAATATTGGCTGAGTGTTGAACCTATCATTTATTTAGAAATTAGGCGATTTAATTATACAATACAAGAAGTCATCTGGAAAAAAAAGGAATTGAAATCCTTTCAAAAAGAGTTTAATGATTCCTTAAGAAGAGTAACGTTTGATTTTATGGTGAATGACTATAGATCCATAAGTCTGAATGATTATATTAAATTTCTACAGTTAAACTTTAAAAAAGCTCAAGGTTTGGTTGAAGAGGTTAAAATCCCTGTATCTCACTTGATAATAGAATCGCTTAAAGGGAATGAACTTGAGGAGTCCTTTAAATCCACAAGTAGTATTAAGCGTTTAATTGAAGATTTAACTGTTTATATCATTAAGGAACGTGCTTTATCGTTATCAGTAGCTAAAAAACAAACAATTAGGAAAGTGTTTTTTCGAAGAGAAATTGAAGAAATTGTTTTACAATTCACGAAATCAAATTTTACTATTAAAAAATTCATGCGCTCTTTGGAGCGAATCTATCAAGTATTAAACCCTCAGCAAATTGAATTGTTTTTCCAAATTCTTCAGCGTGAAAACAAATTCTCCTTTCAAAAAGAGCTCATTGAGCTATCTGCGATTATTCAGTTAACCCGACCTATTTTTTCTATTACCCTTTATGATTTGGGTTTATTGTGGGTGGGTGATGTTATCAAGGAATTAAAACAGCAGTTTAAAAAACGGCCTGCATTGTTATTTACGCTGATCGATCAGGTCTCTATAAGGACAGGCTATGGGCGAGATTATATCATCGATAAAATGATGAAATCTGAGGGTTCTGAAATGGCCAAAGCTGTATTGATAAAGCATAGAAAAGAGGTCGCGAACCTCTATAAGAAAGATTCAAGCGATTCAAGTATCATCGATACTTATTTATATTATTTAAAATCTGGAATTTGGGAGTTAGGAGATCAATCTCCTGATGAGGTATTGATAATGCTTTTGAAAGACCATGTAGAGTCATTCATTCTAGCTCTTAAAAAGGAACAGGGTTATAAAGTAGTCTGGCTAAGATTGATTCATGGTCATGAACTTCGCTCAGTCGAGAAATTGATTATGGCTTTTTTTCAGGGTATTCAAAGAAAGAAAAAATTTGAAAAAATCATAAAATCGATCGATCAATATGATACCGATATATCGTTTAAAAAACATATTTTTGAACGTTTAATTACAGATCCTTCATGGTTTGATAATTTGCCATTTTCAGATAAGGGGTTCAATATGAATCGAATTAAAGAGGAAGTGGATTCATTTTTCAGTCAAGAACAGAATATCAAGGATTTATCCCTGGTCCCCTTAATTGACTATCTAGATCAAGGAAAATTAGAATTTGACTACTCTTTGATAGAAATTCTAAAGATGGCTAAAAGACTTCGAAAGAAAGATCTGATAGAGTTATCAAGGATCATTTCATTTGGCACTAATAATTATCAAAATAAGCTGAAATTAAAACGAATTTTTGAAATTTTTTCATTGACCCAAATAGATATGCTTTTTGTTGTTTTTGCTCGGCAAGAAACCAAAAAGAGAAAGGCCTTTGAAAACTTCCATTATCTTAAAATCTTTCTGCACACCTTATTTTCTGAAAACATTTATCATTATGGATATCAACAAATAGCTGGTTTTATCAATCATTTTTCTATTTCTGATCCACAGTTAAACAGATCATTATATGAATTGCTTGAAAGAGTAGCCTTAAAAAAAGACATGGTCTTTACGGAGTTACTTTCAACCATTATCGCTCACCTAGACCCTGGAGAATATTCTAAATTAATTGCCTTACGAAGACAACTCATTCTATCTCAAACTGTTTTGGAAACGGCAAAGGAAAAAAGTCTCAAAATTACAGATGATCTTCTTTTGATATTGAATTATTTGGAGCTGGGGGTTTGGCTTTCGGTTGATTTAGATCCAATTTCATCTCTTAAAAAGGTGCTAGAGGACAATTTTGATCAATTAACTATTCAATTTAAAAAGAGAATTAGTCATCAAATTTTTTGGCTGCGATTGCTTTATCAATTTGATTTCGATATTGTTTTAAAAATTATTTTGCAAGTTTTTAAGGACACTGCTGGATTTGTAGCGCTAGAAAAATATTTACCTGAATTGGAGCAAAGCGATCAGGATTTTAAATTCAAGCTACTTGAAACGTTTATTTTAGTTAAAATGGATGTGGATAAAGGTGAAAATTTCGATGAATTATTCCAATATCAAGTGGCTTTATTTCAAAAAAATGATGCTGAAACGGATGCGATTGAGTTAGAAAATATTGACCTTGACGAGGGGAAAATATTCAATGATTTTAATTTATTATTGACTGTTTTTTTTGACAATCCGACAGACAGTCAAGCAGATTTGGTGTGGGCGAGATTCAATAGTGAGGTGGGACATGATGTGATTTTAAATAATTTTTTTATCAATGGGCAATATCCTTGGACTCTTTGGGAAAGATTATTCAAAAAGGGGTCAAAAGTCGATTTGATTAGATTATTACGCCTTTCATTATTAGCTCACATTCAAAACTCTTGGGAGATTAAACTGGTTCATTTTTTTGTCACTCGTAACAGATTTTCATTCTTCAAAAAAAGTAAAATTTTAGATTTTTTCAAGGCCTTACATTCCAAAGATTTATATGAATTGAAAGATCAGTTTACATGGGCTTGGACGGCATTATTAAAGGAAAAACCAAATGAAATAGCGGGTTGGTTAGAAGATGAATCATTTAATCAATTCATTGGTCCATCAAATAGCTATGATCTAATTTCCAAGGATGCGCAGTTCAATCTTCAAATGAAGGATTTGACTGATCTTGAGAATGACTTATTACTTTTATTGTCAGGTCAAATGGGTGATTTGGTAGAGGAAGTGAGATTAAAGACAAGTGACTGGATTTTTAATATTGTACCGGTAGCTACCACTAAAATCGAATTAAAAGAGCTGCTTTATTTAAAGTTATTGTCTGTTGCCACTCCACGCAAGGTTATCGATTTGAATTTGTTGATCAGAAACTTTTCACCTGAGATGAGATTATCTGTATTCACCCAGATTATTAATTTCAATATTGTAGAAATCAATCAAATATTACATCAACAAAGATTACTTTATCTTTTTCTTGAAAATTTACTCAAGGACCAAAGTTTATCAGCTCAATTTTTCCTAAATATTGACAAGAAAAAGTTGTCCAAATTTTTCTCATTACTATCTAGTCAAACCCTGGCAAAGTTGATGCTTGTGTTTGATGAAAAGAAAGATGATGAGGCGTTGTTGCTAGCTGCGATACGGGAATTTCAGGAGACGCCTTCTATATCAGATCTCCAGCCTTCAACTGAGGCCAAAGACCTGGCTTTATTGCGCGTTGTGATTGAAGAAGGGGGGATCAGCAGAACCCCTTTCAAACGTTGGTCATCCTTTGAGACGTTTTTTATTGCGCTATTGCGCGGCAACCTCTTGAAAGCCGTATTTTTCAAAGAGTTTGACCTGAGTACCGTGCGCCAATTTTTGGCATTATTGTCTTCTGATGCCTTGACCCCACTTACGGCTGTGTTTGATGAAAAGAAAGATGATGAGGCGTTGTTGCTAGCTGCG
>CAJQKV010000033.1 GCA_905479015.1 uncultured Cyclobacteriaceae bacterium
AATCACCAATGGGGAGCGTTATGAAATCCTCTTAGACCTAGCGGCCTACCAAGGTGAAACTATTTATCTGCAAAACACGATTCCTGAAGGGGGTGGTGGACCCGGTGGTGGTGGACCCGGTGGTGGCGGTGGCCGATTATCGGCTACAGATGCTGAAAATATGCTGACCCTTATTGTTTCAGAGCCCACCTCATCTGCGGTTACCTCTGTACCGTCTTCTTTAGAGAATTTCCCTTCTTGGGAGGAATCAGAAGCTACGGTTACGCGTACCAAGATCTTGGCAGGTCCTGACTGGACCATAGATGGTGTCGCTTATGATCATGATGTAAACAATGAGGAAATATATCTAGAAGATGTAGAAATTTGGGAAATTACCAACAACAGCAATCAAGAACATCCCTTCCACATCCACGATGTGCAGTTTTATATTTTGGATATTGATGGGGCGGCTCCACCTGCTTTCAAAGCAGGACGCAAGGATGTCGTTCAAGTATTGGGTGGTTCAACGGTTCGCTTCATTACCAAATTTGAAGATTTTGCGGATGAGGACTTCCCCTACATGTACCATTGTCATATCCTGCCCCACGAGGATGGAGGCATGATGGGACAGTTTATCGTGAAAGAGCGGTAGACATTCCCTAATTTTTTTTTAAAATACATAAGTAAACCTTGGAGGATTTCATCTGCGTGATCTTCCAAGGTTTATTTTTTATATGACCAACACACTACCCTGACCATCACAGCTGCCTCATGGATCAATAGTCAGTGATTTCTGATTCAATGGGTCTTTTAAAATTTCTATACAGGACAACAACTTGCATTCATCATGCTTAAAATGAACCTATTTATACCGATGTTCATCTGAGGTACCACCGGTTTAACTTATTTGTATAAAAGCATATAATCCCCTCGAAATTCCTTATTTTAAAACAAGAAATTTTAATTGCTAGTTATAGCACTCTTGGCACAACCCTGAGGCCGTAATTTCAATATCATCCACAAAATGATTAGAAATGGCCAGCTGAATCGGCTCCTTGGTCTCAAGACAAGAGACTTCTTTGCATTGGTTGCATTGAAAATGAACATGCTGATGCTGGTGTCCTTCTGTGCTACATTCTATACTACAAAGGGCATAAAAACTTTGATGATCTTCTAGTATTATTTTGTGCAAAATGCCTCGCTCAATGAAGGTATTGAGTGTTCTGTAAAGGGTAATCCGGTCAAAGTTGATTAATGAATTTTGAATCTCTTGGTAGGATATCGCTTTACCTAAACTTGATATAATCTCCAGTAGCGCCATTCGAAGTTCTGTCACCTTCAAATTACGCTTTTTCAGTAGTTCCTTAATACTGCTTGTTGTGGTCATATTTTTGGTATTAGAAATTAAGACTTAATCCGACAATAACATTGATCCCTAAATCATCAGCAAAATATCGTTGCCGATTGAGATAATCCCTGTAGGAAACATTAAATAAATTATCAATACGTAAAAACATATTCAAGCGGTTGCGATCCAACTGCCGTTCACCAGAAATTTTAATCCCCATTAAGTGGTAGCCCTCTGGAGGGTTTACAAAATCCTGATTGAGCAATATGTTTTTTTGTTCGAAAACATACTTGTTACTGAGTTCCAAATCGATTTGATCCCAATTCCCGATCTTTGGGATTTGATAATTGAAGGTCAATAATAAATTATTGGAGGGAAGGTAAATCAAAGGACTATTGTTTTCAATGTCCGTGCCCTTCAAAAAGCTCGCCCTAAAAGAAGCATTAAAGCTGTCTGAAAAAAGAAAGGTCGAGGTAAAATCCCAACCAAAAATTCGAGCCCTTGTCTGGGCATATTTAAAAACTGGAAAAGTCCCCCTAATGGTAGAGCGGAACTCATTTTGAGGATTCAGAAATATATAATTTTCTATCGCTTGATCGAAATATAAAATTTCATATAAAATTTTAGTATTTATCTTTCCTCCCCATGATAACGTATTTTTCAATGATTGTTCACTACCTAAATCAGGATCGCCCTCTTCGATACCACTTACGCCTTGATGCAAGCCATTGCTGTAGCGCTCGTTGATCCCAGGATTTCTCGAAGCCAGTCCCAGATTATAGGATAAATCCATTCCATTTGAAAATGCATAGCTGCCCCCCCCTGCAAGGCCGATGTTATGAGCGAAGTTATAATATCTCTTAATTGCTTTGGGGATCCCTGTTGAAATTGTGGCAACACTTTGATCAAGATAGTCGTAGCGACCGCCCAATTCAAAACTGAACTGCTCAGTCTTTTTGGTAGCCATTGCAAAAAGACCCGTCTCAAAAGAAATATAGTCTGGAATCAAAGGCAGAATACCGGTACCGCTCTCGTTAAAATTATCGGTTCTATTAAGTTGTATGCCAGAGGTAATTTCCCAATCATTGGAAAAATAACCTTTATACTTTATTTCTATAAAATTTGAATGCTGATTCAAATTCAGAGAGGGGATGTCAGATCGACCTCCTCTGCGCACATCGAATTCTTTTCTTAAATCCTTTTGGATGGCATAAGTAAAATCAAATTTATGATCCTCATCGAGTAAATAAGCAGTGTGCCATTTGAGTAGGTGATGATTGATTTTTTGATAAGGCGCATTGATCTGATATGAAAATTGATCTTGCGTATAAAAAGGCGCACTTCTTGTGAGCGCCTCCTCCAAATCAGTCAAATTACCAATATGAGCCCCCCTCAACACACCCAACTTGGCATTGAAAGAACTTAAAAAAAAGTCACTTTTTAAGGCGGTATTGTGAGTATATTCCATCTGTAAAGAAAAGTCTCCTTCTACTGCACCTGTATTGGTCAAGTAATAGGCTGCCGCTCGACTGTCCCCTTTTTTCTTGGCTGTGCCCACCAAACTCCAAGCAAATTTTTGATGGTGTTTCTGAACTCTGATATTCAGACCATTTCCCAAACCATTGCTCTCGAAAAAATAACGGATTTTTCCATGAAAATGTGGCTCTGAATCTATCTTTTGAGGGTTGATTAAAATTGCACTCCCTAAATTACTTCCTTGATATGCCAAAGCGCTTACCCCTTTGATTACCGTGATTTTATCCGCTGCTAATGGATCAATTTCCGGACTGTGATCAGCACCCCATTGCTGTCCGCTTTGGGCTACGCCATTATTTAAAAGAATCAAGCGGTTCCCGTACAGACCATTGACCACCGGTTTTGCAATGTTATTTCCATTTCTGAGGGTGCTCACACCTGCAAGATTGTCAAGCATATTTGCCATGTTTTTATCGGTGTTCTGAGAAATAGCATAGGCATCGATGAGCATTAATTCCTGCGTGGTTGCCTCCTGTATGGCAGTAGCAGCAATGGCCAATTCATCCATGATTTGACTGTGGTGCTCTAGTTGCAGCAGCAAAGTAGTGTCGTGCGTCACCGTAAGGTAAAGTTCCTTGGTTTGGCACCCAATATGGCTCACCGATACATGATAACTTCCCTGACAAAGAGGGGGTATTTCAAAAAAGCCATTCGCATCACTGACGGCTCCCTGTTGAGCTTCTTTAAAATAGACATTGGCAAAAGCAATAGGATCCAAGCTATGACCATCTTGGATCCTACCCCATACCTTTAGTTGGCATGGTTGAGCCATCAACAAGCCAGGCATAAAAAAAACAAGAATAAATATATTTTTATTCAAAAATTATCTGTTATTCAACGGTGACGGCAAATTCAATATCAATGTCAGTTTCGCCACCAGCTGATGTAATATCCCCAGAGGCAACACCCGAAGCAATTTTGTCAGGCTTATGCCTCAAAATTACTTGTATTATTCCAGATCCCGCTTCACCTGTTGTTACAGAAGTTAACAAACCTAAAGGATTACCATTTGAATCAGTATCAGCATATACAATTTGCAAATCACTCATTGTCGTTACGAAGAAAAATTGATGATCTGCATCTTCCTCTTCAATCTCTTCTGTTATTGACTCAGCTGGTGATTCCGTTTCATTAAGTAGTGTCAAGGCACCAGTATAAGTAGTGGCAGGGGACAATGTACCATTTGTAATCGTTGGTTCACCATCACCATCACCATCTAAATCGCGATAGCTTAATACAACTGCACTACCACCCTTAAATGGCGTCAAAGTATAGGTCAAGGTCGTGATCACTTCCTCTTCATTTTCTACAATGGGATCCTCTGGGTCATCGCTACAAGAAACAATTGTGATTAATGATATAAAAATGGATGAAAGTATTAAAGGTTTTGTTTGAAAAAAAATTTTCATAATTATCTAATTATTGATTTTATTTAAAGTACTTAAACGCAACATTGTTGCAAAAATAGATATTATGCAACAATGTTGCAATAAAAAATTTGCTTACTTTAAAAAACATAGAAAAAATCATTACTTATTTCATGCATCTAAACCTATTTTAACGAACACTTAATTTATTCTGTCTTATTTAAAAAACATCAATCGTTACCAAAAAATAAAAATTAAATGTACTTTTATATTTGGATGTTACCCTACTCATATAAATGATACAAGCTAAAGAAAATACCTCAAAACCTACTCAAACGAGTCTTCAGCGCGATCCCGAAAAAAAATCCGAACATCCAAATGAACGAGCTGAATTTAGTGATAATCGTGCGAGCATCATTTCGCAAAGAAAATTAAGCAATGCTATAGGGCAAAAAGATGCCAAAGTTGTTCCTTTTACTCCAAACATGGCTCCAAAGGCCAGTAATAATGCACCTGCCCAACTTCAGTCTAATAACAATGCTGCTCCTGGGGTAGCTCAGCTCGAAGAAGCTGCAGAACCAGAAGAAAAAAAACAAGATCTAAATGATATTATTTTAAAATATCAAAATCTCATTGGCGAGGCAAAAAGCAAATTAGAAAAGGCTCATAAAAGCAAAGATTTAGTAGCTATTGAGGAAGCAACAAAAGTATACAAGAATGTAAAAGCTGAAGCCAAAGAAAAAAAATCAGCTGAAATGATGAGGTTGGGAGGCTTAGATCTTGACACAGCTGACTTGGCAGGAGAGGGCATAGATTCAAATAAAACGATGGCGGTGGCTTGGGATCCTAGCTTACTCGAGAAATCGGAAGGAGATGACAACTCCGATTCAAAAGCCCCAGGTGATGACCCCAAAACTATAAGTGATGATCCAGAAACTCCAAGCGAAGACGATTCTGAGTCATACGATTTCAAATTCATGTTGGCAGGCATGGAAGTGGAAGGTAAGGTCAACCCGACGACCAAGGAAGGAAATGCTACAGCCACAGGAGGTCCTCTAGGCAAAGTCCTGAAATTAGAAGGCGCTGTAGCACAAAATGAGGACAAGTCTGGTTATCATATTGATGCCACCACTACTGTAAAAGGTTTCAAAACTCCAGAGGCAAAATACTCACTTCCTTTGGCCAGAATCCCGCTAGGGCCTCCGGGTGTTTTTGCAGCAGTAGACATGGATCTGGCTTCATCAGCCGAGCTTGGAGGTAATTTTGGTATTTCTTGTGATACTGACGGAAATTTTAAAAATATTCAAAACATAAATGTCAATGCTGTAACCGTCAATGCAGGAGCTCAAGCAAGTATAGGTGTGTTTGGAGGGGTCTCTGTGGGCGTTCCGGGACTTGGAGAAGTAAGTGTCGGCGGTGAAGGATCTGCCGAAGCCACCTTAGATGCAGCGGTAAATGTTAGTGCTATCCCTGAGGGTATTACCTTAACGGGTACACTATCAGGAGAAGCGAAAGGAAAATTAGCGGCCGTTGCTAAAGGGCAAATTCTGTGGATGACCAAAAAGAAAACAATTCCTATTGTTGAAGGAGTCCTCGGTAAATTCGAAAAAGAAATAACGGGTACGACTATTACCGATGAAAAGTCTCTAAAATCAATCGCTAAATTTGGACCAAGTAATTTCAAAAGAAATAAAAAATCTGATGCTACTGATAAAGCAAAGGAAAATTTCATTGATAAGCCTGCAGATGAACCGAAAAAAGCATCATGGTTGGCCCGAAATGTTCCCAGTATTTTTGGGTAGAAAAAATAAATAGCAACTAATAATGTTTCGTTTTTCGACAGGGTTATCGGTGATGGAAGGAAATGATGAGGACACAGGATGTGGCTACCTCATATACGAGGGCAAATCCTCTCAAAAAATCACGACTCACAGTCCGCTATGGTCCCCAAAAAATATTTTTGATGACGACCGTAGGTTTTGGGTGCTCAACGAACCTGGTATATTAAAGGCGATTCAAAAGCCACTACCTGACTCTTTTTTTGATCTATTGGCTGATGATTTAGATAAACTTCCCGCTCCTGACCTTCATCCTACCCTTTTAAATGGACCCAAAAGTGAGGCAAAGCGACTATTTCCACAAATACCAGCGCCCTCACAAAAACGGTACATCAAATTCATAGATTTTTTAGAAGAACATTTTGGATTGACTCAGACCTTGACCACTTTCACCAAAGTTTGCCCATTCAGTGAGGATATTGGTCCCTGCATGGTGGGGCTTTTAAATGGCCAATATGTGCCACTACCCGAGTGGCCCATATTATATGCTGCACCTCTAGAATGGAGAAGACTTACTTGGCTATTGAACAATCATTTTTCGGGTCCCTATGATGCAGATACGGAGGCGGTCAAATCTATGGGAGGTAAAAGATTTCATTGGGGAAGTCTAAAGATAGATGCGTCGTTGAAAAATAAATCTACGGAGGGGTTGATTTATTTTTTCATTGCAAAATTGATTTTAACCTATCAGGCTTGGATGAAAGAAGAAACCTCCACCTCAGATGAGCGGTCAACCGCTCTGGATGACTTCATCGAGCTGGTACAGGACCAAGGAATTCGGCCTTGGCAATACCTCTACTGACCCTGTTAATTTGTTTTTTAAAACAAAAAAGAAGCCTTTCATGTGAAGTTTTTAGTAACAAAAATGATCGGAGCATCTCCTACTCAATGGCATAAGATCCTGTTTCTTAAAAATAGGTATTGAAAGGCAGATGGATCATT
>CAJQKV010000034.1 GCA_905479015.1 uncultured Cyclobacteriaceae bacterium
AAGGGTATATCTTCAACTTATCTCTACTAGCCTCAGCTTCTCTGCCTTTGATAAATCTTCTTTGTTATTTCCTGAAGTACAGATGATGATGAAAAACTAAAGGAAACTAAGGCTACTTCCCGATACAGAATTTAGAAAAGATATTCTCTAGCAAATCATCGGTAGTAATTTCGCCAGTGATTTCGCCTAAGGCATACAATGATTGTCGAATGTCGGCTGCCAGAAAATCATGGGTAATATCATCGGCGATACCTTTCAATACTTTTTGAAGGGCTATTTTGGTTTGCATCAACCCCTCATAATGGCGCACATTGGTTACGATGGTATTGCTATTTTTAAATTGGGCAAGATCCAGGACATCAATCAGTTTGCTTTTCAATCCATCAAGATTGGTTTTCGAAGCCGCAGAGATCAAGACTGCCCGATCATCAGCTTGGACATGTGTTTTTAAATTTTGGTCTGCTTGATCCACCTTATTGCCTACGATGATGAAAGGGACTTCTTGCTGCTCCAAGGAGAACAATTGTTCTTGATAAGCGGATAAGCTGTCATTTTGAAGGTCTACCATATATAGCAGTATAGAAGCTTCCCGCATTTTGGTATGTGTCCGAGCGACACCCATGGCTTCTACTTGATCTTCGGTAGCCCGGATGCCTGCCGTATCTACAAATCGAAAGGGGATGCCTGCTAAAATAATTTCATCTTCAATAAAATCTCGGGTGGTACCTGGGATGTCCGAGACGATGGCTTTTTCTTCATTGAGCAAGGCATTGAGTAGGGTAGATTTGCCTGAATTAGGTTTACCGGCGATGACGGTGGGTATGCCTTTTTTGATGACGTTTCCCAAACTGAAGCTTTCGATCAATCCTTGGATCGCCCCTTGGATTTTCTCAACCAATGATTTGAGCTCTTTGCGATTGGCAAACTCTACATCTTCTTCACCAAAATCAAGTTCTAGCTCGATCATGGACGCAAAATGGATTAATTCTTCTCTTAGTTTTTTGATTTCGGCAGAAAATCCTCCCCGCATTTGATTGATCGCTGCTTGGTGTGCTGTTTCATTCTCTGAAGCGATGAGATCGGCGACCGCCTCTGCCTGAGCCAAATCAAATCGTCCGTTGAGGAAGGCCCTTTGGGTAAATTCACCGGGTTTGGCCAATCGCGCCCCTCCATCGATGAGGGCTTCAATGACTTTTTGGAGCAAGTAAGGAGATCCATGACACGAAATTTCAATGACATCTTCCTTGGTATAAGATTGGGGACCTTTAAACAAGGAGACCACAACCTCATCAAGGATTTGATCCTTTTGCCATAAATGGCCATAATGTATCGTGTGTGTTTTTTGAATATTTAGGTCTTTACTTGGAAATAATGTATTTACGATGGGAAAGGCATCTGTACCTGAAAGCCTAATTATGCCGATGGCACCGATACCTGGGGCGGTTGCCAAGGCAACGATGGTGTCTTGATGTGTGTTCATGTTATGGGTGCAAGATAGACGATATATAGGGTTTTGTGCTCAATGCCAAGGCAAGTTAGCCGCCTTGGCTTATATTTTCAGCAAGGGGGGGAAGGCTCTTTTTGATTTTCAATACCTCATTTAATGGAATACTTGCCAAATTTGAGTGACCAAAAAAGTGACCAAAAAGCCTAAAATTACCGGCATGATACTTGCGAATACGGTCCATTTCCAGCTTTTAGTTTCCTGGTATATGGTATAAATGGTCGTGCTACATGGATTATGGAGCAGACTAAAGAGCATTAAATTAATACCTGTGAGCAAGGTCCAACCTCCCGCGTGCAGCAAGGCAGCCGTTTCTGTAGTCGATTCTAGCTCAAACATGACACCGTCGCCCGCGCCCATAAGATTTAGGTGGGCAACGGTAAGCATCAAAATGGTGGGAATGACAATTTCATTGGCAGGTATGGCCACCACATAAGCCAATAAGATGACTCCATTCAAGCCAAAAAACAGCCCAAAACCATCCATCCAATCAATGGTAATGTTGGCCAAGCTTAAATCACCCACATAAATATTGGAAATCAACCAGATGACCGCACCCGCAGGGGCTGCAAAAACCATAGCCCGCCATAAGACGATTAAAGTTCGATCAATCAAAGAAGTATAAAGGGTGGTCCAGAGGTTTGGAGGACGGTAAGGAGGTAATTCTAAGGCAAAAGTGGAAACTTCTCCTTTTAACAAGGTTTTTGACAACATCCAAGAGGAAAAAAAGGTAAATCCGACACCCAAAAGAGCGACGCCAATGACGGCAATGCTGGCCAAAATAGATGAAAAACCATCAGGCACCAAGGCGCCGATAAAAATAGTAGCGATCAATATTTGGGTGGGCCATCGGCCATTGCAGAGTGAAAAATTATTGGTAATGATGGCAATGAGCCGTTCTCTTGGACTGTCAATGATACGAGTAGCGACTACGCCTGCAGCATTACAACCCCATCCCATACTCATGGTGAGGGCTTGCTTACCATGTGCACCAGACTTCTTGAATAACGAATCGAGGTTGAAAGCCACTCTGGGCAAATAACCAAAATCTTCGAGCAAGGTAAACATGGGGAAGAAGATGGCCATAGGGGGAAGCATCACGGAGATGACCCAGCCCAAGGCCAAGTATACTCCATCGATGAGAAAACCATCCAACCACCAAGGAAGATCTACTTGGGAAGCTCCTGTCTTTAGTATGGGGTGAAGAAACTCTAAAAAGAAGCTTGCCAATAAAGCAGATGGATAATTTGCTCCTTGAATCGTCAGCCATAAAATGATTGAAAGGATCAGAATCATTATGGGGAAGCCGTATTTTTTGCTGGTAAGTACTTGATCTAATTTTCTTTCAAAACTATAGGGATTGGGTTCTCCTTGCTTAATTTCTGTCTTTTGGGCAATCTGAGCAGCATCAGTATAAATGCCTTCGACCAAAGTATCATGGAAATTTTCCCCAACTTCCCATCTGAGCTCAGAGGCGAGATCCAAGAGGTCTTGTGTATCTTCTTCTTTCATGTTAATACTTGGTCAAAATCGCCATTTTTAAGTGCTTTAATAATATCGGCATCTGCATCTAGGAGTCGCATGGCAATCCATCTGCTGTTGGGTAGTCCGGGATAGTTTTTTCTTATTTTTTTATCTAATTTATCAACCATTTTTTGAGCAGGTTTTGAGAGCCCTTTGATGCGGTGAGGTTTACAGATGATTTGCCGCGTGGCTACTTGATGTACTGTGCTGATCAATTCTGGGATACCTTGCTTCTTAATGGCACTGCATTTAATGACGGGAATGCCCAGTTCTTTGCCTAAGGTTCGTTCATCGATATCAATATGATGTCTGAGCGCTTCATCCATAAGATTGAGGCAAAGCACGGCGCGATCTGTGATTTCGAGTATTTGTAAGACTAAATTGAGATTCCTTTCTATTCTGGCCGCATCAACCACAATGATGGTTACATCTGGCTTTCCAAAGAGGATGAAATTTCTTGCGATTTCTTCATCTTGAGAGGTAGATAATAATGAATAGGTTCCTGGCAGATCAATCAGCTTCATTTTATGATCTTTATAGCGGTAGCCTCCTTCTGCACGGGTAACGGTTTTTCCAGGCCAATTGCCCGTGTGCTGCTTGAGGCCAGTAAGGGCATTGAAGACGGTGCTTTTACCTGTATTGGGATTGCCAGCTAAGGCAATGACGTAGTCAGCATTATCTACATTAATGCCCAGTTTTAATAGTTGTGCTGAATTATTCAGCGCACATGAATCACAAGCTTCCAGTTCTGTCATATTGGGGTTTTTCAATCAGGATGAAATCAGCTTGATCATTTCTCAAGGCAATCAAAGTATTTCGGAGTCGATAAGCTCTTGGGTTTTGGTTGGGCCCCATATACTCTAAGGTGAGCAAAGTACCTTTGATGAAGCCTAGGTCTAGTAGCCTGCGCCGGTTGGCACCCCTACATTCGGTAGAAATACCTAAAATCGTTGCATGTTCCCCTTCGATCAAACTAGAAAGACGCACTTTGCCTTCTTCGTATACTTCTTGTGAGTTTAAAAGCACTACTTGAATATTGCTGGCTACAACCGTAGACAATTGAATGGAGTGTCCTTCGGACTCAAAAATGACATGATGATTTTCGGAGGTGAGTATTTTCACATGTGCACCGATGTGTAATTTTTCTTTGATAATCTGGCGATATATTGATTTAGGCTCATCTTCAATGTGTATGATTTTCGCAACGGTTCCCTTGGGAATGCCTACAATCGAGGTGCCCGTCTCCGAAATCATTTCACCTAAAGCAGTGGGAATAGGATCACCATGTGGATCAAATCGAGGCCTCCCGAGTTCTTCATAAAGAGCCTCAGTTTCTTCTTCTGATAATTGATGCTCTTTAGTTTCTGCCAAGTCATGCCAGAGAGATTTGTCAAAACCAGTTTTCTCCGAAAGATATTTTTCCCATAATCGGTGAATTCTGATGATGCTCAGAGCATAGTTTTTTCCAGTTTCGGTCAGCGTAACATGGCTGTCAGATATCAGGATCAGTCCTTTTTGAGTCATTGATTCAACGACTTTTAATATTTTTCGCTCTGGTATTTTTAAGGCTCCTGAAAGCATCTTGAAGTCCGTGGTCTTTTGACTCGAGGTTACATGATAGAGCTGTTTGAGCAAATCTTCAGTAATAGATTTTTCGATATATTTAAAAGGAAGCAACGATCGCAGTGAATATTGATATTTCTTGAGGATAAAAAACACAACTAAAAGAGTGGCAAAAAATAAGAGTACATAGCCTTGATTAAGCAGGATCATAAATTTTTTGCAATTAATATTTGAGAAGTAATTTTTTCGGAAAGAAACAGCGTACCTAAATCTGCCAATTTAACCTGCATAGATTGATCAAAATCATTGACCTCTGTCACTTCAATGTGTAACCCCAATCGGATATTTATTTTATCTAGATGCTGCAAGAGGAGGGGATCTTCATTTTTCACACCTACTATGATTCCATTTTCATAAGAGGTCATTTCGGATAATAATTTCGAAGGACCTAGTTGAACTTGACCGTTCGCGTCGGGTATCGGATCTCCGTGTGGATCGATGGTTGGATTTCCAAGAAAATCATCCAATCGATTGACCAGTTCGGAAGACTTTATGTGTTCCAATTGCTCTGCAATTTCGTGTACTTGATCCCATTTAAAATTTAAATGATTCACCAAAAAGGCTTCCCACAATCTATGTTTTCTTATAATTTTTAAGGCCTCTTTTGCGCCTGATGCAGACAAAGTAACCCCCTTATATTTCTCATAAAAAATTAATTTTTTATGAGAAAGCTTCTTGATCATGTCACTTACAGTGGCAGGCTTTGTTTGTAAACTATCGGCTAAAGCATTGGTAGAGACATTGGACTCTGGAGTAGTTCCTATTTGAAAAATAGCCTTAATATAATTTTCTTCAGTAAGACTGAGAGAATTTTCCATAAGGCAAAGCTAATTAAATTTTTAGACTAATCTAAAAATTAATTTAGATATACTTATTAAAAAAGCATAATTACTTATATTTCAATAATATATGCATACTATTTTAATGTGATAGATGAGATTTTATTGACGTGTTTTAAGCATGGAAGAATGAATAGAACTCTGGTGATGAAAGTAAATATAGGCATGAAAGAATACCGTTCAATAGGTTAAAGGCGCGTCAAAAAAAGCATGGATTATTTAATAGGGCTCCTATTTTGGCAGGGATTTTGGATTGGTTTTTCAAAATACAGAATAAATGAACTTCATTAATCATTAATTTCATAGATTTAATCTATATTAATTGATCAAATCATTGCTAAAATAAAAAGGGTGGTTAGATTCGCGACAGAATTATTTTAACTTTTTATAGGTTAAGATGAAAGACTTGAACATTTAGAAGTTAAAATAATAATATTACTGTTTATGGATTTAGAGAAACTAATAGAAAATGCTTGGGTCGATAGGGCGTTGCTAAACGAGAAAGAGGTTATTCTTGCCATCAAAACGGTGGTGGATGATCTTGATATCGGACGCCGAAGAATTGCGGAGCCCGTGAACGGTGGATGGCAAGTAAATGAGTGGCTCAAGAAGGCGGTGATCTTGTATTTTCCTTTAATGAAAATGCAACTTATCGAAGTGGGCCCCTTTCAATTTCACGATAAAATAAAATTAAAATCGGGATATGATTTATTGGGAGTTCGTGTCGTGCCCCATGCAGTGGCTAGATATGGATCATTCATCAGCAAGGGTTGTATTTTAATGCCTTCATATGTGAATATTGGCGCCTATGTAGATGAAGGTACCATGGTAGATACCTGGGCGACAGTAGGAAGTTGTGCCCAAATAGGCAAGAATGTTCACTTAAGTGGAGGAGTAGGTATTGGAGGGGTCTTAGAGCCTGTGCAAGCAGCTCCTGTCATCATTGAAGATGACGCCTTTATTGGCTCTAGATGTATTGTAGTTGAAGGAATTAGAGTAGGTAAAGAGGCAGTACTTGGCGCCAATGTGGTATTGACTGCGAGCTCTAAGATCATCGATGTGACGGGTAGTGAGCCTGTGGAGCATAAGGGCTATGTACCTGAGCGGTCTGTGGTAATACCCGGTTCTTATGTAAAAAAATTCCCTGCAGGCGAATTTAATGTACCCTGCGCCATGATCATTGGTCAAAGAAAGGCAAGTACTGATAAGAAAACATCATTAAACGCAGCCTTGAGAGAAAATAACGTTGCCGTTTAACTTAGCTTTATAGGATATATAGTTTTTAGATGCTACTTTTTATTTAGGTTCATGAGAATTATTTTTTTTCTTTTTTCTGCAATCATGAGTATGTGCAGTCTTGCACAGTCAGTAACTCAAGATGGGTCAGCTGAACATAATTTTATCTCTGGAGAGCAATTGAAATTCAATTTGAATTATGGCTGGTTTAATGTTGGATCTGCTTCACTGCAGGTATCTGATACGATTGTTTATGGTGCGGATTGTTATCAAGTAGAGATAGTGGGTCAAACGGCGGGTTTTCTGAGTTTGTTTACTCGAGTAGATGATACTTGGGGAGCTTTCATAGAAAAGTCAGATCTACTGCCTTTGGTATCTTATTCGGACATAAAGGAGGGTAATTATACGCGTAGAGATGAGGTTTTTTTTGATAAACAGGCACACCTTATTAAAGTAGATAAGATCAGGAGAAACAAGAAGAATCCGACGAAGTATTTTGATTATCAGGGGGAGATGAATGATTTGATGAGTGGATATCTGAAGTTGAGAAATATAGATTTCAATGAATTAAGGCCAAGTGATACCATAAGATTTAAAGCCTTTTATGATGAGATCTTCTATGATTTCGGTTTGATCTATAAGGGTAAGAAACTACTAAAATCTAAGGTTGGGAAACAAATGGCACATCAAGTGCAGCCCATTTTACCTGAGAATGATATTTTTAGGGGAGAGGCTCCGATTACCGCTTGGATTTCTGCAGACAAAGATCAGCTGCCGCTGAAGATCGAAGCACAAATGTTTTTTGGACATGCCACTTGTAACTTAGTAGATTATAAAAACATCAAATTTGGTAAAGATTATGAGTAAATTTTAATATTAAATAAGTGAGATTTAAGACATGAAATATTTTAATTATTTTCTAATAATCGTCGTTTGGAGTTGTGCAGGAAGCACAAAAGTTGCCGATGATTATTTTGAGCAAGAGGCTTATGCTGAGGCGATTGTTTCTTATTCTGATCATTTGTCTGGACATGGACCTACTATAGCCGTACTATACAATAGGGGTAGAAGCTTTGAAGAAATCGGAGAATACGAAAAGGCCTTGAATGATTTTCAAAAAATACTGGAATTAGACAAGAAAAACATCAAAGCACAAACCAGCATAGCCAAGGTCAAATATGAGTCAGGAGATTTTGAGCAAGCTGTATTGGCCGCTCAAAAAGCCATCAAGTGGGGTCCGGATTTTGCACAATCTCATTTTTGGCTTGCCAAAGGAGCCCATCAAATGGGTTATTTTGAAGACGCACTCAAATCTTATGGAAATGCCATTAAGTTAAATCCTGATTATGGAGATGCCTTTTATTATCGTGGAGCTTTAAAAATCTCTTTGGAGAAGGTTGACTCGGCCTGTGAAGATTTCAGTCATGCAAAACGTCTCAATGTCGAGGGTTCATCTATTGCTAAGAAAAAATATTGCAGCTAATGTCAATTTATACTAATTCAGATCATTTTCGATCCATTGAAACGCCATTTTATTATTACGATATAGCGCTCCTTCAAAAGACCATCAGAAGGGCTCAGGAAGCCTTAGGTAAAGGACCCTACCAGATCCATTATGCCTTCAAGGCTAATTCCAATCGACGTATTCTTAATGAAGTATTGAAGTTTGGATTGGGAGCTGATTGTGTGAGTGGAAATGAGGTCAATAGAGCGGTTGAGATGGGTTTTGATCCCAGAAATATCTTATTTGCTGGAGTGGGTAAGACGGACAAAGAAATTAAATTAGGATTAAAACATGATATTTTCGCTTTTAATGTAGAATCATTGCAAGAGTTGAAAGTATTGGATCAGTTATCTGGCGTTTCGGGTAAAAAAACTCGATTTGCTTTACGAATTAATCCAAATGTGGATGCAGGGACCCATGAGTATATTACGACAGGCAAGCGTGACAACAAATTCGGAATCACTTTAGAAGAGCTCAACTTAGCCATTCCTTTGATAAAATCTTTGGAGCATACCGAATTTATAGGGATTCATTTTCATATAGGTTCTCAAATAATGGACCTTTCAAGGTTTAAAGAACTTGTAGATCGGTGCAATGAGGTCCAACGTCTGTTGCTTGATCATTCATTTGAACTGCCACACATCAATGTTGGAGGAGGTTTAGGCATCGATTATGATCAGCCTGAGACAAATTCCATTGCTGATTTTAAGGGGTACTTTGACTGTTTTAAAAAGAATTTAGCCCTGTTGCCAAACCAAACCTTGCATTTTGAATTGGGTAGATCTTTGGTCGCTCAATGTGGTTCTTTGATTGCTCGTGTGCTGTATATTAAACCGGCTGAGCGGACCAGTTTTATGATTCTTGATGCAGGTATGACTGAATTGATCAGACCGGCCTTATATCGCTCCTTTCATTTTATTGAAAATCTCTCTTCACAAGAAGGGTCAGTTGTTTATGATGTTGTAGGACCCATATGTGAAACATCAGATGCTTTTGCGAGGGGCCTTTCATTACCAGAAACGAAAAGGGGAGATATGCTCGCCATTCGTTCGGCAGGTGCTTATGGGGAAGTCATGGCAAGTCAATACAATTTGCGTGAAGTAGCCCCAAGTATTTTTAGTGACGATTTTAAGTGAATAAAAAGCCTGCAATAAGGTATAAAAGGCCTGCTAAGCCGCCTGTGAAGAGGGCATAGGGTAATTGTGTTTTGATGTGATCAATATGGTTGCTTTTCGTAGCTACCGAAGCGATGAGTGTCGTATCAGATATAGGAGAACAATGGTCTCCAAAAACACCTCCACCCAAAACAGCAGCTAAGCTCAAATAGGGATGTAATCCCATGGTTTCAATCAAAGGCACGACGATGCTGATCATGATGGCAAAAGTACCCCAAGAGGTACCCGTTGAAAAGGCAACGAAACAGCTTGTGATGAAAAGGACAAAGGGAGCCATACCTGGTGAAAGCCAGTTTGAAGTGACTTGAGCGACATAGATTCCAGTTCCCAATTCTTTACATAAGGCCCCTAAGGCAAAGGCCAGCACCATTAAGATGGCCATAACCAACATGTCATTCATTCCTTTTATGGATTCACTAAAAAAGGATGCTAGTGTAATTTTTTTTTGTATACCCATCATAAGCGCCGCTATAAACAAAGCAAATACAATAGCATAAGTAACAGCACTACTCCCTGATCCATTGCCAATACTGCTCCAAATAGCAGCACTCAAGTCACCTGTAAAAGGAGCTTCCCAACCTGTGTAAACTAAAAAGAAGGGCATAGAAAGAACCATTGCAGCTAATGGCCAAATCATTAAATGGGGATTGCCCGATGGAATAACGGCTTTTTCTTCTGTTGTGTCCTCTTTGACATGGCTTTCAAATGATCGCATGGGGCCATAGGACTTTCCTGTGTACGCCAAATAGAATAAGAAGAATAAGGTAAGAATAGGATAAAAATTGAAAGGGATAGAATACACAAGCATCTTGAATGGATCTAAATGTTCATAAGCCATTAGTAAGCCCATGATATAGGCACCCCACGCATTGAGTGGAAATAAGATACATGCCGGCGCCGAACTGCTATCCGCCAAATAGGCCAATTTTTCTTTGGCCATATTATATTTATCAAAAAGGGGTTTAAATGCCGTACCCACGGCTAAAATTGAAATATTTGATTCAATAAATATGAGGAATCCCGTTAGGCCTGCGGCCAGTTGAATATTCCTTTTGGGGTTTTTAGTTTGTGATAGCTTTTTTTGAATGAGGCCGATAAATCCATCTACGCCCCCTGAGAATTTGATCAATTGAATCAAGGCCCCAATCAAAAGCGTAAATACGACGGTACGCGTATTCCCTGGACTGCCAAAGACATCAATGATGGCTTCAACCGTAGCAATAAGTCCCAAAAAAAGATTGCCTTCACTGATGATGATCCAGCCAATAGTAATACCCAATAGGAGTGAAAAAATTACTTGCTTGGTTCTAATCGCCAAAAATATGGCTAGAATGGGTGGAATTAAAGATAAAAATCCGTAGTCGGTCATTTGATTTTTAATTGCTCGTCTGGAATTGGATTACCTGCTTGGTATAAATAGGTGTTGAAAAGATGGATCACTATTTTTTTCAATGGATCTTTTTCTTTTCTTTTTTTCATGGTCTGATTGGCATCGATACTTGACTGCCAAATCAACTTTTTGGTATTGTTATCCACTAATTCAATCAGTACGGCTCCTGCAATATCATTATTGATTTTGGGGTAATAGATCATATTAAAACTCCCTTGGTTCGTATTATTGGGGTTTTCAGAACCATAGATAATTTCAAATCTTAGGATTACATCGGGGGTTTTTGCATCTATTACGTAGCCTCTTCGGCTCATTTCATCAAGAATAAAGGGTTCAATGCGGTTGTTTACCTCATCTGATTCAACTGCACTAAGGTGATCAGATTTAGAATTTAAAATAAAGAAACTATGGTAATTGGCGAAATCTGCTTTCTCATTTCGATATTGTATGACCCTAGGGGAACAAGAGCAAAAAAACAATCCAATGATGAGTAAGCGAAAATACATATTCACGAAGATAGAAAACATTATTTGTTTGAGGATTGTTTTCAGTTATTGAAAGGGTTTCATTGTTTAAAAACAATGGTGATGCTCATTATTATTATTATTTTCCTATTTATTTAAGGTGGTTCCTCTCAAGATTATTTCGGTAGGCAGGGTAATAGACTTCGGCTCTATAAATGTATCTTTAGAATGAATTTCTTCCAATAATAACTCGGCAGCTTTTCTCCCCATTTCATTTCCATTTTGCCTAATAGTGGTCAGTGTAGGGGAGATAAAAGAAGAAAATTGCCAATCAGAATAACCGATGATGGCAACCTCTTGGGGGACAGATATCTGGGCTGCTTGTAGGGCTTGCAAAGCCCCTACCGCAGCGATGTCATTGACGGCAAATATCCCGTCAAATTTCATGCCTTTTTGCAGGGCATTTTGGATGATTTTGAAGTTCTCTTGAGCATCTTCATCACCACAACGCAATATTTTTTCTTTATTAAAAGGAATACCTAAATCTTGATGAGCTTGAACAAATCCACGTGTACGTTGCTCGCTCAACATGAGTCCTTCTGGACCCGAGAGATGGATTAAATTTGTTTTTCCTGATTCAATTAAATGTTTGGTTGCATTGTAGCCACCTTCAAAATCGTTTGAAAGAATTTTACTGGCATCAATGGGTACATCACGATCAAAAAAAACAATAGGTATGCCTTTGTCTTGAATCGCGATAAAATGATCATAGACAGAGGTGTTTCTAGACACACAGGCCAAGATACCATCGACCCTGTGATTGAACAATGCTTTAGTATCGAGTATTTCACGATCAATACTTTCATTGGATTGGCAAATGATAATATTATAACCCCTGGAATAAGCGATGTCTTCGATGCCACTGATGACTGTGGAAAAGAAAAAATGCACCAGCTCTGGTAAAATCACGCCAATCGTGTTGGTCTTGCTGTGTCTTAAACTTAGGGCTAGGGCATTGGGTTCGTAATTGAGTTCTTTGGCTAATTTTTGTACGCGAGCTCTGGTTATGGCACTGATTTCAGGACTGCCTTTAAGGGCGCGTGAAACCGTACTGGTCGCGATGTTCAATTCTCGAGCTAAATCTTTTAAGGTGACGGCTTGTTTCATTAAGATTTATCGTTGTATAATTGAAAGAGGCATCAGGCACATAATATATCAGGTTAAGTACATAACTCCACAAAGGTAATAGATATCAATTATACGGAATACTGGAGGAATTTAAATTAACTGATTTCTATAAAAAAAATAACTTTCTAACCAGCCCATCCCAAAAAGTATGATAATGCAATCGATTACGATAATAAATGTGAATCACTATGATTATCAATGCATGAATTTATTCTAAATTTAAATTATTAAGGATTCGAATCCTTAGCTTTTCTCTTATTATCTAATTATTTATATGACTTATTTACGAAGTATTTTACTCCTTACCGTTTTTGCTTTATCATCCGTAATGAGCAGTGCTCAAGATCTGAGTAGGGTTGAACCTCCTTTTTGGTGGGCCGGCATGGCCAATCAACATCTTCAGTTGATGATTTACGGGACAGATATTGCGGAGTTAAGTCCACAAATTGATTACCCAGGCGTATCTTTAACTAAAACCACTCAGGTTAAGAATCCAAACTATTTATTCATAGACCTTCAATTGACTGAGGAGGTAGTACCGGGTACTTTTGAAATTGAATTTAGGAGAGGTAAAAAGATAGCGCAAATCTATACTTATGAATTGAAGGAAAGAAGAGAAAATTCAGCCCTTCGACAAGGATTTAATTCCAGTGACGTATTGTATCTCATTACCCCTGATCGTTATGCAAATGGCGATCCGTCCAATGATGAAATGCCTAGTTTAAAAGAAAAATCAAACCGCACATTTCTGGGAGGTCGGCATGGTGGCGATATTCAAGGAATGCAGGAACACTTAGATTATGTCGCAGATATGGGATTTACGTGTATTTGGCTCAATCCGGTATTGGAAAATGATATGGCTGGGTATTCTTATCATGGCTATTCGACCACAGATTTTTACAAAGTAGATGCCAGATTTGGTAGCAATGAAGCCTTTCGAAAATTCTCTTTGCAGGCGAAAGAGAAGGGAGTTGGACTGATTATGGACATGATTATCAACCATTCAGGCTCGGAGCATTGGTGGATGAAGGATTTTCCGATGGATGATTGGGTTAATTATCAAGCTGAGTTCTTGAAAGGGGAGTATCATATCACCACGCATCGAAAGCCCGTCGTTCAAGATCCCTATCGGTCAAAAATAGATGTAAAGGAATTTTCCGATGGTTGGTTTGTACCTACCATGCCAGATTTGAACCAAAGGAATGAATTTATGAGCACTTATTTGCTTCAAAATTCAATTTGGTGGATTGAATACGCCGATCTAAAAGGAATCAGAATGGACACCTACCCCTATCCTGACATGGATTATCTCTCCAAATGGTCTTGCGGAGTGATGAATGAATATCCCAATTTCAATATTGTAGGCGAAGAATGGTATGAACAACCCGCGGTAGTCGCACATTGGCAAAAAGGCAAGGAAAGTGCTACGGGTCATGATTCATGTCTTCCTAGTTTGATGGATTTCCCTTTGCAATCGGCGTTTATTAAATCTTTAAATGATGACAGAGATTGGGATGTATGGGTAGACGCGTATGCCATGCTGGCTTTGGATTTCATATATCCCGACCCAGAGAATCTGGTTGTATTTCCAGATAATCACGACATGAGTCGATTTTTCACACAAGTCAATGAAAATTTTGATTTGTTTAAATTAGGGATTGCCTATTATGCTACCATCAGGGGTATTCCACAGTTTTATTATGGGACAGAAATTTTAATGAGTAATCCAGGAAGTGAAGATCATGGATTGATTCGTTCAGATTTCCCAGGAGGCTGGGAAGGAGATCAGGTCAATGGATTCACGGGTGCTGGCTTGACGGCTCAGCAGTTGGAGGCCCAACAATATATGAAGAAAATATTGAATTGGAGAAAAGGGAGTGAGGCGGTTCATAAAGGTGAATTGATGCATTATAATCCAAAAGAAGGAGTTTATGTATTTTTCAGATATACGGAAAAAGATAAGGTCATGATTATTTTGAACAAAAATAAAACGGCCAAAGGTCTAGAGTTTTCCAGGTTTGGCGAGATAATCCAAGCGGATGATCAAGGCGTAGATATTATTTCAAATCAAATGGTAGATTTTTCAAGAGCGCTTCAATTGGATCCTTTATCTGCTATGATTATTGAGTTAAATTGACCAATACTCCCATTTGTTTATCATTAAGTATTTTTTGAGTTGATTAAACCGGCTTAAATTTTATAATCCTTGTAGGAATTTGTAATTTTGAGTGCTGTAATGTGCTCTAAATTCAAATCTATTTTTTTTCTGTTATTGCTGCCCGCAATTGTTCTGGCGCAGCAGGACGTTTCGGTGGCAAGATCTTGGAACGAGGTATTGCTTGCATCCATTCGAAATGACTATGCCCGGCCTACTGTACATGCAAGGAATCTGTTTCATGTTTCTGCAGGTATGTACGATGCATGGGCCGTACATGATCCAAAAGCAGAACCCTATTTTTTAAACAAAACACGAGGTCAATATTATTTTTCTTTCGAGGAAGGTTACACATGGTCTGAAGCCATTGAGGTAGCCCAAGAGACGGCAATGAGCTACGTGGCTTACCGATTGATCAGTCACAGATTTAGGTACAGCCCTGGAGCAACTGAAGTAAAGCAACTTGCAGATGATTTAATGTTGGAATTGGGTCATGATATTTATTTGATAAGTCAAGATTATTTGAATGAGGGACCTGCGGCTTTAGGAAATTATCTGGCCGAACAAATCATATTATATGGGCTTCAGGATGGTTCTAATGAGAATCAAGATTATCAAAACTTATTCTATAGCCCAGTCAATGATCCTTTGATCTTGAGTCAACGGGATAGTAGCATTTCCTTGAATGATCCTAATAGGTGGCAGCCTCTTGGTTTTGATCAGTTCATAGATCAATCGGGCAATTTGATCGTAGGGTCACCCAGTTTTCTGGGTGCAGAATGGGGAAGTGTGATCCCTTTTGCCTTAAAAAATCCTTCTATAGCAGAAAGAGATGGATTTGAATATTCTATTTATCATAATCCTGGAGCACCGTCATTGTTGGTGCCTGGGGATGTGCAAGGTTCAGTTGATTATAAATGGAATTTTAGTTTGGTAGCCTCCTGGTCTTCGCACTTGGATATAGCGGATTCAATTTTGATAGATATTTCTCCCAATACATTGGGTAATTTAGACCTAGCTGATTTTCCTAAAAACAGAGAAGAAGTTAAAGCATTCTATGATTTTTTTAATGGTGGAGATGGGAGTGAGGGCTATGTATTAAACCCTATAACTGATCAGCCGTATGATGTGCAAATAGTACCTAGAGGTGATTATACTCGTGTTTTATCCGAGTTTTGGGCAGATGGTCCTGAGTCAGAAACACCACCAGGTCATTGGTTTAAAATAATGAATAACGTGATGGATCATCCTTTATTTGATAGAAAATTTGAGGGAGAAGGTGCGCCATTGACGGCTTTGGAGTGGGATGCAAAAGCTTATTTTATATTGGGAGGTGCCATGCATGATGCAGCCATTGCTGCTTGGTCTATCAAGGGTTATTATGATTTTATTCGACCTATTTCAGCTTTAAGATATATGGCTAGTTTAGGACAATCATCTTTACCTGAAGGAATCAATTATCATGTCGATGGTGTGCCTTTGGTTGAAGGCTTGATCGCACAAGTAGAAGCTGGAGATGCATTGGTTGGACTGAATGGTGAAAACATCGGGGCCATTAAATTATATAGTTGGAAAGGCCATGATGAAATTCAGGAGGTGACCCAAGATGTAGCAGGCGTGGGTTGGGTATTGGCAAAAAATTGGTGGCCTTATCAGCGACCGTCATTCGTCACTCCACCTTTTGCCGGTTATATTTCAGGGCATTCGACTTATTCTAGGGCGGCAGCTACTGTATTAACCTTACTTACGGGGGATCCTTATTTTCCAGGAGGAATGGGTGCTTACTTAGCAAAAAAAGATGAATTTTTAAAGTTTGAAAGGGGCCCCAGTCAAGACATAACCTTACAATGGGCGAAATATATAGATGCTGCAGATCAATGTGGTTTGTCTAGAATTTATGGAGGTATTCACCCCCCAATGGATGATCTACCTGGGCGTTTGATCGGTGCTCAAGTAGGTGAAGCGGCTTACGCATTGTCGACTTCTTTGTTTAACTCCGAAGAGCTTCTGAATCTGTCAAAGGGCGAGAATTTTAAGATTTATCCCAATCCGGTAAGCGAAGGGAACGTATTTAAAGTGATTTCAGATAGGCCCGTGGTCCAACTTCAAATTACGGATCTCAGGGGATCAGTCATTATAAATCGGCCTATTGAGCATCAGAAGGCGGCTATTTATATTTTCAAGAGGGTCTCCTTATCAAGGGGTTCATATGTAGTATCGCTGGTAGATGAAAAGGGCGAGTATCGTTCAAAATTGCTTCAGGTGCATTGAGGCATTTGGGTCTTGATGAGATAAGGATCAGTGAGATTAGATAACTGAATTCAGGTAATGATCATTAAATTTTAAAATACAAAGATAAAAGCTAATTAAATTAGTATTTACTATTTAAATTAGCATAATGAAAATTGAATCTGGTTATTATAAGATTAAGTTGCGCGGTAGAAGCCTAGATGATCAGTATCATTATTTACGTGTTTTTTATCAAAACAAGATAAAATACCTCCAATTAAGTAACGGAATTCCACAGGAGGCGAGTAGCTATGAGGAGGCCTTGTTAAGTTCGTATGAGTTGGTGAAGCAAATCACTCATCACCATCCCATAGAGGTGCGCAATGCCATCATTACGATTTCTTGGCAAGATGAAGACGGCGATCCCTTCCAATTAAAAACAAGAAACATACACGCCTTGAGACGGGTGTTCGAATTGTTTCCTAGGCTGGCCAAGGCCCTCCATGTAGAGATGAAGAAGTCCAAGGACAAGAAATAATTATTTTTTTCTAGGTAGGGTACCTCTTATCGCTGTTTCGGACATAGGGTCATCGGGCCAACTGTGTTTCGGGTAGCGCCTTTTGAGCTCTTTACGAACTTCAAAATAAGTATGTTCCCAAAAACTCATGAGATCAGTAGTGACTTGGACGGGTTTGAAACCGGGAGATAATAAATGCAATACTACTTTTATCAATCCTTCATTGATGGTTGGACCTTTCTCCCATCCAAAAAGTTCTTGTAATCTTACCGCTAGAATGGGAGGTGCTCCGGAGGGAAGATAGGCCAACTTGATCGTTGCACCACTTGGTACAAGGATACTGGGAGGTGCAAGTATCTGAAGCAGGTCTTGTTGTGTTTTGCTTAGGGTATAGGATAGGAGATCACGCAGCTTTAATTTTTTGAGATCTGCTGGTTTTTTGATACCGATGAGAAACGGGGCGAGCCATTCATTATTGGTTAATAAAAGGGTGTTTGTCGAGGTGTCTGGCCAAAGTAGTTCGGGTCTCCATCTCCGAATACTTAGTATTCGATTTTGCCATTGTATAAAGTCGTCATCAAAGTTGAGCAGTTGTTTACCTTCTTTTTTGATGGCATCGCTAATGGCAGCCACGAGATCGGTTTCCGCTGGCTCAGGCAATGGGGTAGACTTCAATATGATGTTTCCAATTCGAAGTTCCTGAGTGGCAATTAATCCCCCGTGTTCAGTATCCCAAGTGATGATTTCTTTTTCTTTGACCAGAGGAGCCAAATCTTTGGGGTTGAGAGGTGCGGCAAGAAATATTTTACCTAATCCCTCTCGAGCATCCATGTGAGCTACGGCCAGCCAAGGCTCATGCGCCAAATCATCTTTATGTCCTGCCATAGCATACCTACCATTACTGAGCTGAAATTGGGCGTTGTTGCCAGGTCGGGCACAGGCAATACGCTCAGGGTAGGCTTGGGCAATAAGGATACCGGTATCATAAGGATCTATGGGCTCAGCACTTTGATCCTTATCAAAAAGTCGTAAGTAGGACTTAGATATTTGGTCAATGCGTCCAAATCGATGACCATTATTATTAAGAGATCGAAACCTCCTAAGCTCCTCAATCCGTAGATTGAGATCTATGCCAACTTCTCGGGTCAAGGGATCTCTTTCTTCTAAAAGTGCCGCAATATCTGCCGCCAAGGCTAAGGTATTGTTGGCTTGGGCAAATAACAGCATATGGGCAATACGAGGATGACAGGGCAGTTGATGAATGCGCTTTCCCAGTGGGGTAATGCGACCCTTCTCCAGCGCCTCTAACTGATGTAAGAGTTCACTGGCTTGGGCAAGGCTTCCTTTGGGTGGCGGCGTTAGCCAGGTGAGTTGATATGCATCAGTGATGCCCCATGCGGCTAAATCCAAAACCAATGGGGCTAAATCTGAGGCTTCTATTTCTGGGATTCGATGGGCTTGCATTCGATTCTGCGTGGCAAGACTCCACATCCTATAGCAAACACCCGGAGTCAATCTTCCGGCTCGACCGGAGCGTTGATCAGCTGCATCTTTAGAGATGACGATGGTTTCCAAACGAGAAAGACCCGATTTTGTATCGAATCGCGAAGTTCTACCAAATCCAGTATCAACGACAATTTTGATGCCTTCTATAGTGAGACTGGTTTCAGCAATGGAGGTAGCCAGTACTATTTTTCGGCGTCCATTTTTATCTGGAAATAAGGCGGCTCGTTGTGCGTTAATGGGAAGCTGACCATAAAGAGGATGAATTTCAAAATCGCTCAGTTTTGATTTCAATATTTCTTCACATTTTCGGATTTCTCTTTGGCCAGGAAAAAAAGCCAATACATCACCTGGATGTGCTTTTACGGCTTTAGATATGGTATGTGCAGCCATTTCTGGCATCATGCGCTCATCTATATCTCCTGTATAAAATCGCTCTACCTCAAAGGGTCTACCCTTACTGATCACCACAGGGGCTTTCAATAAGTCAGCCAATAAGGGCATGTCCAAGGTCGCCGACATGATCATGATTCGTAAGTCTGGCCGCAAGACTTGCTGCGCCTCTCGACAAAGCGCCAAGGCAACGTCTGCATGGATGCTTCGCTCATGGAATTCATCAAAAACAATCAACCCCACATCACGCAATTCGTTGTCTGAGTGGAGCATTCTCGTCAAAATACCTTCTGTAAGTACCTCGATTTTAGTTTGTTGACCTACCTTGGTGTCAAAACGAATTCTATAGCCGATCGTACGGCCAATGGGTTCGTCTAATAGACCAGACATTCTCTCGGCAATGGAGCGTGCAGCCAGTCTTCTGGGCTCCAGCATAAGAATCTTTTTTCCAGCTAACCATGCTTCATTCATTAGGGCCAAAGGGAGTAAGGTGCTTTTTCCTGCTCCTGCTGGGGCATTTACGATCACGGTGGTGTGGGCATGAAGTTGGTGCTTTACTTCATCAAAAATGTCGGCAACGGGAAGGTCGGTGGAGTAAGGATTGAATTTCAAGGAAAAAAAGCGGTCTGAATGAATTTTTTTGGTAAATTTAATCAATAGACATTCTAGACTTTTGACCCAATGCTGATAATTTTATCTTTTTTGCTGATGCAATCCCTTTTTTACCAGGATCCATCCCTACCTAAAATTATAGATCGGCCGATATCTTTTGATGAGCAACGCATTGAGTTGACCCTTGAATACTTGGCATCACATTATGGATTAACACAAATAAAACCTACCATTTTACCACGTATGGTAGTGGTCCACTGGACTGCTATCCCCACTATGGAAGCAACCTTCAATACGTTCAACCCTAGTACTTTACCCAATGCTCGAGCGGATATTCAATCTGCGGGTTCATTGAATGTATCCTCCCAATTCTTGGTAGATACCGACGGGACTATTTATAGATTAATGCCTGAAACCACTATGGCACGTCATGTGATTGGATTGAATCATTGTGCGATAGGGATTGAAAACGTGGGACCTGGAGCAGATGGAAAACTCACTCCAGCTCAGTTAGAAGCCAATGTGATGTTGGTTACTTATCTTCAGAAAAAGTACCCCATTGAATTCGTTATTGGCCATTATGAATATCAAGATTTTGTGGACCATCCCTTATGGCTTGAAAAAGATGCCGGCTACCGTACCGAAAAGGTTGATCCTGGTGTTGAATTTATGGAAGACTTGAGGAAGCGGATAGATTGATTTAAAAAGAGCACTCAAGTTTACGATTTGAATCAATCATAAAGCAAATATTTTTTTCGTAAATATCTGTACTCAGCTAAATCTTCGGCCCAACTTACTTGGATTTCTTCTTTGCTCAAACCTGAAATGATTTGCTGCATCAATTCATCGTTACCTGCGAGCTGATTAAATGTTTTTTTCCTATTGAAAAAATCAGGTCCTATATCGATTAAATGATAGTACTTAATGAGCAGAGAAAGATTGAACTTGGGTATGGGTTCAGTAGCGGTGAGGTCTTCCCCATAGCAAACCATGTCGAGATATTTGGGATATACCGACATTCCTTTGATAGATTTGGGAGTGAAACTAAAATCACTATTTATTTGTGGAGCACCCAATTGCTGAAAAGGAGCATAAGTACCTCTTCCTATACTCACAACCGTAGCTTCAAAAAGGCAGAGTGACGGATACCACCTCACGGCTCGATCGTTGGGGAGATTGGGTGAAGGTGGGATTTTTAAAGCCCAAGGGATTGCATGTGAATAATTTTTTATTTTGATAACTTCAAGATCACATTTTTGGCCCGTTGCCAGCCATCCTTCACCATTGATCATTTTGGCTAGTTCACCGATCGTGAGGCCATGCACAATCGGTAGAGGGTGCATGCCTACGAAGGATTTAAATGCAGGTTTTAATACGGGACCATCTACATAGTCTCCATTGGGATTAGGTCGGTCGAGAACGATCACTTCTTTATTGTTTTCTGCTGCCGCCTCCATGACATAATGCAAGGTGCTTATAAACGTGTAGAAGCGGGCGCCGACGTCTTGAATATCAAAAATAAGGATGTCAAGATCTTTCAATTGCTCAGGACTTGGTTTTTTTTGTTTGCCATAAATCGAAATGATAGGCAATCCTGTTGACTGATCTATGTTGTCATAGATGGTGGCACCATCGTGCGCATCGCCCCTAAATCCATGTTCAGGAGCAAAAATTTTCGTTATTTGAATACCTAAACTCAATAAAGTATCTACTAAATGTCGGGATCCAATGGTAGAAGTTTGATTGACTACGAGCCCTACCTTTTTGTTCTGCAAAAGGGGTAGGTAGGCATCGAATTGTGCGGCACCTACTTCTGGCTTTTTATTAAGAACCATGCCGTCACCCAATTTAAAATATGAGTTCACCGTTACAGGCAAGGTACCTGAGGCCACACCATTTCCTAAAAAAAGCTGGGTCATAGCAGCTTGAGTAGCTGGATTGTTTTGGTAGCCTATGACCAAATCTGATGCTTGGTGAAGGGTGTTAAATTGATTCAAGGTATACGGATTCCCAAACCAGCCGATCATCACACGGGGATCTTGTGCTAGTTCGTTGACAAAGGCCAAATTTTGATTTGATATTTTCATCTGACCATAGGGACGAGGACCTGACTGGATGACACCGAGGTATATGCGCTCGAAATCTTCTAGTTTTCTTTCTATTTCATTGATTTGCTCTTGGGTTGCTTTCTTGGGGAGGTAAAAGTGGTTTTTAAAGCCTAATCGGATCGCCTCTTTTTGGAACGGTGCTATTGTATCTGTATTGATAGACAAAGTGGCTATTTTACCCTCCATTGGCAATCCCAAGAATTGTCTTTTTAATACCGTTAAGGAAGCCTTGGCCAAAGTATTATTTAAGTCTCTTGCTGTTTGGTTGTTGATATCTAGAATGAGATTTTCTGATTTGTGAAAGGACTTTTTGTGAAGCCCAAGTTTGTACTTTTGATGTAAAATACGTCTACACTTTATCTCAATTTGATCGGTAGTAAGGCTTCCTGCTTTAAGGGCGTCTTCAATTTGCGTAATGGATGCGCCGATATTTAAAGAAAATTCAATGATGTCATTTCCGGCCAAATAAGCCATTAATTCCGGTTCACCCAAATCATGTCCCGAGGTAACCCCCTTCATATTCATGGCATCGGTAAAGACCAATCCTTTAAACTCCATTTCCGTTTTCAATAGGTCAGTGACTATTTTTTCAGATAACGTGGCGGCCCGTTTAGGTGTAGCATCTAAAGCGGGGACATTGATGTGTGCCATCATGATGCCGTCAATATCTTCTTGGATAAGTTTCCGAAAAGGGTAGAGTTCGATGCTGTCCAATCGGGCTCTGTCGTGCTCAATGATCGGCAAACCATAATGTGAATCTGTTTGTGTATCACCATGACCCGGGAAATGTTTCGCGACAGCCATGATACCGGCCGCTTGTAGGCCCTTCATGTAAGTGATTGATTTTTGGGTCACACGTGTGCGGCTTTCTCCAAAAGAACGATAATTAATGACTGGGTTAAGGGGATTATTATTGATGTCAATGACTGGAGCAAAATTAATGTGCAGACCTAATCGGCGCATTTGAAGTCCGATTTCAAATCCCATATCATAAATAAGATCATCATCCGCTAGGGCCCCAAGAGCCATTTGAAAAGGAAAATCCGATGTCTGGGATAATCTCATACTGAGTCCCCATTCGGCATCAGTTGCCATAAAGAGGGGTATTTTAGATTCTTTTTGATAGGTAGTATTGACCTTGACTTGATCGATCGGATTTCCTTGCATGAAAATAATACCACCGATTCCCATATCTTGGATTAAACCTATAAGATCAGCATTCGGTTCGTCATTGTGAGTGTACGCGGCAGCCATAAAAGATTGGGCGATTTGTTCTCGAATACTGAGAGTAGTCATAAGGCTATCCACCCATGCTTGTTCGTGTGGGGACGTTGGTATTATTTGCGCGCTTATCTTGCCTAACTCTAAGAGCATGAATGGCAGCAAAAAAAGGAGCTTTAGCCGTATTTTATTGACGGACAGTTGTAATTTAAATTTGCTCAATGGAATCATTTATTTTGTTAAAACTTTATAGCCTTTTAAATTATCTATGCCCCATTGGTTTTGTTCTTCAGGGGTCCATAAATCAGGAAAGAAGATGCGTTTTTGGTATTTTGGGTGCATATATTTTTGCCAATTACTACCACCAGTAGCCTTTACGTTTGTGGTGCTTTTTAGGTATTTGGCAGCTGTTTTATAGTGAAACATGACCCATTTGACATTGACGGTATGGTCATAATGTCGCATGGCATTTCGCAATTCAACCTCATTTTGAATTTCTTTGGGAAGTCCTTTAAATCGAGTCCAGAGATTGGTTTTGTGATAATATTTCATGAAGGTGATGAAATCATCCATATACTTTTCTTGAAATTCAATGAGCATCGTTGACTTGACACCGGTATCATGATTTTTTCCAGCAGCTTGCCAGTAAAGATGGTCATAGGCGTGTTCAAAAGGGGTATTTCGGTCAATAGTCGCTCTAAAACGAATATCAATTAAATTGATCAGCTCGGTTGAGGCAAATTCAATCAACCTATATTGGGCACTTTGAAAGCCAGAAGAGGGCGTCAAGGTCGTACGAAATTTCATGAATTGGTCTACGTGCATACCTTCATTCATGATTTCAAATGAATTTGAAAGTAAATCGAAGTATCTACTGATCCGGGTCAGCTTTTCAGTAAAAAAGACTGCTTTTAAATCTTTTTCTACCGCTATTTGGTCGATCTCCCATAAAATCATTTTAAAGATGAGCTCGGTAGTTTGGTGGTATACAATGAACACCATTTCATCGGGATGCTTGGTTCTTGGATTTTGGGTACCTAGCAGGGATTCAAGTTGTATGTAATCCCAATAGGTGATCGGCTTTGCATGCAGCAACCCTTCTAAATGGATATTGAGATCCTCTCCAGTATCGCCGTATTTCTTTTGAAGTGACTCAATTAAACTTGCTGTTTTAGGATTCATATTTTTTATTTTAGCCCAAGTTCTTTGAGACGTTCATTTAAGTATTCACCCGCCGTCATATCTTGAAATTTTTTGGGTTGATGCTGATTTACGGTACCGGGGAGTGCACTCAAATCCATACTTGGAACGGGGTGCAAGAAAAAGGGTGCTGAGTATCTTGATTCCTTCATTAATAGCGGATTTTTATTGATTACGCGGTGACTGGTCGAGACCAGTTGGCCGTTGGTCAGTCGCTGAAGCATGTCACCAATATTTACAACAATTTGATCAGAAAGAGGATTAACATCAATCCATTTTCCAGCTTTGGTCTTGGCTTGCAATCCTTCAGCACTTCCTCCCATGAGTAAGGTAATCAAATTGATATCCTCATGCGCGGCCGCTCTAACGGATCCTATGGGCACTTTGGAAATGTCTTGTACTGGAAAGTAATGAAGCAATCTAAATATAGAGTTGCCGGCATGAATTTTCTCATTTAAAAAATCTTCCGAGAGGTCCAAAAACAAAGCTATGGCTTGGAGTAATTTTCGGCCAGTTTCTTCAAATGTTTTATAAATGCGTAGGCTAACCTCTTTAAGTTCGGGCACTTCTTCAGGCCAAATGTTAGGTGGATAGTCAGGTCCAATGGAATTTTGGATTGTTTGACCAATATGATAAAACTCTTTCATATCGGGGGTTTTAAATCCTTTGGCTGTTTCTTTAAATTTACCGATGTAACCTCTTTGCCCCGCCAACTCTGGAAACTCATACTTAAATTTGACCTCGTCGGGGAGTTCGAAGAATTTTTTAGAAGCACTGAAAAGTTCATTACGTAAAGCCTCTGTAACTCCATGATTACTTACTAATACAAATCCAATTTCAGCCAATGACTTTCCTAAATGCGCGATGAAGTTTAATTTCCGATCTGGATTATGAGAGACAAAGTCTTCGTAATTTACGGTAGCAATGTGTGCTTTTGATGTCATGAAAGTAAAGCTAATGATAATGTAGGTTTTTAGTATATTTTCAAAGATTGTGTAGATAAAAAAATCAGCGTAATTTAATCTGGTCAGATATTTAGGCATATTCTTTTGTGTTACGAGGATTAGGGTTTTTTTTGTAAAAAAGAAATATGCTTTTCAATCTTTCAAATCCAGATACGGCAATGCTTTCGCAAATAAGAGACATGGTAGGAAGCACCTTGGTGTCTCCGGACAAAATCAGTCCAGCGAATCCTAGTATACAGGGATTTACTTTGATCGATGTTGATGACGAAATCATAGCCATAGTAAACAAACAATCGGATGTATTTAGTTGTAAAATTGAGTTTCGAAAAAAAGGTCTTTTGATCTGGTTGGGTGTAAGTCAGGAACCGAGCGTCTTAGCATTTCCTTACCGGCTCATCTCCATATTTAAAGGGACGGATTATTTGCAACTTTATTGTCAGTCTTGGCGGTTGAAATTATTGATAGAAGACAAGGGTGAAAGTCAAAAATTTCAGCAAAACCTATTGCGTCAACGAGCGATCATTCAAAGTCAATATGATATGTATTAAATAAACAAGGGAACTGAAAGCACGTCATTATGGGTCTTGTCAAGTCAAAAAGTGTACCTGTAGAAAAGTCTCATTGTTATGAGAACATTAAGAGGTACAAATTGAGTAAGAATAGTATTTTATTATTTTTTGCTTTTCTTTTTTTCATTTTGTTAAACTTTGAATTAATGCTTTAAACATCATTTCAAACGATTGTAATTTTTTATCTTCTAAAAAATGAATATATTGCAGGCAATATTGAAAAAATCGTTTAAAAAAAAATATAAAGAAGTCATTAAGTATTGGTGTAAGCCTTCGATTTTTTCAACAATCACCCCATAAATTTTTAACTTTTATAAGAACCATGAAAAGAATAATATTCTTTGGAACAGCGTGTTTGCTATTTTGTAATATGGCATTAGGACAAAGGTTGGTTTCAGGAACGGTTTCCACAGAAGATGGTGGTGAAGTTCCAGGGGTCAACGTAATATTAGAAGGCACAAATACGGGTACGACTACTGATTTAGATGGGGAATATGCATTGAGTGTTCCAGAAGAAGGGGGAATACTAGTATA